>NZ_JBBEWR010000002.1:0-484128 GCF_037646345.1 Ascidiimonas aurantiaca | reverse complement strand
TAACAATGTATAACCGCAATTACGGCGGATTCGACTACGTCCGAATCCACTCGGAATTGCTAAAGTCTGTGCTAAACCGAAAATTAACGCATATAAACCCGTAACTGCGGTTATACGAGAACGTTATGATCAATTTCCCTTAACTTGAAAACTTTCCCATGAATAAATTAACCTTAGTATTTCTTTTAATCTTCATTCAAACCCTTTCGCATGCTCAAGTATCAGACACAGGAGATAAAGTAGGTATTGGCACAAACTCACCAACCAGCAAACTGGATGTGTACAGAAATAGTGGAAATGAAACCATAGCTACTTTTAGAACTGATGAAGGATTAATCAATATTTCGGCAGCTGGCTCTTCAACTGAAAATCCAACCTATATCAATTACATTTCTTCTAGGAATGCCAGTAATACAGCATATGAGGATTTTGCCATTAAAACCGGAGGCGGAATTGGACAATTTCTCGTCAAAACAAATGGTAATATTGGTATTGGAACATCTAACCCAAACGCAAGGCTGGATATAGTAGGTGGAACATTTAGGGTAAGTCAGTCTTCCAATCAACGACTTGAAATAAGTCAGAATTTGAATAATGATGGAACTGCGATTTTAGATAACCAAGCAGCAATTGGAGATATTAAATTCCAGATGTCAGGTGAAGATCGAATGACGCTAAAAAGAAACGGAAATCTCGGATTAGGTACAAATTCTCCTAGTAGTAAATTAGATGTATTTAGAAATAGCGGGAACGAAACAATTGCTACGTTCCGAACAAATGAAGGAACTTTAAATATAGCTGCAGCTGGTCCATCTACTGAAAATCCAACATACATTAATTACATTTCTTCAAGAAATGCCAGTAATACAGCTTATGAGGATTTTGCCATTAAAACTGGTGGTGGAATTGGTCAAATTATTGTAAAAACCAATGGCAGTGTAGGCATCAACACAACAACTACAGGAACACATAAACTAGCAGTAGAAGGATCAATTGGAGCGAGAGAAATTAAGGTAGAAGCCAGTGGATGGTCTGACTTTGTTTTTTACGATGATTACAAATTACCCTCGCTTAAAGAAGTAGAAAACCATATCAAAGAAAAAGGCCATTTAAAAGACATACCTTCTGCCAAAGAAGTTGAGGAAAACGGTATTTATCTTGGTGAAATGAATTCTAAACTTTTGCAAAAAATTGAGGAATTGACGCTTTATACTATTCAACAAGAAAAGAAAATCAAAGAACAATCCAAAAAAATTGAGGACTTAGAATCACTCAACAAAAAACTTCTTGACTTGCAAAAAAGATTAGAGAAGTTAGAAAAGAAATAAAGCCAGTGCCTAACATTGGCTATAAGTAATTGCTTCTACTGGCTTACTTTGGAAGTTCCTTCGGAATTTCCAACTTGGTGTGTACTTGCAAGGTTATGTGCCAACCAACGCAACTACTCATAGCCAAACCGTTATGCTCAATTAAAAGTAACCATGGAAATTAAAGATTTATTGTTAATCATTCTACCAATATTGACAGCTTTATTGAGTAGTTATTTGACATTTTTTTTTGCCATTAAAGGCAAGCAAAAGGAAGCAATGCTAAAATTCAAGGAAGAAAAATATTCGAATTTGATTATTGCATTACAGGGTTTTGTAGGCTCAACCGTTTCTGCAGAAACAAAGAGAAAATTCTTTGAAGAACAATATAAATCTTGGTTGTACAGCTCTGATGAAGTTGTTGAATCAATCAATAACTTAATACGATTATTAATCGAAGAACAAGGAAATCAGCCAGACCCTCAAAAAGGAAGAGAAATTATTGGAACAATTATTCTAGAAATGAGAAAGGATTTACTAGGCAAGACAAATTTATCTTATAAAGACTTCAGGTATACTGACGTGATATCTTAGAAGTCAACTAAATCCTTTAGAGAAACCTCCAAACCCTTTGTAAGCTTCCCCCTCCATTGCTGCCATCTCCGAAAAGAATGAGGTTCCCTCTACCATCACCTGTTGATCCACTGGAGTAAGTGTTGTAATTGACATATACATCATTTTCTATACTTGCATTGGTATGTGTTTGGGAAATCATCACTTGCGGCACAAATAGAATACTAAGAATCCAAAGGAATTTTCTTGTCATTTTTTATCTTGTTTTAATTTGTTTATCTCTTTTTTCAACTCAATAACGTAAAGTGTGAGTTCCTCGATTTTCTCCAATAATAATTTGTTCATCTCGCCGAGTTGAATACCATTTTCTTCGACCTCTTTTGCTGATGGTATGTTGATCAGATGGCCTTTTTCTTGGATATGTTTTTCCACTTCCTCCAAAGTAGGTAGGTCATAGTCTTCTTTAAAGACATAATCGGCCCAGCCCGTTTCGACCTTAATCTCTTCTGCACGGATTTTTCCCTTTACAGAGAGTCGGTATCCTCCAAGTCTGGATGTGCCAATGGCCAAATCCCCATTCACGACCAATTTGCCTGGATTTTGTTCTGTTCCTCCCCCATAGTTTTGGTAGAGCTCTACTACTGCATCACCATAATGGCCGATATCCGATCCTATTCTCAAATGGTTTGTAGTTCCGCTACTCCCTGCCCATATTTTAAAGGGAATACCATTGCCCCCATCCCCTATGGAAAAGCTGCCTCCATTAAGCGTAAGCTTATACTGGGGGTTTGAAGTGCCAATACCCACATAGCCATTGGTCTTGACCTTTATAAAAGAGGTCGCAAAATCATTCCTTCCAAAATCAAAGCCATGTCCATCGCTTATCCTAAGACCATAGGTATAGGTCTCTACGTTTCCCCCTCCATGTTTGATACTCAGGTAATCTCCGATTTCAGACAGCCACCCAGATTTTAAGACCGTTCGGTTATATTGCCCATCAATCTGCTCAAACCCAAAGTCCGTTTTGATTTCCTTTACCCTACCTGATGAAGACGTGGTCACCTGTGCAAAGGCAATCGACATTGAAAAGAACAAAATAGGGAAAACAAGATGCCTCATATTATATTTTTTAGGGTTGAAAACATTAAAAACATCCATAAAAGTACACTGGCCCAAGTAAATAGGCCAACTAGAAAACCGATAATGCCTTCAAAGGGAAAATGAGGTTTTTTGGTTTATGGTTGCAACAATAAAAGTAGGAAAAAAAATTTATTTTTGATTGAATAAAAATCTTAATTTTTTTAAGGTTTTTCTATAATTTAAGATTAAGTTATTGGTTTTTATACTTTTAGAGCTTCTAGCCTTTGCTCCTTTTAACAAAAAGAGTATTAAACTTTACATTTTTATAACATTGAAGAATAGGGACGATGCCCAAAATAATGTCATATCAGTAGGAAGGAATCAAACCAACAAAAAAAACAATGGTCCACAGACCCTTTTTTGTTATCCCCTGGTACCGGGGCTTACAATCGAAGTGGTCCCTTTATCTTCTTCCTGGGTAACTTTTGTCCAGTAGACGTAGGCCAATGAGGTAACGGAGAGCAGGATTGCCAATATAAATACAATAATCGCCCATTTAGGGTAAACGCCGGCCCTTTGAAAAAGTGATTCCATTTTTGCATGGAACCTTTCCTGCTGCTCGCTTTGTCTTTCCAGTCCGGCCTGGTGTTCTTTTAAAAGAGCTTTGATCTCCTTTACATCAATGGAAACTTCGGTATCCTTCAACTGGTCATTGATTTTTTCCAATCTGTCAACGTCACTGCGGAAAGCCTCCATTTCAGAGGTCAACACTTCCATATATTCTTTCATCGTTGCCATAGTTCTGATATTTTAGATTCCCATTCCCAGGTGAACTGAGCGTTTGATTGCTTGTTTGGCTACTTTTTTGGCAATGCTGGCAATCAAATTGGGGGATATGGGCATTGTTTTGTCCAAGATCTTCACTGGCCTTATTTTTACCATACTACTTGATTGCCCATAGAGCATATATCCGATATTGCCACCCGTCATGCTCCGGTGCACCTCGCTGCCCTTTAGGCTGTGGCCATCGAACTCGAAACGGAACCCCTGAAGCTTTCCTGCCCTGTTGATACTAGGAATCACTTTGACACTATTGGTATCCATAAATTTCATATAGTCGTTGAAGTTCGTTGGTGAAAATTGTTTGAGTGTAAGTACGTGCCTTCTCTTAATCTCCTGCCTGACATCATTGAGCAAAAACTCCTTTTCCATTTGCACCTGCCTAACCGTTGTCAGCTGCAGTTGCTCCGCCACTTTTTCGGCCGACTGCTGGCTCCGTTTGCCAATATAGCTGTCGTTGTACGCTCTTCCTTGGTAATCGATTCTATTCACGTATAAATGGATGTGAGCATGCTGCTTGTCCCTATGAACAAAGGCAATGGCCTGTCTTTTTCCAAGTTTCATCCGTTCCATGAACCTTTGGCATATTTTTTCAAGTTCTTTCTGTTTTAACCGTTGTCCATCTTTAATCGTGGGACTAAGGACAAAGGAAAGGGTGTTCCTCTTGCAATTGTAATTCTGTTTCTGTAGCATTTTGAATTCCTGGGTTACTTCTTCAGGATTGTTGCCAATGAGTTCCTGTTTGAACACGACTTCGGCATCCTTCTCCTGGTTCCACCCATAGGCCATGGAAGCCTTGGTATGTGATATGGCCCTTCCCTTACCAATCATATCCTGAACTTTTTGAGGTGCTCCCTTATCTCATCGGCCAGCCAGTATACCTTTTCAGTCAGATGAGGGTTCCGCTTCTTGTACATGTTACCAATGGATCTGAAGTTATTATGGAACTTCATCAGCATCCTGTAAATGATAATTTCTTCCTCTGTAAGGCGTTCGGTCACTTTTTTATCAAAAGCCACCCTTCTGAAATACTCGCTCAGGGTAAGTCCGCATCTTTTCGCCCGGTTCTTCAGCAGTTTCTTTTCAAAGGGCGTGCACCTGAATTTTATCAGTTCGGTCTTCCCCTTAAACGACCTCTTTTTTTTTATTGTGACCACCGGGAGCAATCGAGATTGTGTCCACAGACACACATCTCGAATTCGTCTTTGACGAATCTCTACCCCTAAGCTCAATAGATATGGAGCCATTGTCATCTAACATCTCTGAGGTAAGTTCTATTCTGCCTTTGTCTCCCTCGGACTTTTGCTTAATCCGATCAAAATCTTCATATTCAAATTCCATATTATCAGTTTTTCATTGCAACTCCATCTCCTGATTTTCTCAAAAGGCCATTCGTTGGGCTTTTGGAATATATCTCCATTACTCTCTGCATATCCTCCCCGATTTTTTCCTGCAGCACCCTGGCATAGATCTGGGTAGTGGACAATTTGGTATGTCCCAACATCTTGGACACCGTTTCTATCGGGACCCCGTTTGATAGCGTAACGGTTGTGGCAAAAGTGTGCCTCGCCACATGGAAGGAAATATTCTTATGGATTCCACAGACCCTCACTATTTCCTTCAGATACGCATTGGTCTTTTGGTTACTGTAAACAGGCAATAAACTGTTGTTTTCAATGGGGAGGTTTTCGTATTTTTCCATAATTTCCACCGCTTTTGGGAGCATGGGAATCTTAACTGATTTGTTGGTCTTTATCCTTTTAGTGTATATCCAATAGTTTCGGTCAACTCCTTTACTGATATTGTCCCTGGTCAGAAGTTTGATGTCCATAAAGGTGAGCCCTCTATAGCAACTGAACAGGAAAATATCCTTTACCCTTTCCCTTCCAACGTTCATGAAAGTGGTGTTGTCAATCAGGTCAATCTCTCTTTGGGTAAGATAATTGCGGTCAAACTTTTCAAAATGTAACTTGAAGTTCCTGAACGGGTCCTTGTCCAGCCATTCTAGTCTTACCCCAAGTCTTGTGACCTTCATCAAGCGCTCCAAATGTTTCATGGTACCATTGTTGGAACAGGTCTTTCGGTTCTTTTTAGGCTTGAATGTCTTTATGTAATGTTCAAAATCCAAAATGAACTTATGCTTTAGGTCATTAAGAGGTACATCACTTGTCTTAAGTCTTGTGCTGATATAACCTCTTAAATATTTCTCTGTGGAGAAGTAGTTTTTCATGGTCCCGGGCTTTAGGGCATTGACCATATTGGAATTATGATATTCGAAAAGTTCCAAGAGGGTGTGGTTCACTTCGTCCTCCCCGACATACCTGGCCTTGATAGATCTTGCCGTGATCAATGTCCTTTCCATATGCAGTTCCCTATGGACATTGAGGATTTCCCCATAAACTGTATCAAGGTATGCGTTCAGATCCTCCAATATTCTGTTGATCGGTAATGCCTTTCCACGGGTTTTGTCCCAATTGCACACCGGAATGTCCCGTTTGATACTGATTTCTGCACGCTCCTTTTTGACCGTGATACGAACATAGATATCGTATATGTTAGGGTCATTGCGTTTTTTCCTGACGAAGAAATTGATTCCTAAAGTACTGTCTGTCCGCATGTTGTAATCTTTTAAATTGAACAATTGTTACTGGTCGGACTGCCCTTGACCTCAATCGTTCATACCTAAAACTACAACAATCAGTGTGCCGGTGTGCTCACCTTTTTGCACACCAAAAACTTGGTTTTAAATGATATCAGATGAATTCAATAAAAACAAAAAGCACTGTCAACCAGTCAGTTAACAGTGCTTTAATACCACTTGAAAAGTGGTTCGTCGGGATGACTGGACTCGAACCAGCGACCACACGCACCCCATGCGTGTACGCTACCAACTGCGCCACATCCCGATTTTGTATAACTCCTTTTCTACAATACGTATTCAGGCATCTACTTTGGGAACGCAAAAATATAAAAACTCCCCAAAATAGCAACTTGTTTTATAAAAGAATAAATAAACTTTAAACCATTATTCATATCTTATCTGCCATTGACATCAACCAAAGAGTGCATAAGGAAACGATCTAATACCCGTTTCTTTGCGTATATATTAAAATGCATTTTGATATTCAACTGCTTTATTCGTAATTTTCATAAAACTTATTGCCATGAGAAATCAATTCATAACTTTTCTTTCAGGTATCATTGTTTTTGTTTCCTGTGCCCAGGAAAGCAAAAATGAAACACCAACTAATGGCACAGTTACCTATACACTGGAAACTGTGGCTGCTACTAGTGAAATTCCATGGGGAATGGATTTTCTTCCCGATGGTAGTTTTCTTTTTACAGAAAAATCCGGAAACCTCATCCATTTTAAAAATGGTGAAAAAATTCAGATCCAAAATGTACCTCCGGTATATTTTAGCGGTCAGGGTGGATTATTAGATGTAGCGGTTCACCCTGATTTTGATTCCAACAACCTGATATATCTTACTTTGGCTTCTGATGAAGGAAGTGGAAACGGAGGAAATACGGCTTTGGTACGAGCTGCACTTGTAAATAACCGGTTAGAATCCGTAGAGGTACTATACAAAGCCGTGCCCAATACTACTGCCGGTCAGCATTTTGGTTCCAGAGTTATTTTTGACAGAAATGGTTTTGTATATTTCTCTATTGGAGATCGGGGAAACCGGGATGAAAACCCTCAGGATATCACGCGCGATGGTGGTAAAGTGTACCGGCTGCATGATGACGGGCGCATACCTTCAGATAATCCTTTTGTAAATGAAACCAACGCTAAAACGGCTACATACAGCTACGGGCACCGCAATATCCAGGGAATGGCCCTACACCCAGCTACCGGAGAGATATGGACTCATGAGCATGGGCCCAGAGGAGGCGACGAAATAAATATTATTAAAAAAGGTGAAAATTACGGGTGGCCCCTCGCCACTTTTGGCACTAATTATAACGGCACACCCATTACTGAAAATACTTCTTTACCCGGAATGGAAGATCCTTTGTATCAATGGACTCCCTCTATTGCTCCCAGTGGTATGGCTTTTGTAAACTCTAATAAGTACCCAAAATGGGATGGCGAACTGTTGGTAGGGTCACTGGTTTTCCAATACCTGGAATTAGTATCTATAGAAGGGAATACAGTGAAAAACACAGAAAGATTATTTGACGGTATTGGCAGGGTTCGCGATGTACGACAGGGCCCTGACGGATATATTTATCTGGCCGTAGAAGGAAAAGGTATATTGAGAATTGTACCGGAAACAGAGCAACCTTAAAACAATGATCAATAATAAAATTTGCTTTACTGCCTCTACCCTTTATAGTGTCTGTGAATAGATTAAGTAGATCAATATATTACTGTCGGGAAGTAATGGCTTTTTTTACGGAACCATAGCGGGTAAGAAGCGCTTGGGCTTCTTCTTTGGAAACCAGTAGCTCTTCCATAATGAAGCGTACGCCACGATCTACCAGCTTATTATTGTTAAGCTGCATATTCACCATTTTATTTCCCTGTACTCTTCCTATTTTAATCATAAGACTGGTAGAGATCATATTAAGCACCAGCTTTTGGGATGTTCCACTTTTCATTCGTGTACTTCCGGTTATAAATTCCGGGCCTACAACTACTTCAATAGAATGATCAACTGCCTGTGACAGAGGAGAACCCGGGTTATTGGTTATACAGGCAGTAAGTATCCCATTTTCTCTGGCTTTCCGCACTCCTCCTAAAACATAAGGAGTAGTTCCTGAAGCAGCAATACCTATCACAGTATCATTTACAGTAATATTATATTTCATAAGATCTTTCCATGCCTGCTCCAAATCGTCTTCGGCAAACTCTACTGCTTTTCTGATAGCACTGTCTCCTCCTGCTATAAGTCCTATTACCCGGTCGTGCGGCAGTCCGTATGTTGGAGGTATTTCAGAAGCATCCAGAATACCCAGGCGCCCGCTGGTACCAGCTCCTATATAAAAAAGGCGTCCGCCTTTGCCAAACCTTTTGGTAATTTCATCTACCAAACCACTTATAACCGGTATTGTTTTCTCTACAGCTTCTGCTACTTTTTTATCTTCTTTATTAATATTCATTAATATTTCACTGGTTTTCATTGATTCCAGTGAATCGTATAATGAGGGTTCTTCTGTGATGGTTCTGTGTTTTGTTGCCATGTTTTCTTTTAAAGAAAATGAATCGTGTTATTTTTAAATGGAAGCAATGCTTCCGAATCGGGTTCCAGTTCGGTTACCAGAGTATCTATTGCATGCAGATCACAGGTTTTATAGCGCTGTACCGAATGTAATTTATCTGATATGGTTAATAAAACGGTACGGCGTGCTGCTTTGATCATTGCTTTTTTTATCTGAACGACTTCCCAGTCAAATTCGGTAAGTCCGTGTACGGGATCAAGATAACCTGTTCCCAGGAAACAAATATCGGTTTTAATATCGGAAAGAGTGTTAATTACATTGCCTCCTACTGCTATTTGAGCTTCTTTTGATAATTTTCCTCCCAGGAATATTACTTCTGCATTAGGTTGTGAAAGAAGCTGCATAGCCACCGGAAGGCTGGGGGTAAAAAAAGTAAGGTTTAACTTGGGAGGGATCATACGGGCCAGTTCCAGGTTAGTAGTTCCTCCGCTTATTAATACAACATTACCTTCTTTAAGCAATTTAACGGCCTTTTCAGCTATTGCAGATTTTTTTTTGTGTAAATAAATATCCTGCTCTCGGTAGTTATAAATATTAAACCCTAAAGATACAGCACCTCCATGTACTTTTTTAAGCTTTTTTTTAGCATCCAGTTCTTTAACGTCCCTTCGTACCGTATCTACGGAAACATTTAATATCTCTGCAATATCCGGCAAAAGTACACGGTTGTGAATATGCACTTCGTTCAGAATAATCTGGTGCCTTTCTTCTTTAAGCATTTAGAATAATTTATTTACTGCAAAAATCAGAATATTTTTTTAAATACTACAAAATAAGAAATTTCCACTTTTTGCAATATTTGCAATAATTTATCTTCATATTTTCAACTAATATAGAAAAAATTTGCAAAAAAAACAGCAAAAAATTGCAAATACATTTTTTTTTAATTTACTTTGAGAGGGATTTTAAATATGTTCTCTATATCTGAATCTATTAAAATGTAAGCATGTTAAACAACATAATAACACCCGAAAACGATATGAAGTTTGATCCTGAGTCTAAAAAGTTTGAAAACATAGAAACGTATGTATATGAAAGTTCAGACATGGCTTCACAATACATTGCCAGGAAAATAGCAGATCTGATCAAGGAAAAGGCGATGCGGGGTGAAAATGCCGTTTTAGGACTGGCAACGGGATCGAGCCCCACCAAAGTGTATGACTACCTTGTACAATTTCATAGAACGGAAGGTTTAAGTTTTAAAAACGTAATTACCTTTAATCTGGATGAATACTACCCTATGGAGCCACACTCTATACAAAGCTATGTGCGCTTCATGAATGAACATTTGTTTGATCACGTTGATATACCGAAGAAAAATATACATATACCTGACGGGACTTTATCTCCTGATCAGGTAAAAACCTTTTGTGACCACTATGAAAGTCTTATAGTACAATACGGAGGTATTGATATACAACTACTGGGTATTGGACGAACGGGCCACGTAGGGTTTAATGAACCCGGGTCTTCATTAACCAGTAAAACACGGCTTATTCGCCTGGATAAAGTAACACGACTGGATGCAGCCAGTGATTTTTTTGCTACCGAAAATGTTCCCTTCAAGGCTATTACTATGGGAGTTGGTACTATCATGGCTGCCAAGAAAATATATTTGCTGGCCTGGGGTGAAGGAAAGGCCCATATTGTAAAGCAGGCTATTGAAGGTGAAATAAAGGAGTCTATTCCCGCCTCTTTTCTACAAAAACATAACAATTGTGAATTTATTGTAGATCAGGCCGCAGCTTCAGAGTTAACGCGTATTAAAACTCCCTGGCTCGTAGCAGAGTGTGAATGGACGCACGGGCTTATTAAAAAGGCAGTGATATGGCTTTCGGAAAAGCTTAATAAGGCTATTTTGAAAATTACGAATGAAGATTATAACGAATACGGAATGGGTAACCTGGTAGCAGAAATTGGTTCTGCTGAAGAAATTAACCTAAGAGTATTTAATCAGCTACAACGCACTATTACGGGTTGGCCGGGAGGCAAACCCAAAGAAGATGACAGTAACCGGCCCGAAAGAGCAACTCCATTCCCGAAAAGAGCACTTATTTTTAGTCCGCACCCAGATGACGATGTCATCTCCATGGGGGGTACGCTCCTCAGACTGGTAGATCAGGGGCATGAAGTTCATGTTGCCTATCAAACTTCCGGGAATATCGCTGTGTTTGACGATGAAGTGATCCGTTTTTTAGATTTTACTAAAGAAATTGTAGAAAACACCCCTGCCGGTAAAGAAATAACTAAACTCACTAAGGAAGTTCGTGCATTTTTGAATTCCAAACATCCCGGAGATGTTGACAAGCCTGAAGTACAGCAGTTCAAAGGTCTCATACGTAAAGGAGAAGCACTTTCTGCCTGCCGTTATTGCGGAGTGGAAGAAAAGAACGCCCATTTTCTTAACCTTCCTTTTTATGAAACCGGAACAGTTAAGAAAAAGCCCTACAGCGAAGAAGATATCCAAATTACCTATAACCTGCTTAATACTATACAACCGCACCAGATATTTGCTGCGGGCGATCTTTCAGATCCCCATGGTACTCACAGAGTCTGCCTTCAAATTATCTACGAAGCTGTTAACCGGCTTCTACAGGATAAGGTGAGTTGGATAAAGGATACCTATTTATGGCTGTATCGAGGTGCCTGGCAGGAATGGGACATTTCTGATATGGAAATGGCAGTTCCAATAGGCCCAAAAGACCTTCACAGAAAACGCAACGCTATTTTTAAACACCAATCACAAAAAGACAGGGCTATGTTTCCTGGTAGTGATGAACGCGAATTCTGGCAACGTGCAGAAGACCGAAACAAGGAAACCGCCCGAAAATACAACCAACTGGGTCTTCCTGAATATGAAGCCATTGAAGGTTTTGTGCGGTATAAATTCTAGAAGCAGAAATTCAACTTTAACTTAATTTCATGAAAATTACTTATAACTTTTTGAAAAAAAAGTCAGTGTACAAATTTCTATTATTAATTTGTGTATCACTGACTGGTAGTTTTGTTTTTGGGCAAAACTCAGATTATGAAATGACCGGAAAGGTTACTGATAAAACTAATGGTCTTCCCATTGTAGGAGCATCGGTTTTTATTGAAAATACCACTTTCGGGGTTGTTACCGATTTTGACGGTAACTATAGTTTTGTGGCATCGGTACCTCCCGGTAATTACAATCTCAAAATAAGCTACCTGGGGTATTCTACCCGAACTATACCAGTGTCGCTGGGAAGTACCACCTCAATAACAAATGATATACAATTAACAGAAGACCTTCTGAATCTTGATGAAGTAATTGTGACCGGTACAGCAGGCAACACCAGTCGAAGGGAGCTGGGAAATGCTATTTCCACTGTTCAGGCATCCGAGCTTCAGAACAACGGGGCCATTGCGGTAGATCAGGCCTTGTCGGGTAAAGTGGCCGGTGCTTTGGTTCAGCAGAATTCCGGAGACCCCGCCGGGGGTATCTCCATACGCCTTAGAGGAGCCAGTACCATAACCGGTTCTTCAGATCCACTTTATATTATTGACGGGGTTTTAGTGAGTAACTCCAGTTCACAGCTTATCGATCTTGGTGGAAATGCACAAAACAGACTGGCGGATATTAATCCTAATGATATTGAACGTATAGAGATCCTTAAAGGCGCTGCAGCGGCAGCCATTTATGGTTCACGGGCCAGTAACGGGGTGGTACAGATCTTTACCAAAAGAGGGCAGTCAGGAAAACCCCGCTTTTCATTTACTACCAATGTTCGTATCAACGAACTAAGAAAAAAAATAGACTACAACGAAGCACCGCTGGCATGGGCAGACCCGTTTGATAATAATAATCTCGATACGACTGAAACCCAACGCTTTGACCTTCAGGATGAAATTTTTGACAGCGGGGTCGGTATTGAAAACTTTATGTCGGTTTCCGGCGGAAATGAGGATACTAAGTATTTTATATCCGGTTCTTTCCTGGATAATGAAGGGATCGTTAAAAACACCAGTTTTCAGCGCTTCGGCCTTAAAATAAATCTGGATCAACAGGCCAATGACTGGCTAAAGTTTAATGCAGGGCTTAACTATGTGAGAAGTGAAAGTGATGATGTTCCCAACGGTGGTATTAACTCGGCTTACGGGGCCATTACAGGATTCCTGTTTAGTGACAACTCTATAAATCCTGCCCCAGACGACTCGGGTGTATATCCTGTCACCTCCCTGCTGGTACCCCGCACCAACCCGGCAGAGGCCGTGGCCAGATTTGAGTTCGGCCAAAAAACCAACCGTATGATCACAAATCTTGGAGTTGACGCAAGTATTACCGATAAATTATCAGTAAATTATAAAATTGGTTTTGACTATTTCAACCAGTCGGGAACCGCATTTATTCCTCCTGGAAATACTTCTACGATACAAACAGGTTTTGCTCGTAGAGCTGATGCCAATAACTTTCTCTTTAATAATGACTTGAACATAAGTTATAAAACCGATATTACCGAAAATATTAAATCTACCACCGTATTGGGAGGTACCTGGCAATATCAGGAATTAGAGAGTACGGCTATACAATCAGACAGACTTCCTCCGCTTGTTAAAGTAGCCAGTGCCGGAACCATTACAGGCCAGGGTGATTTTAGAATTCAGGAATCCTTTTGGGGAGCTTTCCTGCAACAATCTTTTGGGTATAAGGACAAATTATATATCAATGGAGCTATTCGCTATGATGGTGCTTCTGTTTTTGGAGAAGATGAAAGAAACCAGTTTTTTGGAAAAGCCAGTATTTCCTATGTGATCTCAGACGAGGATTTTTGGAAAAACACCTTTGGCAGTACCGTAAACTCCTTTAAACTACGTGCATCCTGGGGAGAAGCTGGAAACCTTACCGCTCTTAGCGCTTTTGACCGTTTTGCCGTCTTTAATCCTATTGCCATTAACGGAGCCAGTGGTTTGGTGCCCGATACAAGACAGGGAAATGAAAATCTGGCTCCGGAACGCCAGACAGAAACCGAAATTGGTTTTGATGCAGGTTTTCTGGATAATCGTATAGGGTTAGAATTTACCTATTATAAGCAAAAAGTAAGCGACCTGCTTTTGGAGAGAGAACTGGCACCTTCTACTGGATTTACTACTCGAATCGAAAATGTGGGGGAATTAGAAAATAAAGGGGTTGAGATCCTTTTAAGAGCAATTCCCATAAAAACAGAAGATTTTGACTGGACCATTACCGCTACATATTCACGTAACGAAAATATCGTTACCAGCGTACCTGGCGGACAATTTGCACTACCCGAAAGTTTTTCTACCAACTTTGTTATAGAAGGACAGCCTTTAGGAGTATTCTTCAGACAATTCTATGCCCGCGATGAAAACGGAGATATTGCGCTGAATGCTGACGGATTTCCTTTTCAGGGTACCAATCCCGATGGTAGTAGTTCCAAAGTTCTGGGAGATCCCAATCCTGAATGGTTTGGTTCCCTTATCAATGAATTTACTTATAAAAATTTCCGTCTTCGTTTGCAGTTCGATGCCGTACAGGGATTCGATATATTCAACTGGAACCGGCGTTTATTGGATAACGTAATTTTTGGTGGAGGTTCTAATGTAGGACAGGAACTATTAGGCAACCGCCCTAAAGGATTTGGACGCGCTCAGGCTAACATTTTCGAGGAATTTGTGGAAGATGGGTCTTTTGTAAAACTAAGAGAACTGGCTTTAAGCTATACTTTTTATCCTGAAAACAGTGCTATAAGCAGTCTTGAATTAAGTTTTGTAGGTCGTAACCTGATCTCTTGGGACGATTATTCAGGATGGGATCCTGAGATCAATACAGCAGGACAAAGCAACGGGGTGCGTGGTTTTGACTTTGCTGCGGTACCCATACCCAGAACCTTCCAACTAGGTGTAAACGTAAGCTTTTAATTTATTAATGTAGATGATCATGAAAAAATACATAACATATAAAGGGATAGCAGTGATACTCGTAAGTATCCTGACGTTCGTATCATGCGAAACAGATTTTGAAAACCCTAATGCGGCATCTGCAGATGAGGTCTTTAACACTCGTGAAGGGCTTTTTAGTGCTACAATAGGAATGTCACAGATCTATAGTACCAGCGGCCTGCGTTTTATTATTGAAACACCCGCTATTACTACACGGGAAGCAGGGATTACCACCACCTTCCAAAATATGATTGAGCTAGAGGACGGAGGGGCACCCCTTCCTAATTTTAATTCCAATGTAATAGGGATCTGGAGGAATCTTATGCGTGTCATGGGAGTTGCAGAAGACATTGCAGCGAATACACCCAATGTACAACTGGATGAAGGCACTACCAGCGGCCTGATCGCGTATGCCAACCTGTTCCGGGCCATGAGTATAGGCAGCCTGTCACAAAATTATGAACAGGTAATTATATTGACCAACCCCGATAACAACGCAACATTTGTTTCCCGACAGGAAGGTTTTAACGAAGCCATTCGCCTTTTAACCGAAGCTCGTGACCTGATAACCACTACACCTGTTTCAGATGAATTTGATAGTGAAATATTGAGAGGTAATATCGATCTTTTAAATACGATCAATGCCATACTTGCCAGATATCAGCTTTTTGCAGGCAACTATGATGCTGCCATTACCAGTGCCGGTAATGTGAATCAGTCTTCCACATCTGTGTTTAGTTACGATGTTCTAAACCCCAACCCTATTTGGACACGTGTGTTCCAAAACAATATCTCTAATTTTAAACCTCGTGACAACTTTGGTTTACCTGCATCTTTTGTGTTTGATGCCAATGATGGCAGGCTCGATTTTTATCTGGATCCGCTCGATGAGGATAATCAAAACGGATTACCTATTGAAAACCTGAAAGGTTTTTTCCAAACCGACACGGAAAGCATTCCTCTTTACCTTCCGGATGAAATGAACCTCATAATTGCAGAAGCGCATTTGCGCAAAGCCAGTCCGGATATATCTGCTGCCATTGCAGCAATTAATGCCGTACGTACTGATACGGATGATGCCTTTGGCATAAATGCAGATATCGATCCCTACAGTGGAGAGCAAACCGTAAATGCGTTGCTTGATGAAGTATATCAAAACCGTAGAGCTGAGCTTTTTCTCACAGGCATGAGCCTGGAAGACAGCAGAAGATTTGGAAGACCAGAACCCAGCACTGCTATACAAGTATTTACCGATGAGCGTAATCGTAATTTTTATCCTTATCCGGAAACAGAAAGAAATAACAATACCAATACGCCTGCCGATCCGTCTATTTAAGTCTTTAGTTTGAAGTTTAGTTTAGTTGAAAAAGACCTGCTTTCGGTAATTCCTTAAGTGGGTCTTTTTTTTAAATTCGTGTAAAAATTGTTATGTACAAAAAAATCTGTATTCTTTTCGTCCTTACTTTAAGTGCCTGTGGAAGTATCACAAAAAAACAGGTACCCCCAAAAACAGAATTTCGAGGGTTTTGGGTTGCCACAGTAGTAAATATTGACTGGCCCAAAAATCCTTCAGATCCTATTGAAAAAAAGAAAGCAGATTATCTTGAATTACTGGACTTCTACCAATCCTTACATTTTAATGCTGCCATTGTACAGATACGTACGGCAGGTGATGCTTTCTATCCCAGTGAACTGGCTCCCTGGTCTCGTTTCTTGACCGGTACCGAAGGAAAGGCCGGAGAAGAATACACTACTCTGCTTCACTGGATGATCGAAGAAACGCATAAGCGTGGTATGGAGTTTCACGCCTGGTTAAACCCCTACAGAGCAACTTTTGATCTCAATACGGAAATACTGAGTGAATTTCATGACTTTAATACTCACCCCGACTGGCTTTTACGCTATGGAAAAAAGTATTATTATAACCCGGGACTTCCAGAGGTGCAGGAACATATTCTAAATATAATAAAAGAGGTGGTTGAAAATTATGATATTGATGCCATACACTTTGATGATTACTTTTATCCTTATAAAATTCAGGGAGAAGAGTTTAATGATGTCGCTGCTTATGAAGAATATGCCCAACCAGGGCAAAATATTGATGACTGGCGACGGGAAAATGTGAATACACTAATTAAACAAATACACTTATATATTAGATCTTCCAAGCCCTGGGTTCAATTTGGGATAAGTCCGTTTGGGGTATGGAGAAATGCTGATAAGGACCCCAAGGGATCTGATACCCAGGCAGGACAAACCACCTATGATGATCTGTATGCAGACCCCATTACCTGGATGCAAAAGCAATGGATAGATTATATGGCACCCCAATTATATTGGAGTATGGACTATGAAGTGGCCTCTCATAGAAAGCTGGTAAACTGGTGGTCAAAAAATTCATGGAACACCCCAATTTACATAGGTAACGGTACATATAAAATAAGGAACAATGACGACACGCAATGGAACCGAAAAAAACAGATTCCCAAACAAATACAATTGTCGCGTACTACCGATAATATTAACGGAAATATTTTTTTTAGTGCCAAATCCCTGATCAATCGTCACGAAGATGTCGTAAATTATCTTAAGCGAAAAGTCTATACCCGTCCCGCGCTCACACCCGGCACCTTAAAAAAAGAAACTGCTGAACTGTTTTCTCCTGAAATCCAAACCAGCTTTCAGTCTGCTTCTCAATATTCATTTGTTCTGGAGAATGTACCTCAAAATACAAAAAAGATACTTGTCTATTCTGCAGGAAATTCTCAAAAATTATCAGACAATAGTGCTGAATATATACTATCTATTGCACCTATAGATAAAAATAATACCTTTCATATCGCTAAAGAAAAAATACGAAAACGGCAGGTATGGGGTATCTGTTTTATAGATCGTTATGGCAATGAAAGTGAAATGTTACAGATGGAAATTACAAAAGGAAAAAACGGGAATCTTACCTTCTCTAAAAAAATACAGCTATGAAAGACATGTTAGTTCGCCTTCTGGAACTTCCGGATGTTACCCGGCTCGAAGAACAGTTGTTTGAAAACGAAGGTATTCTTTTTAGAAGACCCATTGCTCCCGAGAAAACCATACTGGCAGAATGGGCGGGTAAACATTTCAGTGACTACTGGAAAAATGAAGTTGAAACAGCTTTTACCCGACTACCGGTAACCTGCTTTGTAGCACAACGAGAAAACACCATACTCGGATTTTCCTGTTATGAATGCACTGCAAAATCCTTTTTTGGCCCTACTGGTACTTTGGTTAACGAACGAGGCAAAGGTATTGGCAAAGTATTACTGGTAAAAAGCCTTCAGGGGCTGCGCGATTTAGGGTATATTTATGGAATTATAGGAGGTGTTGGTCCCGAGGCATATTACAAAAAAACGGTTGGGGCCATATCCATTCCCGGTTCTGAAAACAGCGTTTACAAAAACATGCTAAAAAGTGAATAGTGATTCCCAAAAAAAAATGAAACCCTGGTTTTGGGTACCCGCTCTTTATTTCACGCAGGGACTCCCGTATGTAATTGTGATAAACGTATCGGTTATTATGTACAAGAAACTCGGAATAGGGAATGCCGATATCGGGCTTTATACCAGTTGGTTGTATTTGCCCTGGGTATTAAAACCCCTGTGGAGTCCGCTGGTGGAAATATCTGCCACTAAACGCAAATGGTTTTTAGGAATGCAGTTTCTTATAGCCCTTTCTTTTCTGGGGGTAGGTCTCAGTATCCCATTAAACTATTTTTTTATTGTAAGTCTTGCCTGTTTTTGGGTAAGTGCTTTTGCTTCGGCTACCCACGATATTGCTGCAGACGGGTTTTACCTTATTGGGTTACCTCCTAAAAAGCAGTCTTTTTTTCTGGGCGTAAGAAGTACTTTTTACAGACTGGCCATGATAACCGGGCAGGGGCTTATTGTAGTAATAGCCGGTGTACTTGAAAATCAATATGGAGATCCGCAAAAAGCCTGGTCCTATACCATGGTAAGTGTTGCCATTCTTATGGTTATAATGACCATTTTCAATCTCCTGGCTACCAAAGAAATTGAAAGTCTCACAGAAAAAGATAAAAAACAGGGCTTTCTAAAAGTAATGTTATCCTTTTTTCAAAAGAAACAAATAGGTACAGCTTTGGCCTTTATACTCTTCTACAGGCTCGGTGAATCACAACTGGTAAAAATGGCATCTCCTTTTTTACTGGATACTAAAGAAACGGGAGGTTTGGCACTTTCAACGGCAGAAGTAGGAACCATATACGGCACACTGGGCCTTATAGCACTCTCACTGGGAGGTATTATGGGAGGTATCCTGATCTCAAGAGACGGGCTTGGTAAATGGATGTTGCCCATGATACTTTCATTAAATATTCCTAATATATTTTACGTGCTTCTTTCGTGGGCGCAACCCGAATCTGTATTCATGGCTTCGGCTGTAGTGGTAATAGAACAATTTGGTTACGGTTTCGGGTTTACGGCTTTTCTCATGTATCTTATCTATATTTCCGAAGGTATTTCCAAAACTGCTCATTACGCTATTGCTACTGGTTTTATGGCCCTCGGGATGATGATCCCCGGGATGTTAAGCGGGTTCATTCAGGAATTCCTGGGATATACCGGATTCTTTATTTGGGTGGTAATTGCTGCGGTTCCCGGAATACTCATGACAAAATATATTTCTTATCCTTACGATTACGGCAAACAGTAACTCTATGATAGTAGAAAAACATACTCAGAAATTTATAAACAAATGGTCTCTCGAAGAACAGGCCGGTCAGTTATTCTTTCCTGCTGCTTTTATAAATGGTGATGATAGCGAAGTAAAAAGAATAGAAACCCTTATAAAAGATTATCACATTGGAGGGCTTACCTTTTTCCATAGCAGGATAAGTGCTGCCACTAATTTTGAAGGAAAAAAACAAGTAGTGCGTAATGAATACAGTTACGACCGTTTACGAGAACTCATAGAACATTATCAAAGTATCTCCTCCACCCCTTTATTAATGAGCATAGATGCCGAATGGGGTTTGGCCATGCGTATAGAAAACACCCCCCAGTACCCGTACGCACTCTCTCTGGGAGCCCTTGGAGAAAACCGGGAAACGCTCATTTTTGAAACAGCCAAATATATTGGGCGTGACCTTAAAGAATCCGGTATTCATTTAAATCTGGCTCCGGTAGCCGACATTAATGAAAATCCAAACAATCCGGTTATCGGATATCGCTCTTTCGGGCAAAAAAAAGATGCCGTTTCCAGAAATGCCATTGCGTTTTACAAAGGTCTTGTAAAAGCTGGAATATCCGGTTGCTTTAAGCACTTCCCGGGACACGGGAATACGCATGTAGATTCGCATCTGGGGCTTCCGGTTATTCACAAGTCCAAAGAACAGCTCATGCTTAATGAACTGGTCCCTTTTATCAGAGCAATTGAAGAAAAAGCCGATTGTATTATGATCGGGCATTTGGCAGTACCTGCATTAAGTATGGGAAAAATTATTCCGGCTACCCTTTCAGAAGAGATCATTAAAGGAGTTTTACGAGAAACACTTGGTTTCAAAGGGGTGGTAATATCAGATGCTCTGAATATGCGCAGCATTTCAGATATTTACAAAGAAAAAGGGCTTCTGGAATGGAATGCTTTTAACGCCGGGAACGATATACTTTGTTTTTCTGAAAACGTAGAAGCCGGTATTGAAATGATAGCACAAAAAAGTGATAAACAATCATTGCATGAAAGCGTTAGCAGGATCTTAGCCCTAAAAGAAAAAGTGGGGCTCCTGAAGGAAGACGTGAAAAAACATTCTTTACGTACGCCGTTTGAACTTTTTGAAAGTTCCCGGTTAAAATCAAAACTGGCCAGAAATAGCATTACCCTCATTAAAAATACAGCAACCGAGATCCCTGTTTTTCAAAAACATAAGAAATATACAAAACTCTCCTTCGGTAAGCATGCCGGTAACTTCTTTTTTAAAACACTTAATACAGCTTACAAAACCCCGGAATATGAATGGATATTCACTGAAAAATCTAATGAAAATGAAGTTCTTTTAAAAAGTATCCCCAGTGACCATACATTGATTATTGCTTTGTTCCCCCCTTCTCTGAAACCGCAAAATAATTTCGGTTTTAGTGATGATATTTTACATACCTTAAGTACAATTTTCCGGTCTCATACCTGTGTACTGGCCCTTTTTGGAAATCCATATGTATTGGGAATTCTTCCAAATCTGAAAGAAGTAGATACCATACTTTCCTGTTATCAGGATTTCCCGGAATTTAAAGAAGCAGCTGCAGAATGTCTTTTAGGAAAATTTGATCCCATAGGAAAACTACCGGTAACTATTCATTCAATCAAAGATATATGAAAGCAAAAGATCACATTATAGAAAGTTGGAAAAAAAATGCAAAAGAATGGGTACGTGTTATAGAGCAGGATGAAATTCCATCACGTCAGTACACCAATACGGCTATTGTAGAAACACTAGCAACCCTTCCGGCACGTACTATTCTGGATGTAGGATGTGGAGAAGGCTGGCTAACACGAAGCGTAACCGCAATAGGCAAAAAAGCTACCGGTATCGATGCCATTCCACAATTATTAAAAAGTGCCGGTGAAAAAGGGCCCGAACCCTATTTTAATATCACTTATGAAGATATAATTAACAATATAACCGTTCCCAATGCACCTTTTGATGCAGCCGTTTTTAACTTTTGTCTGTATCAAAAAGAAGGATTGGTTACATTGTTGAAGAAAACCCGGAAAATGATTTCAGAACAGGGATATCTGGTCATTCAAACCCTGCATCCCTATTTTTTATTTCAAAATCAGCTACCTTATCAATCACAATGGATAGACAATTCCTGGAAAGGGTTACCCGGGAATTTTGAGGATGGACATACCTGGTATGCACGAACATTTGAAAACTGGATAAACATCTTTAATGAGAGTGAACTGCATTTGATCGATTTAAAAGAAGTAGTGAATGATGAGCAAAAACCCTTATCAGTAATCTTTACAATTAAATAGTATGAACAATTATAAAGTAATAGGACTTATGTCCGGAACATCTCTGGACGGACTGGATATGGCGTATTCCCATATTTATTTTGAAAATAACCAGTGGCAGTTTAGCATACTTGAGACCAAAAGCATTGAGTACACCTCTTCTTTTAGAGAAAAACTAAAAAACTCTGTACATCTTGAAGCTTTAGAGTTATTACAATTAAATAATTGGTATGGAGCATGGTTGGGGCAACAAGTTGCTACTTTTATAGAAGAGAAAGCATTGTCACCAGACTTTATTGCTTCTCATGGTCATACGGTTTTTCATCAACCCGAAAAAGGGATCACTTATCAAATAGGATCAGGACAGCACATTGCCAATACCTGTGGCGTAAAAGTTATTTGCGACTTTAGAAGCAATGACCTCATTCTAGGCGGACAGGGAGCTCCCTTTGCCCCTATTGGCGATGAACACTTTTTTTACACTTATGATTTTTGTTTAAATCTTGGTGGTATTAGCAATATTTCCTTTAAAAAAGAAGGTAAAAGGATCGCTTTTGACGTTTCACCCGCCAATATGCTGTTAAATCATATCATAGGAAAAATAGGAAAAGCCTATGATCACAACGGTGAGAGGGCCCGCTGCGGTATTCTCAATCAAGACCTCCTCCACAACTTAAATGCACTTGAGTATTACACATTACCTTATCCAAAATCACTTGGGTATGAGTGGTTTCTGGAAAAAGTAATTCCCATTATAGACCATACATCAGATAGTATTGAGAATTTGCTGCATACTTCTGTGCATCATATAGCCGAAAAAATTGCCGGTACCATTCAAAAAGAACCATTACACGGCAAAAAAGGACAATTACTGGTAACCGGTGGCGGAGCCAAAAACAGTTTCTTTATTGAAACGTTACAACAAAAACTAGGCAAGGCCGTGTTAGTGGTAGTTCCTGAAACCCGGCTTATCGACTTTAAAGAGGCGCTGGTTTTTGGCTTAATGGGTGCACTTAAAGAGTGTAACAGTACTAATGTACTCGCTTCTGTCACAGGCGCGTCCAGAGATTCTTCATCGGGTATTATTTATACTCCTTCTTAAAGAAAAGGTACCCTCTTTTAAAAAAACGCATAGTTTCAATTGCAATCCTTAAATTTGCTTAAAAAACAGTGCATGCTTATTATTGGGATTGCAGGAGGAACCGGATGCGGTAAAACTACTGTAGTAAATCAAATTATCAATGAGCTACCGGAAAACGAAGTAGGGGTTATTTCTCAAGACTCATATTATAGAGAAACCTCGCATCTTTCGTATCAGGAGCGCACCAGGATCAATTTTGACCATCCTCGCGCCATTGATTTTGATTTGCTGGAAGAGCACCTCAAACTACTCAAAGCAGGGAAACCCATTCACCAGCCCGTATATTCTTTTGTGAAGCACAACCGTTCCAAAGATACGATACATACACATCCTCGAAAAGTAATGATCGTAGAAGGTATTCTTATACTTTCCAACGCACAAATACGAGATATGTTTGATATTAAGATCTTTGTTCACGCCGATTCGGATGAACGACTCATACGAAGGATCAAAAGAGATATTTCTGAAAGAGGGAGAGATATTGAAGAGGTACTTACCAGATATCAAACCACCTTAAAACCTATGCACGAGCAGTTTATAGAGCCCATGAAGGAATATGCCGATATAATTATTCCCAACAATAAACACAACACAGTGGCCATAGATATCGTAAGAACCATTATTAACCAACGTATTACCTGATCTATGAAGCTTAAAGAACTCAGACAAAAAAAATGGTTTCGCATATTTGGCAATATTTATGTGCTTATACTTACCGTTTTTGCCGTCTGGATGCTTTTTTTCGATTCAAACGCATATCTCACCCACAGAGAATTAAATAAAGAAATTCAAAAACTCGAAAAACAACGAAAACACCTTCAGACCGAAATTCAGAAAGATAAAAAAATGATAGAAAAACTGGATACAGAAGAAGGTCTCGAAAAATATGCGCGTGAGCAGTATTATTTAAAAAGAAGTAATGAAGAGATCTATCTTATAGAAGATCCCGACAGCATAAAACAGAAAAAGAACAATGACTAAATCCCTGTTTGATGAATTCCATAGCATATCCGCAAAGCAGTGGAAACAAAAAATACAGTTTGACCTGAAAGGTGCCGATTACAACGAAACCCTTATTAGCGAAACCCCCGAAAAGATAGCGGTAAAACCCTTTTATCATGCAGATGAGGATACTTTTAGAGCCACCTGCACTACCGGTAAGGCTTGGAGTACTTCACAGCGTATCTATGTAAAAAATGCAGAAGCAGCAAATGAAAAAGGAGTAGAAGCACTTACAAAAGGAGTAGATTCCTTATGGTTTGTGATCCCTGATGAAAAAATTGATCTTTCCAAACTGTTAAAAGGTATAGTTACCAGGCCAGTAAACATATTTATTTCACCACAATTTCTGTCACTTTCTTTTGTTAAAACACTCAATGAGTTCGTTTCAGGGGCTCCCGTAAACATTTTTCTGGAAAATGACATCATTGGAAACCTGGCAGCTTCCGGCAACTGGTTTGCCAACCTTCAGAAAGATCAAGAGGTCTGGAGAGATATTGTCAAAATACCAGGTATCAATACTGTTTTTTCCGTTGACAATTCACTCTACCAAAATGCAGGTGCGCACAGCATACAGCAACTGGCCTACACGCTGGCCCTTACCAATGAATATTTTAATATCCTGGAAAATCATAGTTTGTTACCTCTTTTAACATCAGAAAGAAGTATCCTTTTTCAGGTAGCCATAGGTTCAGATTATTTCATGGAAATAGCCAAAATAAGGGCTATGAAAGAATTGTATGCCGTACTCACCGCAGAATATAATATAAAATCCCCTTGCCATATAATTGCCATGCCTTCCTATCGTAACAAAACAATATATGACTATAATGTGAACATGCTGCGAACTACCACCGAAATGATGAGTGGAATTCTGGGAGGTGCCGATACCCTTTGTAACCTTCCTTATGATGCCATTTATCACAAAGACAATAATTTTGGAGAACGTATAAGTCGAAATCAATTATTAATACTGAAACACGAAAGTTATTTTGACAAAGTACGGAATCCGGCAGATGGCGCTTACTATATAGAAACGCTTACCAAACAACTGGCTGAGGGGGCACTGGAACTGTTCTTGCAAATAGAAAAGGTAGGAGGCTTTCTCAAACAACTTAAAGAACATACTATTCAGAAAAAAATACGGGAAAGCGCCCAAAAAGAACAGGAAGCTTTTAACCGGGGAGAACGCGTATTGGTAGGGACCAATAAATACCCAAATCCCGATGACCGGATGAAAGACGATATCGAGATCTATCCTTTTGTAAAAAAAGAGGTGCGAAAAACCTTGATTGAACCGGTAGTGAGGAGAAGGCTCTCAGAAGAATATGAACAGGAGCGCCTTGAGAAAGAAAACAAAAAATAGTACGTAGAAATTCGTATCCAATACCATCGTTATATGACCCAACGCAGAGATCTACAACATATAAAACTTTCAGATAATGCCGCGTCTGCCGGTAACCCTGATTCTTCAGGGTTTGTTACCGCCGAAGGCATTGAATTAAAATCGCTATATACTGAAAATGACAGTAAGCATATCCCTCATGTAAATTTTGCAGCCGGTATTCCTCCCTATTTACGAGGCCCTTACAGCACCATGTATGTACAAAGGCCGTGGACCATACGTCAATACGCCGGATTTTCAACGGCGGAGGAGAGTAATGCTTTTTACAGACGTAACCTTGCTGCCGGCCAGAAAGGACTTTCTGTGGCTTTTGATCTCGCCACGCACAGGGGCTATGATTCTGACCATGAACGCGTAGTTGGTGATGTTGGCAAAGCCGGGGTGGCAATCGATTCGGTTGAAGATATGAAGGTTCTTTTCGACAGTATCCCGCTCGATAAAATGTCGGTTTCCATGACCATGAACGGGGCCGTACTCCCGGTAATGGCATTCTATATAGTAGCTGCCCAGGAGCAGGGCGTAACCATCAAAGACCTCTCTGGCACCATCCAGAATGACATCTTAAAAGAATTCATGGTGCGTAACACCTATATTTATCCACCCGGGCCCTCCATGAAGATCATTGCCGATATTTTTGAATTTACCAGCAAAAACATGCCTAAATTCAACAGTATCAGTATTTCAGGATATCATATGCAGGAAGCAGGTGCTACGGCCGATATTGAACTTGCTTATACACTGGCCGATGGTCTTGAATATATACGTACGGGGCTGGATGCCGGTATGTCTATTGACGATTTTGCACCGCGTCTCTCCTTTTTCTGGGCCATTGGTATGAACCACTTTATGGAAATTGCTAAAATGAGAGCAGGCAGGATGCTCTGGGCCAAACTCGTAAAACAATTTGATCCTAAAAACCAAAAATCACTTGCCCTGCGTACACACTGCCAAACCAGTGGATGGAGCCTTACAGAACAAGACCCTTTTAACAATGTGGCCAGAACCTGTATTGAAGCTGCCGCCGCTGCTTTTGGAGGTACTCAAAGCTTACATACAAACGCTTTGGACGAAGCCATTGCCCTGCCAACCGATTTCTCTGCCAGAATTGCCCGTAATACACAGTTATACCTTCAGGAAGAAACCAGTATCACCCGAACGGTAGATCCCTGGGGGGGGAGTCACTATATAGAAAGTCTCACCCATGATATTACACAGAAAGCATGGAAATTGATACAGGAAGTAGAAGATTTAGGGGGAATGACCAAAGCTATTGAAGCTGGTATTCCCAAAATGCGAATAGAAGAAGCTGCTGCAAGAAAGCAGGCCCGTATAGATAGCTCTCAAGACATTATTGTGGGGGTCAATCAGTACAGACTGGAAAAAGAAGACCCTCTTCACATTCTGGAAGTAGATAACCAAACAGTACGAAAACAACAACTGGAAAAACTACAACAGTTAAAACAGCACAGAAATCATAAAAAAGTTGAGGCCGCTTTACATAAATTAACGCAATGTGCCCGCACAGATCAAGGAAATTTATTAGCTTTAGCTATTGATGCCGCCAGAGAAAGAGCCACTTTAGGAGAAATTAGTGATGCACTTGAAGCGGTATATGGAAGATATAAAGCAAAAATACAATCATTTAGCGGCGTGTATTCAAAGGAGATCAATAACGATAAGAATTTTGAAAAAGCCAGGAAACTGGCCGATAAATTTGCAGAAATAGACGGAAGGCGTCCCCGAATTATGATCGCTAAAATGGGACAGGATGGCCACGATCGCGGAGCCAAAGTAGTGGCTACCGGCTACGCAGATCTTGGTTTTGATGTAGATATAGGTCCGTTATTCCAAACACCCAAAGAAGCCGCCAAACAAGCCGTTGAAAATGACGTGCATATTCTGGGAGTATCTTCATTGGCAGCAGGTCATAAAACACTGGTTCCCGAAGTGATTCACGAGTTAAAAAAATATGGCAGGGAAGACATTATGGTCATTGTAGGGGGGGTTGTACCACAACAGGACTATGAATTTCTGTTTGATGCAGGTGCTGTTGCCGTATTTGGCCCGGGAACCAAGATAAGTGAAGCCGCCATCCAGATATTGGATATCCTAATAGATGAAGATGGGCAAAACCAGTGAAATAGTTTGCCAGGTAGTATTTTCAATACAACACCTATGAAAAGGAATGTAGGGATCTTTATTTTTGATGAAGCCGAGGTATTGGATTTTGCAGGCCCGTTTGAAGTGTTTTCAGTTTCTTCGCAACTAAACGATCATGCTCTTTTTAATGTATTCACTCTTGCCAAAACACGCGATGCCATTACTGCGGTTAATGGTTTATCTGTAAACCCTGATTATGCAATAGAAGAAGCTCCTTCACCGGATATTCTTATTTTGGCTGGTGGGAATGGTACGCGTAAGGTGATAAAAGATAAAGAGGTGATTAACTGGATAAAGGCCGTGTATCCAAAAACTGAAATTATAGCCAGTGTATGTTCGGGTTCCCGTATGTTGGCAATGGCAGGTCTTTTAAAAGGTAAACCATACTGTACCCATCACCAGGTTTATGGCGATATGCAGGAACTGGTACCCGATGGAGCTCCTCAGAAAAATAAACGCTTTACTAACAGCGGTAATATTTACTCCTCCGGTGGGATCTCGGCAGGTATAGATATGTCTTTTCATCTGGTAGAAAAACTTCATGGAAAAGAAGTAGCCCAACAAACCGCCGGTTATATGGAATATAGATTGTTGTAAAAAGTTATCTTCCTGAATGAAAAATATTTGGCTACTCTTACCAAACTAAATTAAAAAAAACAAAAGATCATAATTGCTTATTAAACAAGTATGTTGAGAGATCTCATAGTTTACTTTAAGAATACAGGTAAAAAAAGATTTATTCTTACAACCTTTTTTCTATTAATTACTCTGCAGTTTTCAGGTTCTTTTATTATTAAATATTTTGTAGGTGATGATATTTTAAGTGTTGATTTTTTAGAAGGTAAAAGCTTACTTTATATTTTTATTACTTCTGTTATAATCGGACCGCTGATTGAAACTTTTTTGTTCCAGTACTGTGTAATTGAGCTTATTTTATATTTTAAAAAAAACGTTTCATTTAAGATACTGGCCCTATTTCTTTCTGCTTTATTATTTGGATTAGCTCATTATTACAATATTTATTACATAGTTTTTACATTGATCATTGGTTTTGTATTTGCTTTTATTTACCTCATCGGAAAAGAACGAAATGATACAAATGGCTTCAGGATAACCTGGTTAGCCCATATTGTTATGAACTTGATTGCTTTTGTTTACAATGATCTTTTGTTTCCCATGGTTTGAGTAATGATAATATTTAATCAGGCAAAAACGGGATCGAAAACGATATGTATGATTAACTTTCATACCACATAATTCCAATCAGATTTTTTACATTGTATTATTTATTTTTAAAGTTTTTTCTTATTTTTTATTATCAATTATTCTTTATTTTATTGTAATCCTAAGTTAATTTTTTATTTTTGGGTAACCAATAAATAACTGACAATGAGAGCTTCCAAACTTTATTATTTAATTATCGTACTTTTTTTTGCTACCGCCTGTACTTCGGAAACCGATTTCGATTACGAATCTTCTGAAATAAGTGAAAATATAATATCCATTTCTGCAAGAGGCTTTTCCTGTGACAATCCTTTAAATGGTCCTTCATCGGTAGTTGCCGGAACGGTAAGATCGTATTCTGTAACACCAAAAAGTCCCACTATCAGTCCTTCCTCTATTCAATGGTCCGTTAGTAATATCAGTACTATGACCATAACTTCTGGTCAGGGAACAACCAATATAAATGTAAGTTTTTCATCAACTTTCAACGGTGGTAACCTAACAGTTTCTATCAATGGAGGGGTATGTCAAACCATTAAGGCCATAAGCAAACAATCTCCTCCCTGTACGGATGATTGCGGAGGGAGTTTTGGGGGTTTTTATGGAATCACGAGTAGTTATTACATATATCCCGATGAGGACTTTGATGTAAGCTGCGTAAATACAGGAGCTACTATTTCTATGTTTGTTAGTCCTGCTGATGTTCCAAACAGATTTAGAATAAAAGACAGTAATGGTAATGATGTAGCTGAATCAAATTGGATTGGAACTGCTAATTATCCAGGGCCGTGGGGATTATCACTGGCTTCCGGAGCTACTTATTTGAGGTTTAGGAAAAGTAGTAGTTCTGATATTTATACATTGATCGTGGAGACGGCTACACCACCAAATCAAACAGATTCATGGAGCGCACGCCTGTCCTGTCAATAAAACTGAGCCTTACATTAAACAAACCGCGGTTATATAGAATATAGGTTACTGTAAAAGGCTATGCTCTTGAATGCAAAGCTATCCGGTTACCTTCGCTATCCAGAAAAGTGGCCATATATCCAATTTCTTCGGAAATAAGTGTTTTTCCCTGTAAAATGGTTCCTCCCGCCTCTTCTATCTTTCCCAGTTCATTTGATACGTTTTGCGAAGAAAAATAGAGCAACACTCCTTTATGAGCATCAGGTTGGTAACTGTCTTTATGCAAAATAAGAGATCCCGGGGCTCCCGGCTTACCTTCAGCAAAAGGAAACCACGCCATTAAAACCCCGTCAAAATCTTCCTGATGCAGATTAACATCAAATACGGTTTCATAAAATTTCTTTGCCCGGCCCATATCCAGTACCGGGATTTCAAACCATCCTACTATATTATACTCCATACTAGTAAAATTATTATTTTTCTAAAATACTTTTAAGGTTCGCAAGACCTTCTTCAAAGTCTTTACCTACCATTTTATCCATATTCATAAAGATCATCAATATACTCACGGGAAATTTATTCTTTCCTGATAACCCCCATATTACCCGCGTTTTATTATCTCCGGATTCTTCCACACTTATATAAGCATCAGACTCAGACCTCCAGGGTTTGAAAAAACGCAACCGGCTTTCAATAATCCTGTTTTCTTCAATACCTGTGATCTCCTGTTCGCCCTCACCTACTTCTTTGTTGCCTTTCCAGGAATAGATAGCGCCTACAGTACCATCGGTTCCCGTAAATTCTTTTTGCATATTAGGGTCTTTTTTGCTCCAGGGCGACCATTCGTCCTGGTTTTTTAGCAGTTTTAGGTAATTAAATACCTCAGGAAGTGGTCTGGAGACCTCAACAGTTCTTGAAACATCGTATGTTTTAGGAGCTATTATAAGAAGTATAACAAAAACAAGTACCAGGGCTCCCAGTATATAAAACAGTATTGTCATTGAGTTGTGGTTTAGGTTGTTATGTAAATTTAAAAAATAAAATGCTAAAAAAATATTAAATTATTCATTATCAGAATAGTACCTTGAGAGAATATCCTCAACGCTCCTTACGGTCTTCCTGGCCCAGTCTATTCTTTTTTCAAGAATTTCATCTTCAGAAAGTTGCCAGGGAATATCTGATTTTCGCAACCGGGATGTTACCGAATGTAAAATAATAGCCGCCGAAACCGAAATGTTGAGGCTCTCGGTAAAACCTGCCATAGGTATTTTTAGAAAACCATCTGCTTTTTCCATGACTTCATCGGAAAGACCTTGCTTTTCTGTTCCGAAGAAAAACGCACTTTTTTGAGATATGTCGAAATCCTCAAGAAAACAAGAATCATTATGTGGGGTGGTTGCAATTATTTGATACCCTTTTTTTTGTAAGTGTACAATACAATCTTCTGTTTTGGCATACCTGTGCACATCTACCCATTTTTGTGCTCCCATAGCAATTTTGCTGTCCAGCTTTTTCCCAAATCGTTCTTCAACAAAATGTGCCTCCTGTAACCCAAAAACATCGCAACTGCGTATTACCGCACTGGTGTTATGCGCCTGAAAAACATCTTCCATAACTACCGTAAAATGTTTGGTACGGTTTGAGAGTATTTCCAAAAAACGCTTTTTACGTTCTTCGGTCATAAAACCCTCCAGGTATTTGAGAAGTTTTATCTGGTTCATAAATTCTGTTTTGTCAAATATAGGTGTTATCTTAAATTTGAAAAAAATCAGAAAATGAAAAAACTGGTGGCACTAACAGGTGCAGGCATTAGTGCCGAAAGCGGTATCAGTACCTTTAGAGGAGCAGACGGCCTCTGGGAAGGTCATGACATTATGGAAGTAGCCTCGCCTTTTGGGTGGGAAAAAAATCCGGAACTGGTACTTGATTTTTACAATAAACGAAGACGACAACTTCTTACGGTACAACCAAATACTGCACATTTTACTCTTGCCCGACTGGAAGAGGATTTTGACGTAACGGTAATTACTCAAAATGTTGATGACCTGCATGAAAGAGCAGGCAGTACCAAAGTGCTACATTTGCATGGTGAACTTTTAAAAGTAAGGAGCACTTTTGATGAGAACCTTATTTACGACTGGAGAGAAGATCTAAGCTTCGGTGATTTTTGCGAGCATCAACACCAGTTAAGACCACATATTGTATGGTTTGGAGAAATGGTTCCTATGATCGAGGTTGCCATTCCTGTAATACAGCAGGCCGATTTTATTTTGGTTATTGGTACATCAATGCAAGTGTATCCGGCCGCCAATCTTGTACATTATAGAAAAACCGATGTTCCCATTTATTTTATAGATCCCGAACCCTCTTTACGGGAAAACGATATGCATAAACTTCACGTTATTGCACAAAAAGCTACCGAAGGAGTACCTCTTATTGCGAATCGCCTAACTGGTAAATAAAATGTACATCTTTCACCCAGTTGGTGAGTTTGGTGATCTGTTCCTGAGACAATTTCGCATCTTTATGAAGCCAGGTATATGAATCCAGGGGCATGTGTGCCTCCTCTACTTCTTCCACAAACTCTTCAAGTTTATGTGCTTTTTTCTTTGTGCTATAATTATCCCATTCAGAAAAGTTGAGATGCTTTTTTCCATCTTTTATATGCTCTGCAATTATATACGAAAAAGGAGCTACCTCACTGTACCAGGGATAGCGTGTATGATTAGAGTGACAGTCATAACAGGCATTTTTAACCAGTGATTGTACTTCCGGAGTAGGATTGGTCACTGCCAGGAAGTCTGTAGCAGGAACTACATCAGACTGATTTTTCTTAGGGCGGAAAAACTGCATAACAATTAAGACAAGTAACAATGCTACCAGAATTTTTTTCAGTATTTTCATTTTGATGTAAATTTTGAGCTTTAAAAGTAACAAAAAATATGGCTGCGAAAACCTTTTACGAAGAACTTGAAACATTAAAAGCATATCGCGAAACCCGCCTGCGCCTGGCAGAAAAAGTAATTCGTCAGCCTGATTTATTTCCCGAACTGCTTCTAATTTGCTACCAGTTTCATAATGAGGTTTCTTCACGTGCGTGCTGGATTCTGGAGTTTGTCATGCTTAAAAACCCCACTCTACTCATTCCGTATCTCGACGAGTTTACAGAGAACCTGAAAGGGTTTTCCAGGGAATCTTCTATACGACCCGTTGCCAAAACATGCCAGCTACTCACCAAACATTATTTCGCCAAAAAAGATACACCCCTTAAAAATGCAATTAATGATCTGCATTTGGAACGAATAACAGAAGCGTGTTTTGACTGGTTAATAAGCGATGTAAAAGTAGCTCCCAAAGCGTACTCTATTTACACTTTGCACCTTTTAGGAAAAAAGTTTGCATGGATACATCCAGAACTTGTAAGTGTATTAAAGCTGCAAATACCAAAACAATCTCCCGGCTTTAAAGCTGCTGCCATAAAAACCCTTGAAAAACTGCATAAAGAAAAAGAATAAGACTTTATTATATGTGGCTTATGAAGTATCTTTGAGCCTTCTTAAAAATTACTGTTATGCAGCTTACGGCACTTAATGCAATCTCTCCCATAGACGGACGTTATCGTAATAAAACCCAAATACTATCTGCGTTTTTCTCCGAAGAGGCACTCATAAAATACAGGGTACGTGTAGAGATCGAATATTTTATAGCCCTTTGTAACCTGCCGTTACCACAACTTGCAAATTTTGACGCTTCCTTGTATGACGATCTTAGAAATATCTATGAAAACTTCACCTCATCAGATGCAAAGGCGATAAAAGACATTGAAAGTATCACCAATCATGATGTGAAAGCTGTAGAATATTTTATAAAAGAGCGCTTTGAACATCTGGGTATTTCAGCGTATAAAGAATTTATACATTTTGGCCTTACTTCACAGGATATTAACAATACAGCAGTCCCATTATCTATAAAAGAAGCTATTCAGCAGGCATATTTACCTACGTTAACACGACTGGTTGCAAAACTGGATCAATTGTCAAACAACTGGAAAGAGGTCTCCATGCTGGCCCGTACCCACGGGCAACCGGCTTCACCTACACGTCTTGGAAAAGAAATACTTGTTTTTATAAAGCGTATTGAAGAGCAATTAAAAGCTTTACAGCAAATTCCGTTTGCGGCCAAATTTGGCGGAGCTACCGGAAACTTCAATGCACACCACGTTGCCTATCCCGATACAGACTGGAAGGCTTTTGGTAAAGATTTTGTTGAGAACATACTGGGGCTTTACCACTCTTTTCCCACCACTCAAATTGAGCATTATGACCATGCAGCAGCCGTTTTTGACGGGTTGAAACGCATTAATACGATTTTAATTGATCTGGACCGCGACATTTGGACCTACATTTCTATGGATTATTTTAAACAGCGTATTAAAGAGGGAGAAGTAGGCTCTTCTGCGATGCCGCATAAAGTAAACCCCATCGATTTTGAAAATTCGGAAGGTAATTTAGGGATCGCCAATGCTCTTTTTGAACATCTTTCTGCCAAATTACCAGTTTCCCGGCTGCAAAGAGACCTTACAGACAGTACCGTTCTCAGAAATATAGGAATACCTTTCGGGCATACCCTTATAGCATTTGAGGCAACCTTAAAAGGGCTTGACAAACTGCTTCTGAACAAAGAACGTTTTGACAAAGATCTCGAAGACAACTGGGCTGTAGTGGCCGAGGCTATACAAACCATTTTAAGACGAGAAGGGTATCCCAATCCGTACGAGGCCCTTAAAGGGTTAACCCGAACCAATAGCAGGATCACACAAAACACCATTTCCGATTTTATTGATACACTTTCTGTAAACAATACCATTAAAGAAGAATTAAAGGCAATTACTCCTTTTAATTATACCGGGATCTAAAGAACTCAGAAATACCAAAAAAACAAAACCCCTTTGATAACGGGGTTTCGCTTAATTAACACTTTGATTGATTTGAACCTTATACCATCTCTTTATTGACCTAAAAAGCCTTTCAAAGCTTCCAGTGAGTTCTCTCCGGCACCACTTTGTTCTACAACAGACATAAGCTTCATTACATTTTCAGGCCTCATATCTTCTCCTAATACACGAACTACGGCAAATCCCATTTCTTCATTGATCCCAAAAATGATCACCTCGTCTATCGCATCTTCTTCCCCGAGATATTTCACCGTAGCTTTTATACCTCCCGAATTGAGCTTTACCAGATCCTTGTATCTCGGATTTTTTAATATCTCTCTTACTTTGATTCTTTCTTCTTCAAAAGTCTGCTTGTTTTCCTCAGTAAGCTTAAAAGCAAGTACATTTAGTTTTCGTATAGATTGGTATGCTTCCTTTTGTGCCTCATCCAGATCTGCTTCTTCTATATTCAGCATACTTGTGTGAAAATCTATAGCCATAAAATCAGAATTAGCCTGATTATCTACATAATATTGTTGCAAACTTTGGGAGTTATTGCAAGATTGGAAAAGCATCCCTGCTATAAGGAGAAGAAAAAATGTACGTACTGTTCTCATCTTTAAAAGATTTATATTAATAGTTTAGATCTCTTAAATGGATATGGACTCAACTTTTTATAAGAGAAGGTGTCCATATCCATTTAAGGAACTTTTTAATTACTTATTCTTATCTGCCTTTTCCAATTCGGATGGAAGGTTCATCTTTTTTGTTAAGGTACTGATTTTGGTAAGGTCTATGTCTCCGGTAAGCGTGAGCAAAACGGTCTCTATTTTCCTGCCATTAGCTTCTACTTCCTTAATACCGGTAACAAACATTAACAATTCGCTTACGTGGTCTTCATCTCTTCCCTGCCTGATATAGAACTTCACATTGGTTTCTTTATCTTTTACCCGCATAAGTTCCTGCAATGAAGAACGCTTAAGGTAGGTATCTACGGTAGCTTTCATTTCTTCAGAAACCGCTTTGTCTTCCGTAATAAACACTTTGAGATCTTTAAGTGACTTCACCATTTCCATAAACTCTCTTGCTTCCGGATCATCGGCCTCAATACGAGAGAAAAGCTTAAACATATTCTGATTTACGACTACCGTACTTACATCATCCATATCTTCAAATTTATCGAAAATGGATTGGGCTGAAAGAATTATTGGAAAAGCAGCCAATGCTATACATAAAACTATTTTTTTCATGATCTTTTTTTTAATCGTTAATTAAAATTTTACTTTTTGTATTTGTAAACTCATTGAGATATCCCATTTTCTTAGTACCTCTGTCAAGGTTTTGGGCAATTAACTCAAACGCTTTTTGGGTTTCCTGGTAGGCCATTTCTATTTCTTGTTTATCGCTATACCAGTTGCCAAAATAAATACCAAATGCAAGAACCGCTACTGCTGCCACAGAAATCCACCTATATATTATTATATTTACTTGAGGTTTTAATGGAACGGGTCTGGTAGAACGCTCTTGTCTGGCTATTGAAAAAGACTGGAACATAGGTATATACTCTTCGAGGTGAGGTGCTACATCATCCCCGGAAAAGTAAGCCTGTAATTCCTTCTCCTCAGCCACGGTGGTCGTAGCTTCAAAGTACTTTTCTAACAATTTTTCTATAGTATTAACTAACTCCATAGTTATGTTTTTTTATCAATTCTTCTCTCACGGTTTTTCGGGCTCTCGACAGTGCTACTCGTACTGCGGTAGGGTTCATTTCCAGCATTTTTGCTATTTCATCAAATTCATACTGTTCAATATCTCTTAATTGTAGTACCAGTTTTTGTTGCTCCGGAAGGTTTTTCATGATCCGGTTCATCCACTGTACACTATCTTCTGCTTCTAACTGCTTTTGCAAAGAAACCTGTTCATCTTTATAATTACTGTGAACCAGTTTAAGGTTTGATGCCTGTTTTGACTTTAAACGATCCAGACAATAGTTCTTGGTCATCGTCATGGTAAAGGCTTCTACATTTTTGTATTTGCCTATTCCCTCTTTGTTGGTCCATAACTTCAAAAGTATTTCCTGGGTGGCATCTTCTGCTTCTTCTACAGAAACCAACAATCGTTTAGCTAATCGAAAAACCTTGTCCTTAAACGGTATTACTATCTTTAAAAATTCAGACTGTTTCATCTTTGGTCGGTTAGCAACACTTCTTAGGGTGTTATACAAGGAAGACGAACTACTCTCCTTTTTGTTACAAAAAGTTTTATATTCATAATACTATTTAGTAATTTGGTGCTTTAGTTGCTATGATATTAAACCATTTTTTATGAAAAAAGTCTTTCTTTTATTAGCCGGTTTCATGCTGGTTTTTGCTTCCTGCTCCGATAATGATGATGACGTTATTGCCGTATCAGGTGATCTAGAGGTACAGGATTTTATCTGGAAAAGTATGAATTACTGGTATCTCTGGCAAGAAGATGTTGAGGATCTGGCAGATGACCGTTTTCGTAATAATGACGAGTATGAATCCTTTCTTTCCCGTTTTAGCAGCCCCCAAAGTCTCTTTTTTAACCTCTGTAACCAACATATAAATGTGGTAGGAGAATCTGCGGCAATTGATCGTTTTAGTTTTATCACAGATGATTATGTGGAACTCCTCAATTCACAACAGGGGGTTTTCAAATCTAACGGGGTTGAGTTTGGACTGGGCCGTATTACCGGAACTACCAACGTATTTGGGTATGTGAGGTACATTATTCCCGGTTCTGATGCTGCTACCAAAAATATTCAAAGAGGAGATGCTTTTACAGGTGTGGATGGCCAGACACTTACGCTTGACAATTATGTCAATCTTCTTTTTGGGTCTAATGACACCTACACCTTAAATATGGCCGATATAAGCGGAGGTGTTATTACACCCAATAGCAGGGAAGTATCCCTCACCAAACAGGAGCTTACGGAAAATCCGGTGTTAATAAGTACCCATTTTGATGTAAACGGTACTAAAATAGGGTATGTTATGTATAACGCGTTTACCTCTAATTTTGATGACGAACTTAATGACGCATTCGGGCAGCTTAAAAGTGCAAGAGTAACCGAACTGGTGCTCGATCTTCGCTATAACCCGGGCGGCTCTGTAAATTCATCAGCAGCTCTGGCAAGTATGATAACCGGACAGTTTAATGGAGACCTTTTTCTTAAAGGTGTTTGGAACAGCAATGTTCAGAACAGAGTTGCCAGAAATACTGAGTTTCCCAGCCAGGTGAACGGTAGTGCCATTAACAGCCTTAACCTTACTAAAGTCTATATTTTGGCATTAAACAGTAGTGCTTCTGCCAGCGAACTGGTTATTAACGGTCTGGAACCGCATATAAATGTAATTCACATTGGGGATGTTACCACAGGTAAAAATGAGTTCTCTATTACTTTATTTGATGCGCCTAATGCAGATTTAAGATACAGGCCGAGGAATTTTAACGAAATTAACCCTAATCATACCTATGCGGTACAGCCTTTAGTAGGGCGCAATGAAAACTCCATAGGAGACTCTGATTACACATCAGGTTTGGTTCCTGATATAGAGCTTAAAGAAGATCTTTCAAACCTGGGGGTTTTAGGTTCTCAGAACGAGCCTCTTCTGGCAAGGGCCATTCAGGAAATAACAGGTACTATTAGCAGAAGCCTTATTAGTACGCCAGTAATACCCATAAAAGAGATCACTAATTCCAAAATGTTTAAACCTACAAAAGATAATATGTATATTGAGTTGAATTAACATTAGTATTTATATTTGAAAAAGGGCCGCTTGCAGCGGCCCTTTTTAGTTTAAAGCGTAAGTGAAAATCCTATACGTACATTTCTTCCACGGGTCATAAAACCGGCTACTTCGAGGTAATCTTCATTAAGTAGATTATTAACATTCGCAAATACTTTCATTTTTTTGTTCATAAACATATGACTTACATAAAAATCTACGATAGAAAAAGAATCGAGATCTACCTCATTGAGGTCTAGTCGTTCATCAGTAAACTGATAATTAACCGACACTAACATGTCTTCAGACACATCGTATGCTAAGCTGGCATTGGCCTTGTGTTTAGGAATTCGCAGTGCGATACGGTCCTTAGATTCTGTAAATGTGTAATTGGCACTAAATGAAACTTTATTGATAGGTTGTGCCTCCAGTTCCAGTTCCAGACCCTGTACGGTAAAATCCTGGTCTAAATTTTGATAGATCCCTTCAAACGGATCAACATTTAAGGTTACAAAGTCTATAAAGTTTTCTTCAAAGCGGTTAAAAAAAACACCACTTATTCTAAGATTGCTATTATTACGGTATTCGACACCTCCCTCCAGCGTTCGGTTTTCTTCCGGTTCTAGGTCAGGATTTGGTCCAAAACGCCCAAAAAGCTGTGTCAATGTAGGGGTAATATAAGAAGTACTAAACGAACCCAAAATTTTGAGATAGTCATCGTTTAATTTAAATACATACGATGGGTTTAGATTGTAGGTAAAATGGCTTCCGTATTCACTATGATTGTTCATGCGCATACCTGCATTCATGTTTAATCCGAAATCAGATACCCAAACTGCATTTACATAAGGGTCTGTTATGGAAAAATCGGTATCGGTTTCAAAAACTGCTTTGTTATTGATATGGTTAACCCCTATAATGGTGTAGAATTTATCGTTAAATGTATATTTATTGTAAAGGTCTATCACATAGTTCTCTGCATCAAGCTCTGTAGTAATACCTGAGGTAATGTCCCTTTGTATCCTATTGTAAGCAGCATTTAGTACCAAACTACCGTTTTTATATGTAAAAGAGGGGCTAGCGGTAAAACGTACCTGCTCACTTCTCGATTCAAAAGGAGCATCTTCCAGAGGAAAAGAATTATCAAATGCCGCATTGTACTTATCGTAGTTACCGGAAATAGTAAGGTTGAACTGCTCTGTAAAACGATATCCCAGTTTAAGGATACCATTGATCTTTGAGAAAGGATCACGCTCAAAACTATCTTCATCTATGACAGCGGAAAGGCCGTCTGTATATTGTTGAGAAAATCCGGCTACATACGACAATTCACCGGCGGAGCCTCGTAAAGTCAGTGCGTTGGAAAAATCGGCAGGATTGTATGCATCCTCTTTCTGAGACTGATTTGTCCCTACTGATGATTGTATGAAGGCTTCTATAGGTTTATCTCCAGACTTTTTAGTCGTTATGTTAATAACGGCTGTTGCTGCATTGTTTCCATACAGGGTACTTGCAGCTCCTTTTACGATCTCTACAGAAGCTATTTGCGAAATATCTATAAGCCTCAGATCATAAGCTCCTGTAATAGACGAAGGGTCTGATACCTGAATACCGTCTATAATCACAAGCACTTGCCGGTTATTACCACCACGCACAAACGTACTTATGTTTTGACCTGCATTACTTCGGCTTCCGTTTACCTCAAATCCGCTTTTTGCATTAATGATCTCTGCCAGGGTTTTTCCCTGGTTTTTTTCCAGTTCTTCTTCTGAAATGGTAATTACCATTTTACCGGAGTTTTCACGTTTTAATTCGAACCGAGAATCTGTCACCACTACTTCTTCCAGTTGTTGTGGCGTTTGTTGTGCCTTAGCTGCCAATACGAACATAGCTAATGACACAAAAGAAATACATCTTTTATTCATGTTAGTTTAAATAAAAGGGAAAAAAAGTATGTAGCTTACCCATACCTAAACTTTTATCCCGAAAGTTTGACAATAGTTAATTGATAAAGGCAGGTCTCCTGGCTTGCGTCTTGCTAACGGCCTTCCCATTCTGCACTAAATGCAGAACAGTGGCTAAAAGAGAGTTAGCAAGCATTCGTTTCAGAACAAAGCTTACAGTTGCGGGAACAGCTCCGGTTTTTCACCGAATTCCCTTTTAATTGACATCTCCTGAAGGGACACATCAAACCTTAAATCGGAGATAAATATACTATCTTTTTATTTCTGATTATGACTTCTTTCTTAAAATATGCACAGGATACAGATATGAACAGTTTACTTAAATGTTTTACGCGCAAAACTTTACTAACAATATATGGGGAGTATGATCCGGGAAATACTGCTTTTTAGGTATATCTTTACTTTCAAATATTAATGGTAATTTTGGAAGTTGACTATTGAAGCCTAGAACATATGAAAACCTATTACTTTTTCTTTATCCTGTTATTGCTGGCAAATTGTAAAAAAAATACGGAGCATCCATCGGAAAATCAACGTATCCCTGATACTCCAAAACCCAGTACTACCCTATCCCAGATCTCCCATGCAAAAGGTTTTACGGTAGAAAAACAGGGGGCTATCACTGTAATTTCAGTCTCTTCTCCCTGGAATGAAAGTGAAGAAACGTTTACATATGCGCTTATTGATAAAACAGAGATGGCATTTACCACATTACCCGCAGATCAATATGATGCTATTATCGGGGTGCCCGTAGAAAAGGTGGTAGTTACCTCTACTACTCATATTCCTGTACTGGAAATGCTGGGTGTTGAACATACACTTACCGCGTTCCCCAATACTGAATTTATTTCCTCACAGAAAACAAGAAAGCTAATTGAAAAAGGCCAGATAAAAGAACTGGGGAAAAATGAAACTATAAATACCGAAGTTCTTTTAGATCTGCAACCGGAAGTAGTGGTAGGTTTTTCGATAGATAACAGAAATAAAGCCTATGAAACTATTAGAAAGTCTAATATCCCTGTAGTTTACAATGGTGACTGGACCGAACAAACTCCTTTGGGTAAAGCCGAATGGATAAAATTCTTTGCCCCTTTTTTTAAAAAGGAAAAAGAAGCAGACAGTATTTTTTCTTCTATCGAAAAAGAATATGAAAATGCAAAAAAAATGGTACAATCGGCTTCAAATAAACCCACTGTACTGGCAGGTGCCATGTACAAAGATGTCTGGTACCTGCCTGCCGGAAACAGCTGGGCGGCTCAATTTCTAAAAGATGCCAATGCGGCTTATTTATGGGAAGATACAGAAGGTACAGGCAGTCTTTCTCTCAATTTTGAAAATGTATTGGAAAAAGGGCAAAAAGCCGATTTCTGGATAGGTCCCTCTCAGTTTGTTTCATATAAAGAAATAGAGGAAGCCAACCAACACTATATGAAATTTAAGGCTTTTAAGGACCGTAAGGTGTTTACATTTTCGCTTACACGCGGTCCTACAGGAGGGGTTTTATATTATGAACTGGCTCCTAACCGGCCTGATATTGTCTTAAAAGATCTTATCCATATTATACACCCCGGGATCTTACCAGATCACCAACCTTATTTTTTAAAACCACTTGAGTAGTTGAAACCCGTACGCTCATATAGAAGTTATTTTTTAATAATGGGTGCCATACTGGTACTCTCCCTTTTAGTTAACATTAGTCTGGGTTCTGTACAAATACCAATAAAAGATATCCTGCTAATTCTCACCGGCGACCCTCCATTTAAGGAATCATGGAGTTATATTATTTTTAACTATCGGTTACCCAAAGCAGTTACAGCACTGGTAACGGGAAGTGCTCTCTCCATAAGCGGCCTGCTTATGCAAACCTTATTCAGAAATCCGCTTGCCGGCCCTTTTGTTCTTGGTATTAGCTCAGGTGCAAGTTTAGGGGTCGCTATTTTAGTTTTCGGGGCTTCTCTATTTACAGGCTCCCTTGCAGGTATGGCAAACAGTACACTTTCTTTTGCTATAGCCGCCAGTTTGGGTAGTTTTCTGGTGCTTCTTGCCGTTGTAGGCGTAGCTGCCCGTGTAAGAGATACTATGGCAATCCTTATTATAGGACTTATGTTTGGCAGCATTACCACCGCTATCGTTAGTGTGCTGTCCTTTTTTAGCGATATGCAAAAACTTCAGCAATACGTATTCTGGTCTTTTGGAAGCCTGGGCAACTTAAGCTGGAACCAGCTAGCAGTTTTTGTTCTTATCTTCCTTATAGGCACAGTATTGTCTGTTGGTGCCTTAAAATCATTAAATGCATTGTTGCTAGGTGAAAACTATGCAGCCAGTATGGGGCTTAATGTAAAGAAATCCAGATATCTTATTATTATAGCCACCAGCTTACTTGCAGGAAGCGTTACCGCTTTTGCCGGGCCTATTGCTTTTATAGGCCTCGCCGTACCTCACCTCACTCGTTTGGTGGTTATTACCCAAAACCATAAAGTTTTAATGCCCGCAGTAGCATTGTCTGGTGCAATAATTATGTTAATTTGCGATACTATTGCACAATTACCTGCTTCTGAGTACACATTACCCATTAATGCGATTACTTCTATGATAGGAGCGCCGGTAGTAATATGGCTTCTGGTAAAAAGGAAGAGAATGTTATTCTAATTCAAAACAATTTTTATCACAACGAAAAAAAAACATACCGTCCTTGCTGTTAAAGACCTCTCTATTGGCTATCGAAGTAAAAAAAGCATGTCTGTAATAGAGAAAAACATCTCTTTTTCACTTTCCACAGGAGAACTGGCTGCAGTTACAGGACCTAACGGAATTGGTAAATCTACTTTACTCAGAACCCTGGCTGGCATACAGCCGGCATTGTCTGGTGACATATTTTTACACAAAACACGCTTAGAGCAATATACCTCTTCCGGACTGGCCTCCAAACTAAGCCTGGTATTAACCGAACAACCTCCTTCCCGCAACCTGACGGTTGGAGAGGTTGTAGCATTAGGAAGACATCCCTATACAAACTGGATGGGGACGTTAACCTCTTCAGATTCTGAGAAAATAAAAGAATCTCTCCAACTTGTGAATATTCATTCACTTCAACATAAAAAGTGTTTTGAACTGAGTGACGGCCAGCTACAAAAGGTCATGATTGCCCGTGCACTGGCCCAGGACACCCCATTAATCATACTTGATGAGCCTACAACACATTTGGATATTTACCACAAGGCTTATATTCTGAAACTATTAAAACATATAGCCCATGAAACGGGAAAAACCATACTCTTTTCTTCTCACGAAATAGAATTGGCCATACAATTGTGTGATTATATGCTGGTGATGCAAGATTCGGGCACTGCTTTTGGCGAACCGTGTGAACTTATAGAGAACGGCTGTTTTACATCACTTTTTCCCGAAGATCTCATAAAATTTGATAAAAATACAGGCAGCTTCAGGATACAGAAATAATGACTTCTCCACAAAACACCTTTATAAAGAGACATCGTTTGGTAAAATCTTATCTTTGACATATTAAACAATGATCTAATGCCTGAATATCTCGTTTTTATACTCATAGCTTTAATTTGTGTATTTCTGGGAACCTTATTAGGAACGTATATACAAAACCTGCGAACGCGATCCAGAGAAAGTACACTTCTGGAAAGAGAGAACCAGCTCACGAATACAGTATCTGATTTGAGGGGCCAAATAGACATTCTTATTGATGAAAAAGAAGAGATACGTAAGGAGAAAGATCTGTTACATATTGAAATTACCCGGCGCAATGCGGAGTTTGAAAACCTCAGGTCCCGACATGATGAGCAAAAAGAAGAAGTAACCAGGCTTCAGGAAAAATTTACCAAAGAATTTGAGAACCTGGCCAACAAAATTCTGGATGAAAAATCTACCAAGTTTACTCTTCAGAATAGAGAAAACATAAAAAACCTTTTGAGCCCGCTACAGGAACGCATACAACTTTTTGAAAAAAAGGTGGAAGCTACCCACAAAGAGAGTATTGACTATCACGCGGCATTACGGCAGCAAATTCTTGGACTCAAAGAACTCAACGAGCAAATGAGCCGGGAAGCCCTGAACCTAACCAGAGCCTTGAAAGGCGATAGTAAAATGCAGGGAAACTGGGGGGAGCTTGTTCTGGAAAGGGTACTGGAAAAATCAGGACTCGAGAAAGACAGAGAATATGAGGTACAACAATCATTTACCCGGGATGACGGCACCCGTGTTATGCCTGATGTTATTATTCACCTTCCTGACGGAAAAAAGATGATCATTGATGCCAAAGTATCGCTCACGGCCTATGAACGCTATGTAAATACGGAAAACGAAGAACAGGCCCTGTTCCTCAAGGAACATGTAAATTCTATAAAAAGGCATATTGAGCAACTTTCAGCAAAAAAATATGAAGACCTTTATGAGATGGAAAGTCCTGACTTTGTGCTTATGTTCATCCCTATAGAGCCTGCATTTGCTATTGCAATTAACCAGGATAATACACTTTATAACAAAGCGTTTGAAAAAAATATTGTTATTGTGACCCCTTCTACTCTTCTGGCTACTTTACGAACAATAGACACGATGTGGAACAATGAAAAACAACAGCGAAATGCTATTGAAATTGCCCGTCAGGCAGGAGCATTGTATGATAAATTTGAAGGTTTTATTTCAGATCTCACAAAAGTAGGCAAGAAAATGGATGAAGCCAAAAATGAATATAAAGGCGCTATGAGCAAGCTTTTTGAGGGAAGAGGAAATATCATAACCTCTATCGAAAAACTCAAAAAGATGGGCGCTAAAGCTAAAAAATCATTGCCGGACACCGTACTAAAAAGAGCTGCACACGAAGATACAGAAGAAAACTCTTTATAATTTCACAAATTTGCCCAGGGCAATCTCATAATCTGAAATGATCTTGATAATATAAGTACCACTGCGCAGCATAGAAACGTCTATTATATTATTGGCCTCCAGATTGTGTTCTAACAAAGGAAAACCGGCTATATCTTTAATTTTAACGAGCATATAACGACCCGGAAAGGGTTTTTTGATACTTATAAAATCAGTAGCTATAGTTGGGTATATATCAGACGAATCCAGTTTGGTAACGGGTAAATCGTTCCACATAGAAACCGAAGTATCTTCATTCATAGGCGGTGGTGGTTGTATAGGCTGTTGCGCATTTGCAACCAGCGTGCCTAAGAAAAATAAAGATACTATACTAAAAAGTAGATTTCTTTTCATATACAATCATTTATTGCTAAATTACGGAATAACAATGAATTATATCGTTAACAAAAGACTAAAAGTAACTTTTTACACCCTGAAAAAATGAAAAGCCTGCACGCATGCACAGGCTTTATTTTTAAGATTTCTAATTCAATACTAAAGGTAATCGTAATACCAACAAAATTTATGGTTATTTACTTAGATACATCTTTCGTCTTGAATACAGATTGTAAAAATCATCATCTTTAAGGCTATCTATAAAAAGAATACTCTCTCCGGTACTTTTCATTTCCGGACCGAGATTTTTATCTACATTGGGGAACTTATTAAATGAAAATACGGGTTGTTTGATCGCGTAACCCTCTAGCTGAGGATTAAAGTTAAAATCAGATAACTTTTTATGTCCCAACATCACTTTTGTGGCATAATTTACATACGGCTCTTTATAAGCTTTGGCTATGAAAGGCACAGTACGGGATGCTCTGGGGTTTGCTTCAATAATATACACCATATCATCTTTAATGGCAAACTGAATATTGATGAGCCCTACGGTATTAAGAGCAAGTGCGATTTTTCGGGTATGATCTTTAATTTGCTGGAGCACAAACTCCCCTAAATTGAATGGTGGTAAAGTGGCATTAGAATCTCCCGAATGTATCCCGCAGGGTTCAATGTGCTCCATGATCCCAATAATATATACATCTTCTCCGTCACAAATAGCGTCTGCCTCAGCCTCAATGGCTCCGTCCAGATAGTGGTCCAGTAACAGTTTGTTATTGGGTATTTTCCTGAGCAGATCCACTACATGTTCTTCCAGTTCTTCTTCATTGATCACAATTTTCATACCCTGCCCGCCCAAAACGTAAGAAGGTCTTACCAGGAGAGGAAAATCGAGTTCTTTAGCAAGTTCTAAAGCCTGATCTGCAGTTTCGGCTACACCAAACCGGGGATAGGGAATATTATTTTCTTTGAGTAGTGTTGAAAAGCTACCTCTGTCTTCTGCTAGGTCAAGAGATTCAAAACTGGTACCTATAATATTGATACCGTATTTATTGAGCTTTTCAGCCAGTTTAAGAGCGGTTTGCCCCCCCAACTGCACGATAACTCCTTCTGGCTTTTCGTGATTTATTATATCGTAAATATGTTCCCAGAACACAGGTTCAAAATACAGCTTATCAGCCGTGTCAAAATCGGTAGAAACGGTTTCGGGATTACAGTTAATCATAATGGTTTCATAACCACACTCGGCGGCGGCAAGTACACCGTGTACACAGCAATAGTCAAATTCTATTCCCTGCCCAATCCTGTTAGGTCCTGACCCCAATACTACAATTTTTTTTCGGTTGGTTACTTCACTTTCATTATGGGTATAGGTCTCGCCTGTTTCGGCATTCTTAATCACATCTTCAAAAGTAGAGTAATAATAAGGGGTATGGGCTTTAAATTCGGCCGCACAGGTATCTACCAGTTTATATACTCTTTGTATTCCCAGTGCTGCTCTTCTTTTGTAAACCTCACTTTCCCAGCAGCCTAGCATATGTGCAATTTGCCGGTCGGCAAAACCTTTTTGCTTTGCTTCCAGAATAAGGTTTTTGGGAATACTTTCTATTTGGTAGGTACTTATTTCTTTCTCGAGATGATGTAGCTCTTCATATTGTTTCAGGAACCACATATCGATTTTGGTGATGTCATGTATTCTGCTAAGGGGTATCCCTATCTGTATCGCATCATAAATTACAAACACTCTGTCCCAACTGGCATATGTGAGTTTATCGATTATCTGATCGTAATTTGTATAGCCTTTTCCATCTGCTCCCAGACCATTTCGTTTGATCTCTAGTGATTGGGTAGCTTTGTGAAGTGCCTCCTGAAATGAACGGCCAATTCCCATAACTTCTCCTACCGATTTCATTTGAAGCCCCAGCGTACGGTCTGCTCCTTCAAACTTATCAAAATTCCAACGAGGAATTTTAACTATTACATAATCCAGTGTGGGTTCAAACAGAGCAGAAGTAGATTGTGTAATCTGGTTATCCAGTTCATCCAGGGTATAACCAATGGCAAGCTTTGTAGCTATTTTAGCAATAGGATACCCGGAGGCTTTTGAGGCCAAAGCAGATGACCGGGACACTCTGGGATTGATCTCTATGGCAATAATATCTTCTTTCTCATCGGGACTCACGGCAAACTGAACATTACACCCTCCGGCAAAATCTCCTATACTACGCATCATTTTTATGGCCATATCACGCATGCGCTGATAAGCCGTATCTGAAAGGGTCATGGCCGGAGCTACAGTTATAGAGTCTCCCGTATGTATTCCCATAGGGTCCATATTCTCAATGGTACATATAATAACTACGTTATCATTCTTGTCCCGTAACAACTCCAGTTCATACTCTTTCCATCCTAAAAGTGCCTTATCAATGAGTACTTCATGTATGGGAGATGCTTCGAGTCCGCGGGTGAGTAGCTTCTCAAAATCCTCTTTACTATGTACGAAAGATGCACCTGTACCTCCCAACGTAAATGAAGGGCGAATTACCAGTGGAAATCCAAATTCCTGAGCTATTTCTTTCCCTTTTAAAAAAGAGGTCGCTATTTTGGCAGGAGCTACCGGTATGTCTATTGTTTTGAGCAGTTCTTTGAACTTTTCCCGATCCTCGGTGATATGGATAGCATCAATATCTACTCCTATAATTTCAACTCCAAAATCTTCCCATATCCCCTTTTCATCGGCTTCGATGCAAAGGTTAAGTGCGGTTTGCCCTCCCATGGTTGGAAGTACTGCATCTATGGTTGGATGTTTTTTAAGAATTTCAATAATAGATCGGGTAGTGAGAGGTTTTAAATATACATGATCGGCCATGGACGGGTCGGTCATAATCGTGGCTGGATTGCTGTTAATAAGGATGGTTTCAATACCATCTTCACGCAAAGACCTTAAAGATTGAGAACCCGAATAATCAAATTCGCAAGCCTGACCTATGATGATGGGACCGGAACCAATAATTAAAATGGAGTTGAGATCTTTTCTTTTGGGCATTTCAATGAGAGATATTTATATATGAGTTAGCTATTTTTTACCATACAAAAAAGGTGTTACCTGCAAAAGTAACACCTTTTATATTTTGATAATTAGTACAATCATTACTTTTTATGTCTAGGCTCTGAAGAAACCGATAATTTCTTTCTGCCTTTCGCTCTTCTTCTGGCAAGCACTTTTCTTCCATTAACCGATGCCATTCTTTCCCTAAAACCGTGCTTGTTTCTTCGTTTTCTTCTGGATGGTTGATATGTTCTTTTCATTATTCAGTATCTTAAAATAAACGCTTAAATATTGTTACTTCCTGGCACGAGATTCCTTTACAAAAGTGCGGCGCAAATATACGAAGAGTTTTTACACTCACAAACCGAATTATAAAAATATTTACATTTGTTTTTATTACCTTTGCACCCTTTATATAGGTAACTTTTATGAAATTTTCAAGACTTGGACTGCTGTTGCTGGCAACCTCTTTCTTTTATGCGGCAAATGCCCAGGTCTCATTGCGTTATAACCTGAAAAAAGGTGATGTTTTTTTTGTACAACAACACGTAGTTCAGGAAATTGCCCAGGAAATTGACAGCCTTGACCAAACGATTACCAGTGATGTCAAAGGGATCTTAAAATTCTCGGTGCAAAAGGTATTTCAGGACACCTATGAATTACAGGTAATTTTTACTGATTTTAACATCCATCTATATTCTAACCTCATGGGTGACCTAGTACATTTTGAAGCATTGGCAGAGACTGATGAGGATACTATGTACAAACCTCTTTTGAAATATCCTTTGCTAATAACGCTTCAAAAAAACGGCACCATTACCGAGGTTAAAGGGTGTGAAGAACTTATTGAGCATATGTTGCAAAAAGCTTCTATAGAAGACGAGTTTACCCGTGAACTTATGCGGGCTGCTCTTGAAAATGAATTCGGGGCCAAAGCCCTTTCTCAAAGCTATGAGCAAATGACCTATTTTTATCCTGATAAAGATGTCAAACTCAATGAAAGCTGGCTCACCTATTCTTCAGGTAATTTTAAAGCAGAAAACACTTGGAAACTTACGGGGTTAAACCCGCAAACAGCCATGATGCAGGGATATGGTAAAGTAAACATTCACACCCATCAAAACGGGGTTGATATGGCACTTAACGGAGAACAAAAAGTCTGGCTTAAGGTAAACCCTTATAATGGCTTTTTAAAAGAGCTCATTATTGAAGGAACTGCCAAAGGACATTCAAAATTTGATGAGAACGGAGCTTTTAAAATCCCCACAACCATAAAATCCAGAATAACCTATAATCTTATCCAATAAGTATGTTTCATAAGAATATTAAACTCATTATAGCCACAATTATTTTAGGTACCGCGGTATGGCAATTTATAGAAGGATCTATTGGCAACGGTATTTTTCTCGTTTTACTGGCCGGTATTTTTGTTTTTCTGTATTTCAGAAATGAACTGATTCTTCTCGCATTTTTGAGAATGCGAAAACAGGATTTTGAGGGTACACAAAAATGGCTGAACAGAATTAAGAACCCTGAGACTTCCCTTATCAAAAAGCAACAGGGCTATTATTACTATCTTCACGGAATTATGTCTTCTCAAAAAAATCTCACGGAAGCAGAAAAGTACTTTAAAAAAGCGCTTAAGCTGGGGCTTTCTATGAGTTACGATGTTGCTATGGCTAAATTGAGCCTTGCAGGAATCGCTATGCAAAAAAGAAGAAAAAGAGAAGCTACCAATTTACTTAATGAAGCAAAAAAACTGGATAAACAAAAAATGCTATCCGATCAGATCAAGATGATGCAACAACAAATGAAAAAGATATAAACCTTTTTTGTTTTCTAGGGTTACCACTACAGCAAAGGAGCCCACAAGCGACAAAATCCTTCTTTTAACTGTTGTACTATTCCGCGATTATTCCATTCTTCAAGTGTTATCTGCCTGCTGTTGGTTAAATCTTCATTGAAAGACTCAAGTACTTTGGCAGTAAATTCTTCATCGTAGATAAGTGCATTGATCTCGAAGTTAATATTGAAACTTCTGTTATCCATATTTGCGCTCCCTATGGTACTAAAAACATCATCTACGAGCATCACTTTGGCGTGAATGAACCCTTTGGTATAGAGATATACTTGTACACCTGCTTCCAGTAATGGTTTTACAAAGGCATAGGTAGCATATTTTGCGCCCCAGGAATCTGATTCTTCGGGAATAATGAGTTTTATTTCGATACCACTTCTTGCCCCGGCTACCAGAGCCATGATGATCTCATCATTAGGAATAAAATAAGGCGTACATATATACACATACTTTTGTGCGGTATTAATAGCGGTAAAAGTAGCTTCCATAATACTGGCCCAATCCGTATCCGGCCCACAGGCGGCGATCTGTACAGCTGTTTTTTCCGATACGGGGCTTGAATTAAAAAAATACGATTCTACATTAATATCGTAAGGTGTTACAAAGTCCCAGTGTAGCATAAAATGAAGTTGCAATACACTTACTGATTCTCCCTCCAGCCGTAAATGTGTATCTCTCCAATACATATTGTTTTCACTATTCACATAACGGTCTGAGATGTTAATGCCTCCCATATACCCTATTTTACCGTCTATTACAACTATTTTACGATGGTTACGATGATTGAGTTTACTAGTAAATTTTGGGAAATATACCGGCATGAACGGGTGAAATTCCACACCGCTGCGTCTTAGCTTCCTTCTGCTTTTGGCAGATACTCTGCTCCCTACATAATCATAGCTTAGCCGCACTTCTACACCTTCCTCTGCTTTGCTGCATAAAAGGTCTATTAACTGGGAGCCAATAGTATCGTCTTCAAGTATGTAGTATTCTACATGAATGGTTTGGGTAGCTTTGGTTATATCTTCAAACAAACGCTGAAATTTATGGTTTCCGTTAATAAGAAGCTCTACTTTATTTTTAAATGTTAAAGGGGATAATTTGTTTCTTTTTAACAGCCTTATGAGTTTTATTTTGTCACTCAAAGGTCCTTTTTCTAATCGTGCTTTATTATGATTGAATTTGGTTTCCCAGAGTTTAATATCGGTCTGGTTTAGTACATTTTTCCTTTTGAATAGCTTGTTTTTGCGATATTCCTGCCCGAAAAAATAATAAAAAATCACTCCCATAAATGGAAATACGATAAGCACTATAAGATATGATAGTGTTTTGGTAGGGTTCAAATTACCCAATAGTACGGTTATTGCCGCAATAATGGCTATTAGATAATTAAGAATAATAAGGAATTGCCAGAGATAATCTCGTGCAAGCTCCCATGTCATTTGGTGATTGTTTTATAATGTCCTTTTTGCGGTAATTCTATCACGTATTTTTTACGCGAATTGTTTACTAAAAAGGCTTCCCGTAACCAGGGGTTGTGTATTTTGAGTATTTTGTAATTGATACCGTGCTTTTTAGAAAAGTCAGCGAAATTTGCTACTGCTTCATCGATCTCCAATTCATATGTAGGTATCCATTGGTAATAATCTTCTTTTTCCAGTTTGAAGCCGTATTTATCAGGATCTGAAAGAATTTCTTTTAAAGCCAGTATTCTAAAAACATATCTCCCGGTCTCTTCTCCCAGTAGCAGATCATAATAATTGTTTACTTTTTGACGTCCCTGCTGGTTCAGCACTCCTGCTCTTCCGGCATTGTACGCAGCAGCGGCTAACGTCCAGCTACCGAAACGTTCTTTAGCCTGTTTAAGATATTCGCAGGCGGCTTCTGTTGATTTTTTAAGGTGGTATCGCTCATCTACGTTTTCGTTTACTTCTAAACCATGCTCCCTGGCGGTTGCTTTCATCAACTGCCAGAAACCGGTAGCACCGGCAGGGGAAACTACATTTTGCAAACCACTTTCTGCCACGGCCAGATATTTAAAATCTTCGGGAATGCCATTTGCTTTAAGAATGGGCTCAATGACGGGAAAATATTTTTTTGAACGCTTAATAAGCAATAATGCGTTAGATTGCCAATAAGTATTGACCAGCAGTTCTTTATCGAGTCGCTCTTTAATATCGGGTTCTTCAACAGGTACTTTTTCTCCTGCAAAATGAATATCTTTAGGAATGGGAATCGCAGAAATACTGTAAGGATCATTCTTATTTTCGGTGTCTGCCACAGAGGTTACGCCAGTGCCCTCTTCTCCCGGTAATACTGCGTTAATAAGTAGCGCTGCCGTAAAAAGCAGGCCTATCCACATAAAACCATTCTTTACTTTTCCCATAATTACATATTTTTCACTATAAATATACTAAATAACGCTTTTCAATCAGTTAAAATTATTTGAGGAAGATGTTCATTAAACCATTTATACCTGTTAATGATCATAATATGAGTGCCATCCGGTACTTTAATGTAGTTTTTAATGTGTATGGAAGGGAATACCGCATCTTTATCGCCGTGAATATGAATAACATTATTTGGAGGTTTTTCCTGGGACCAGTGTACAATTTGATCTATAGACCAGTCTAAATAGTATTTATCTCTTATCGAAAGGTACTTCTCATAAAGCTCTAACCTTTTAGATACTACTTCTCCAAACGCATATTTGGAAAGCAATTCTACATTATTAACGAGTCCTGTAGGTAATAACTTATGTACTTTGGTATAACGGGCAAAGATCATTCGCCTGGGTAATTCATACTTGGTTTTAACGCTGGAGATAACGATCACTTTTCGTACAAGTAAGTGTTTTGATATTTCCTGTACCAGGATACCACCAAAAGAAACCCCCACCAACACAGGGTTTGCATGTCTGATGTCCTGAGCCATGCGAATAGCGTACTCACTTAAACTTTCCCTTTTATAAGGAACTTTCCAGGTTAACAAATGAATTTCAAAAGTATGGTCTGGCAATTGTATGTGTTCAAAAATAGAAGAGTTTGCCGCCATTCCGGGCATAAAATACACATGAATTTTTTTTTCTTTCATAGCCCGCTTTAACAATTGTAAAAGAGGAAGTTATAATATTTTTTTGTAAATTTGCATTATCAAAAATATGAATTTCTTCTACATTTTATAGAATTCAACATTATTAAATCATGAAAAATATTGTTATCAGGCAGAAGAGTTGACCTAAAATAGGTTACTGTTTGATGATCAAAGCATTTAACTTTTAAAATTCAACGTTTTACAGCTTATGACGACAATCGAATTACAGATTCAGGACAACACTTTTTTGAGACAGTTTGAAACCAAGGTAGGGAATTATTTGGCAAAAATTGAGTATTCATTACAGGAGCGTAAAATTTTCTTGACAAAACTCATCATTCCGGAAGAAATAAGAGACGATGAATTCAGAGAATCTTTTATCAAAGCAGTACTACATCACATAGAAGAAAATAATCTTCGTGTAGTTCCTACCAGTCCCCAGATTGCCAGCTTTTTAAGACGTAATAAACAATACAAAGAATTACTTCCGGTAGGTATTAGGATCTGATCTTATTGAATCTCAATACACAAGCAAAAAACAACCTCCTTTACCGGAGGTTATTTTTTATTAGGTGTATGGTACCAATTGATGCTATGAAGCCAGGATAGCCTCTTCTACAAAATCAAAACGAACCAATCCGTCTTCATCAATATCTGTTAGTTTCACTACATGAAGTGTATTTACTAAATCGGGATTCCAGGGAGCCTTTACTTTTACATAATTATCTGTAAAACCATGTATATACCCTTTTTTGTTTTCACCTTCAAACAGAACGGTTCTTTCACTGCCCAACTGGCTTTCGTAAAAAGCTCTGCGCTTTTTAACGGAGAGCCCTCTAAGCATTTTACTTCTCTTGGATCTTACCTGGCCGGGTACCACCCCATCCATCTCAACCGCCAGAGTATTATCCCGCTCAGAATAGGTAAACACATGCAAATAGGCAATATCCAATTCATTAAGAAATTGATACGTTTCCAGAAAATGCTCATCAGTTTCTCCGGGAAACCCAACAATCACATCTACTCCAATACAGGCATGGGGCATTACTTTTTTTATTCGTGTAACACGATCTTCGTAGAGCTCCCTAAGATACCTTCGGCGCATACGTTTTAAAACAGCATTGCTCCCACTTTGCAACGGAATATGGAAATGAGGCACAAAACACCTGCTGGAAGCCACAAAATCAATCGTCTCATTCTTAAGAAGGTTTGGCTCGATGGAAGAAATGCGTAATCGCTCTATTCCTTTTACATTATCCAGCGCACGCACCAGCTCGTAAAAAGTATGTTCGTGCTTCTTATTCCCAAATTCTCCTTTACCATAATCCCCTATATTGACTCCGGTAAGTACTATTTCTTTTATACCTTTTTCTGATATTTCCCCGGCATTTTTCAAAACATTCTCCAGGGTATCGCTTCGGGATATTCCTCTTGCTAAGGGGATGGTACAATAGGTACATTTGTAATCGCAACCATCCTGTACTTTCAGGAAAGCACGTGTTCGGTCTCCAAAAGAATAGCTTCCCACGTAAAAATCGGCTTCTGCTATTTCACATGAATGTACTTCTCCAAACTCATTTTTTGAAAGATCATTTACATAATCGGTCAATTTAAACTTTTCTGTAGCACCCAATACCAGATCAACCCCATCTACCGAGGCCAGTTCTTCTGGTTTTAATTGTGCATAGCAGCCTACTGCAGCTATAAAAGCTTTTGGGTTAGCAGATAATGCTTTACGCACTATCTGTTTGAATTGTTTATCTGCATTTTCTGTTACCGAACAGGTATTGATCACATAGATATCTGCCCGGGAGGTAAAATCTACCCTGTCAAAACCTTCATTTTCAAAATTTCTGGCAATGGTAGAGGTTTCTGAAAAGTTAAGTTTACAACCCAACGTATAAAAAGCAACTTTTTTCTTTAACTCCATATAACTGTACTAACCCAAAAAATTAAATTAATTAATCATTAATATCTTAACAAGATACAACCGGATAGGGCGTTGGTAAAAACGGGCACAAATATACTTACAAAATTTGGGATGTTAAAACCGTATAAGGTCTATACGGCTGCCACAAGCTTCTATTTATCAAATAATTAAAACCGCTAAAACCCGGAGGCTCATAAACGTGTCTAAATAAATACATTTTTTACTCTCTGCGCCATTTACGGGTATGCTCAAAAATATGGGTTAAGATATGTTCATCTACTTCGGTAAATTCCTGATCACGACGTTTCATTACTGCCCTGGCTACCTCAAAGGCTTTTTTGGTTTGGTAAGTAGTTGTTTTAGAAGCACCACCCCAGGTAAAGCTGGGAATAAAGTTCCTGGGAAAACCGCTGCCAAAAATATTGGCATTTACTCCTACCACGGTACCGGTATTGAACATAGTGTTGATAGCACATTTACTGTGATCTCCCATCATAAGACCACAAAACTGGAGACCTGTTCGTACGTAGCTTTCGGTTTCATAACTCCAAAGACGTACCTGAGAATAATCGTTTTTGAGATTGGAAGTATTACTATCTGCCCCGAGATTACACCACTCTCCTATTACAGAGTTCCCCAAATACCCATCATGTGCCTTATTGCTGTTTCCAAAAAGTATTGAGTTGGTGATCTCCCCACCGGCTTTGCAATAAGGCCCAATGGTGGTGGGCCCGTATATTTTTGCTCCCATCTTAAGCGTAGCTCCTTCTCCAAGTGAAAAAGGCCCTCTTATTAAACACCCCTCCATAACTGTGGCATTCCTGCCTATATAAACCGGTCCTGAAGAAGCATTGATCATGGCAAAACTTAAAGAAGCGCCTTCTTCTATAAAAACATTTTCGGGTGCGATTATCTGAACGGTATCGGGAGCAGGTATTTGTTTTCGGGTCTTATGAAGCCACTGGTAATCAATATTTATAGCGTCTCCGTTTTTTCTGAAAATATCCCATGGGTATTCAATTCTGAAAACGGGACCTGTATATGATATACACTTCTCTTTGTTAAATGCACCGTCAGGCATAGGTTTATCACTACAATAGGCTAACAACTCATCTTTGTAGAAAACTGCTTCATGGGTCTTTAACTTAGAAACTACCGCTACCAGTTCTTTATCGGGTAAAAAAGATGCATTAATAAAAATCGTATCTTGTTTTACTACTAAAGGGTACTTTTCGGCAAGATAGTCTTCTGTTAATGTAAACGTTTTTGTTTTTAGAAAAAGTTCCCACTTTTCTCTAATTGTGAATATTCCAACACGAATATCAGCTACCGGCCTTGTATGTGTAAAGGGAAGTAGCGCATTATGAGCAGCCCCATCAAAAAGCACGTAGTTCATTACAGATATTTTTTGTAAAGATACTTATTTGAGTAACTGAAAAACATCCCGTTCGTTCAATTGAAAAAAAATAGCGTTAAAAGGGTTCTAGAATTGTATTTAGCTCATAAAAAAAGCCTCTGTTAACAGAGGCTTCACTATATTTTTTTAGATCAAAATACTACTTTTTGAATTTAGCATATTTGTTCTTAAACTTATCTATTCTACCGGCAGTATCCACAAGTTTCGATTTTCCTGTATAATAGGGATGAGAAGATCTTGAAATTTCCAGTTTAATCAAAGGATACTCTACTCCTTCTACTTCAATAGTTTCTTTTGTATCTGCAGTAGACTTGGTAATGAACACGTCTTCATTAGACATGTCTTTGAATGCTACTAATCTATAATTTTCCGGATGTATTCCCTTTTTCATTACTATCTTAAATTATAACTGCCATGAATTTTGAGAATGCAAATTTAACCATATTTTACAAATAACCAACTTTTAACGATCAAAAAAAGATCAATTTAAAAGATTCTTCGAGATGCCTGTAACAAAACCTTGAAAATACATACTAAATTTACAAATCAAACTATATTTTACTCTAATGGAAGAAAAAAAACCAACAACCGGAAAATTTGCTCTTACTTTTGGTATTATACTTGGTATAGTCAGTATAATATTCAATGTAATCCTTTACATGATGGACCTCCAGTTTCAGGGAGGAATTGCCTTATTGATCATTAATTCGATAATTATGCTGGCTATCATCATTTTGGGAATGAGGCAGTTTAAAAAAGAAAATGGCGGGTTCATGAGTTTTGGAGAAGCAATTAAAATAGGACTCGGTATTGCCTTAATAGCTGGAATATTAGGTATTATTTACCAGCAATTACTCATTCACGTGATCGACCCTGAATACATGCAAAAAGCGATGGATTATCAACGCTCACTCATGGCAGAGAACCCTAAAATGACCCCCGAGTTAATCGATCAGCAAATTGAAATGCAGCAAAAATTCAGTAAACCGTGGATACAAATGGCTTTTGCACTGGTAGGAAGTTTGTTCTTTGGCTTTATACTCTCACTCTTCCCTGCATTAGCTATGAAAAAAACTGAGCAGAATGATTACTAATTTGTATTTTTGGGATCATTTTGAGATATATACATGTACCTATCAGTAGTAATACCACTACTTAACGAACAAGAATCCCTGAAAGAATTATACCATTGGACGGCAGATGTCCTGCAATCCAATGGTTTTTCTTATGAAATTATCTTTATAGATGACGGCAGTACCGATAACTCATGGGATACCATTGTATCACTTAGTAAAAAAGATCCCGGTGTAAAGGGCATTCAGTTCCTGAGAAACTTTGGGAAATCGCAGGCTCTGCATGCGGGCTTTGCGGCTGCACAGGGTGATATCATTATCACTATGGATGCCGATCTTCAGGATAATCCTGAAGAAATTCCTGAATTGTGCGCTCTCATTACACAAAATAAGTACGATCTGGTATCGGGGTGGAAAAAGAAACGATACGACTCAGTAGTTACCAAAAACTTACCTTCAAAATTATTTAACTGGGCCGCGAGAAAAACATCCGGACTCAAGCTTCACGATTTTAATTGCGGACTCAAAGCTTACAGAAAGGAAGTAGTAAAAACCATTGACGTATATGGTGAAATGCATCGCTATATACCTGTATTGGCAAAAAATGCAGGTTTTGGAAAGATTGCAGAAAAAGTGGTAAAGCACCAGTCTCGTAAATATGGTAAAACCAAATTTGGGGCCGAACGTTTTTTACATGGGTTTCTGGACTTAATTACTATCTGGTTTCTGTCCAGTTTTGGCAAAAGACCCATGCATCTTTTTGGAGCTTTGGGCGTACTCATGTTTTTTATAGGTTTTTGTTTTGCCGGTTATCTCGGTATTGATAAACTATTTCTTAATCCTCAAGGAAGACTTCTTACACAAAGACCTCAATTTTATATTGCACTGGTTACTATGATCATAGGAACCCAATTTTTCCTGGCAGGGTTTTTAGGAGAAATTATTTTGCGCAACAACCGAAAACAAAAACAATACACTATTTCTAAAAGTGTCAATATATCATAACCTTAAAATTACCTGGTTTTTAAATGTTAAAATGCTCGCAATCTTTGTAACTTTATATCAATTAAAATTATACTCTAATGACCGCTGAGACAGCTTTAGAAAAAGCCCGATTATGGCTTACCGATACTTTTGACCATACTACCCAAAAACAGGTGCAGGCTCTTATTGATTCTGATCCTGAAGGTCTTAAAGAATCCTTTTATAAAAACCTGGATTTCGGTACCGGAGGTATGCGTGGCATTATGGGGGTAGGAACCAATAGGATTAACAAATACACCCTGGGAAAAAATACTCAGGGCCTCAGCAACTATCTTAGAAAAACATATCCCGAAACAGACCTGAAAGTAGTGATCGCTTATGATTGCAGGCACAACAGCCAGGAACTGGCTAAAGTGGTGGCAGATGTTTTTTCGGCCAATGGGATACATACATTTCTTTTTTCAGAGCTCAGGCCCACTCCTGAACTTTCGTTTGCCGTAAAACACCTCAATTGTCATTGTGGAATTGTACTCACTGCCTCTCATAATCCGCCTGAGTATAACGGATACAAAGTGTACTGGACCGATGGGGGCCAGTTGGTACCCCCACAGGATCAGGAGATCATTACAGAAATAGAGAACCTCTCTTTTGATCAGGTTCGGTTTAATGCAAATAAGGACCTTATTCAATTGGTTGATGAGGATATCGATCGTGCCTTTATTCAAGCCTCTGTAAAAAACGGAAGCTTTCATGCGCCGGGAAAAGATGATTTTCAAATTGTTTTCACCTCTTTACACGGTACTTCTATTACCATTTTACCTAAAGTTCTTGAAGAGGCCGGTTATAAAAATGTACATATTGTTGAAGAGCAATCTGTTCCCGATGGCGATTTCCCAACAGTAGCATCGCCCAACCCTGAAGAACCTGCCGCATTAAAAATGGCTATGGAAAAAGCGGATGTACTCAATGCCGATATGGTAATTGGTACCGATCCCGACAGTGACCGTTTAGGAATTGCAGTACGTGATACCTATGGTAAAATGATACTGCTTAACGGTAACCAGACTATGGTAATTATGACACGCTTTCTCTTAGATCACTGGAAAAAGAAAGGGTTACAGGGCAACGAGTTTATAGGGTCAACCATTGTATCGACCCCTATGATGCAGGCACTTGCCGATGCCTACGGGGTTGAATGTAAAGTAGGGCTCACCGGATTTAAATGGATCGCAAAAATGATCCTGGATCATCCGCAACAACAGTTTATTGGTGGCGGAGAAGAAAGTTTTGGCTTTATGGTGGGAGACTTTGTGAGAGATAAAGATGCTATTACTGCCTCTTTGCTCGCCTGTGAAATTGCAACAGCCGCCAAAGCCGCCGGCAGTTCCCTCTATCAGGAACTCATTGAAAGCTATGTACAATTTGGCTTTTATAAAGAACGCTTAATTTCATTAACCAAAAAAGGTATTAGCGGCGTAGAGACCATTAACCGTATGATGACAGAACTACGTGAGAATCCGCTCCTTGAAATATGCGGCTCTAAAGTAATACGTATAGATGACTATAAGACATCGGTAAGCCGGGACCTCCTTGCAAATAAGCAGAACCCTATTATCATTCCCAAATCCAATGTACTTATCTATCACACAGAAGACGGGAGTCGTATTGCTGCCAGGCCCAGTGGTACAGAACCAAAAATAAAATTTTATTTCAGCGTGAATACAGTTCTGGATAGTGCCAAAAACTTTGAAAAAACCGATGCACTCTTAGAAACCAAAATAGATGCCATTATTAAAGAAATGAATCTTTATGAGTAAACGTCAACGCCGTTTAGCCTAATGCCTTAGAATGAACTATTTCAAAAAAATTTTCTACTTCGCAAAACCCTATATGAGATATGGGTACCTTAATATTGTATTCAATATTTTGTACGCCTTATTCAGTGCATTGTCATTTGTTGCGCTAATCCCCATGCTGGATGTCCTGTTTAAGGAAAGTGACCGGCTTTACACAGCTCCCCAATACAAAGGACTTTCTCAGTTGAGTGATTATATTAAAGAGTTTCTGAATTACAAGGTAACCCAGTATGCCGGAGAAGACGAAATGAAAGCACTTGTTCTTGTAATTGCAATAGTTATTGTGCTTTTCTTTTTAAAAAATGTCTTCAACTATCTGGCTATGTATTTCATTACTTTTCTCAGGAACGGGGTACTCAAAGACATTCGTAACCGCTTGTACACCAAAATCACAGAGCTACCCGTTTCATATTATTCGGAAAAACGCAAAGGAGACATTATTGCCAGGATCACATCAGATGTTTTAGAAATACAACATTCTTTCCTTTCTGTACTGGAACTCATTGTACGGGAACCATTAACTATTTTTTTTACTATTATAGTCATGTTCGGGATAAGTACAAAACTTACTGTTTTTGTTTTTATTTTTATCCCAATTTCGGGAATATTGATATCCCGTGTCGGGAAATCACTAAAACGAAAATCAGACAAAGTACAGCGGGAACAGGGAGCATTCCTTTCTATTGTAGAAGAAACATTGGGTGGTATGCGGGTCATTAAGGCCTTTAATGCAGAAAATCGTTTCATTGATAAATTCAAAACATCCACACATCGCTTTTTTCGATTTTCCAACAGTTTATTAAACCGGCAAAACCTGGCTTCTCCCACAAGCGAGTTTTTAGGTATTCTCGTCATTGGTATTTTACTGTGGTTTGGGGGTAAAATGGTACTTATTGACAAGACACTAGATGCATCGGCCTTCATTGCCTACATGGGGCTTGCATATAATATTCTCACCCCTGCTAAAGCCATTAGCAAAGCCTCTTACAGTGTGAAAAAAGGAAATGCAGCAGCCGAAAGGGTACTGGAAATTTTAGAAACTGAAAACACGATAAAAGATGCTCCAAACGCCCTGTCAAAAACATCTTTTGATACAGAGATACACCTCAACAACATATCATTTAAATATGAGGATGATTATGTTCTAAAGAACTTCTCTTTACATATTCCAAAAGGAAAAACAATCGCCCTGGTAGGTCAGTCCGGGAGTGGTAAAAGTACAATTGCTAATCTGCTCACCCGCTTTTATGATATAAACGAAGGAAGCATAACCATAGACGGAATTGATATACGTGATATGAGCCTGCGATCTTTAAGGGATTTAATGGGGCTGGTTACGCAAGATTCTATACTGTTTAACGGTACCGTATCTGAAAATCTCACCCTGGGAAAACAGGATGCTACCGGCAAAGAATTAATAGAGGCCGCTACCATTGCCAATGCGTTAGAATTTATAGAAACCATGCCACAACAATTTGAGTCCAACATAGGTGATTCTGGAGGGAAGCTAAGCGGCGGACAAAAACAAAGGCTCTCTATTGCAAGAGCCGTACTTAAAAATCCTCCCATTATGATTCTTGACGAGGCTACTTCTGCACTAGATACCGAAAGCGAAAAACTCGTTCAGGTGGCCCTTGACAATATGATGAAGAACCGTACTTCTGTTGTGATCGCTCACAGATTATCTACCATTCAAAAAGCAGACCTTATAGTAGTTATGCAAAAAGGCAGGATCATTGAACAGGGAACACATCATGACCTCATGAATAAAAAAGGGGCTTACCGCAAATTGGTAGAGATGCAATCTTTAGAATAGTATAAATACCTTAAAATATATACAGGTAGCCCATAAATACAAAAGACACCCGGGAGGATGTCTCTGTTTAAGTAAGAATGGGAAACGTTAAGTTCACTTAGGGGCAAAAAAAGAACAACGTTATCGATTATTTGATGATTCAAATCTAGTAGAAATCTTTAAATTATCGATTAAAAGGCTAAAAAAATCGATGAAATACACTTTTTTTTAACACTTTAAAAATACTAAAGGCTTTTTTAAACCTTTTTCCATTCTATTAGTCTAACCTATAAAAGTAAAAAGGTTGACCTCAGAACTCGTATTAATAAATCAGTTGAAGGATGTAAATTCGCGTAACAGGGCATTCGGTACGCTGGTAAAAAACTATCAGGAGCGACTGTATTGGCACATACGAAGAATAGTAATGGTTCATGATGATGCCGATGACGTTCTTCAAAACACCTTTATTAAAATATTCAGAAATATCGAAAATTTTAAAGGAGAAAGTGCACTGTATAGCTGGATGTACCGAATAGCAACCAATGAAGCTATAAACTTCTTAAATGCGAAATCAAGGAAAATGGGAGTTACTGATGAGGCACTGCAAATGCGTATGGCAGCCGAACTCAGATCTGACCTATATTTTGACGGGGATGAAATACAATTTAAGTTACAAAAAGCAATAGCCTTATTACCGGCAAGGCAAAAACTAGTGTTCAATATGCGCTATTTTGATGATCTTTCATATAATGAGATATCGCAAATACTGGAGATCTCAGAAGGAAGTCTCAAAGCGTCTTATCACCATGCAGTAAAAAAGATAGAAGCATCCCTCAGGGAAAATGAAGAATAACGTATGATAAACTCAGGATGGCATGAATAAAAAAGACCTATATAAAAACAAAGGAGGGTTTAAATTACCCAACGGGTACTTTGACGATGTTGAGGAGCGCCTTATTGAGCGTTGGGATTCCAAAATACCAAAAGAAACAGGATTTTCGGTTCCTGAAAACTATTTTGAAACCCTTTCTGAAACATTACAAAACAAAGTGTTTTCCAGGCAAAACCAACAGGGACGCATGATTTCTCTGTTTCGCAGTAAAAAATACACCTATATTGCTACTGCAATAGCAGCCTGTCTAATAGTACTTTTATACATGAAGATCTATCATACTAAAGCTACCGGGTGGAATGATGTAGCCTTATATGAACTCGAAAATTATATTGCTCAGGGCCATTCTGAACTAAATGCTTATGATTATGTCACTATTTTTAACGATGTTGACCTAAACACCCTGACCTTACAGGGTTCTGAAATAAATTCTGATGAATTGATTGATTATCTTTCAGATGAAACCATTCTGTATGATAATGGAATAATAGACAATTACGACTAGTATGAGTACAATAAAATACAGTAAACAAATGGTAATTGCCATCGTAATGGTACTCTTTACCATGAACATATATGCGCAAAACAAGAGAAGAGACAGGATTAAAGCGCTTAAAGTGGCTTTTATTACAGAGCGCCTCTCACTTACCAGTGATGAGGCCCAGAAATTCTGGCCTATATACAATGTGCATGATGACCGTATCTTTGAATTGAGAAAAGTAGAACTCTCGCGTATTAAAAAAGAAATACGGTATTCAAATCTCGATAGCATTACCGAGAAAAAGGCTGTCGAAACCTTAAACCGTATTACCGAAATTGAAACACTTATTTTTGAAGAAGAGCAAAAACTCGTGCAGGGTTTATCTAAAATACTTCCTGCAAAAAAAATAATTCTGCTCAAAAAAGCAGAAGACGACTTTAATCGTGAGCTATTAAAAAAGCTGAGAGAGCGAAGGTCACAACAACCGTTTCGAGAACGAAACTAACTCTTCATATTTTTGTATAACCTAAATCATTTTAGTATGAAATTAGTTAAGCTCTTTTTTCTGGTTATTATATGTTATTTAACTACTTCGTGTGCTACAAGACGTACGGTTACCGTTGGGCCTGCTGCCGGAGTGGTCGTTACCAAAATTCAAAGGCCAAGGACTGTTGTTTATAACAATAATACATTTTTCTTCTCCCACGGTACATGGTACCGCCAAAGAAATAACGGATATGTGGTAGTAAACCCTCCTGCCGGTATTGTGGTTAATACACTTCCCAGAGGCTATGAAACAGTTGTGATCAGAGGAAAACGTTATTACAAATTAAACAGGGTATATTATCAAAAAAGAGGTCGCAGATATGTAGTAGTACGTATGTAAACACATAGGTTGCTTTTTATTTAAAAGTCAATTTGGCCAGTCGGCCCTTACCCGCGGCATAAGCTACCGAATCGTTGAGAAAGCGCAGCGTGTAAAAACCCTCATCAGAAAGATGTTTCCAGTGATTTCCACCATCGTTAGAAACAGATATACCTGTAAAACCAACGGCCACCATTTTCTGGGCATTGCTCCCGGGAATATACTGTACACAACTTTTATACCCCGGCCCTGTTCCTTTCGCTATAAGCTTCCAGGTCCTTCCTCCGTCATCCGTTATTATTTTATTACGCTCATTGTTTTCAGGATCTGTATAATCACCGCCAATGGCCACTCCCCTTTTTTTATCATAAAAATCAATAGAATACATACCCTTAGTTGCGCTTCCCTGTATAATAGGGGTACCAAAAACTTCCCAGCTCTTCCCTTTATCGGGTGTAAAAAAAACACGGCTTTTTACACCTCCTGAAGCTACCCAGGCATATTCTCCTACCATAGCTATATTAGAATTGCTGGCAGCAAAGGCAGCTTCCCCTTCAGCCGTTTCAGGCAAAACCGAGCAATCGAGCTTTTTCCAGCTATTCCCCCCATCTCTTGTAATGATTATAGAAAGGCACCCGTTCGTAGGGTCCCCTATCGCCATTCCTTCCCTGTCATTCCAGAAAAGCATCGCATCATAAAATACTTTTTCATGTTCTTCCTTATACACAAGCTGCATGTTTCCGTCATTTCCGGTTTTGTATATCAGTGCCGGATTTTCTATACTTATCATAAAAAAGTCATTACTTGTAAATGCTACCGCCCTGAAATCAGGAGTTATGGTGTCATAAAATTGTATATTCACCCGTGTATTTTGCGAAGTACTGTTGTATAATCCGAACTTCCCATCGGTACCCGCAAAAGCTACATTTTTATCGCTTAATGCAATGGCACGAATACTCACAGAATCTTCATAAAGTACCTGTACAGTGACATCATTCACCGGGTAAAACCGATTTTCTTCTTTCTTTTTACAGGAGATTACACAAAAAAAGACTGATACGGCCACAAAAATCTTCATTTACTAATTTTTTTTAAAAATAAGTGCTTTGGGGTTAAAATCATACATTTGCAATCCATTTATTTAAAGTATATGAAACTACATCGAAATCTTGTTTTTGCCGTTATTGATGCATTACAGCTTATCTTTAATGAAAATCAATATGCAGACAAGACCGTTGAAAAGGTCCTTAAAAGAGATAAACGCTGGGGAGCACGTGATCGGGGATTTATAGCAGAGACCGTATATGAACTGGTGCGCTGGAAAAGATTGTATGCTACCATAGCAGAGGTTAAAGTGCCTTTTGATCGTGATGATCTATGGCGAATGTTTGCGGTATGGGCTGTTTTAAGAGGAATACATTTACCCGATTGGAAGTATTTTGAAAATACCCCTTCCAGGAAAATAAAGGGCCGATTTGATGAGTTTATCAAAGAAAGAAAATACAGAGAATCTATCCCAGACTGGATAGATGAAAGAGGTCTTAAAGAACTGGGAGAGACTATCTGGACGGCCGAATTAAAAGCACTTAATACGCCTGCACCGGTAGTTTTACGAACCAACACCTTAAAAACCAACCGGGAACAATTGCGAAAAGAATTACTGGAAGCCTCCATTGTGGCAAATCCCCTTTCCAGATACCCGGATGCACTTGAACTTACCGAAAGGACCAATGTTTTTAATACCTCACGTTTTAAAGACGGATGGTTTGAAGTACAGGATGCCTCTTCTCAACGAGTTGCTCCTTTTCTGCAGGTAAGCCCGGGAATGCGGGTAGTAGATGCTTGTGCGGGTGCCGGCGGTAAAACATTACACCTCGCAGCTTTAATGCAAAACAAAGGGCAGTTAATAGCTCTCGACATCTATGAAAATAAGCTTAAAGAACTGAAGCGCAGAGCCCGAAGAAATGGTGTTCACAATGTTGAGGTACGAAAAATAGAAACCCAAAAAACCATTAAAAAATTACACAGTTCGGCAGACAGGGTGTTAATTGATGCCCCCTGTTCCGGATTGGGAGTATTACGAAGAAACCCCGATGCCAAGTGGAAATTGCAACCTGATTTTCTGGAGAGCCTTATCCAAACCCAACAGGATATACTGCAGAATTATTCAAAAATGGTAAAACCCGGAGGAAAAATGGCCTATGCCACCTGTTCCATTCTCCCTTCGGAAAACAGACAGCAGATTAATACATTCCTGGCATCAGAAGCCGGTAAACTATTCTCCCTCGAAAAAGAAGATACCATTCTTGCACATAAAAGCGGGTATGACGGATTTTATATGGCCCTGCTCAGGAGATCAGAGGAGTAACCGGCTCAATATTATCGCATTCTTTAAGTTGAATTTGAATCGTTTCAGGTAAGACGCTTTTAAGTTATTTAGTTAAATTTGCATTTTCAAAAACAACACACTAACATATACTTTATGATCCTGTTCTTCGGAAACCCAGAAAAGAAAGTTTTTGTAGTACAAACATCCTCTTCACTAAATACAGAAAGCATTCACAAGCTCAATTGGCTGTTCGGTAATACGGAGCAAATTGATACGCCCTCTATATATGGCAATTTTGTGGGGCCCAGAGCCGCTATGGTAACCCCCTGGAGTACCAATGCTGTTGAGATCACTCAGAATATGGGAATTTCAGGTATTCTTCGAATAGAAGAGTTTATTCCTTTTCAGGAAAAAGAACAGGAGTTTGACCCTATGCTTTTTCAAAAATACACAGCACTGGAACAGGATGTTTTTACGTTGCGTATTGAACCGGAGGCGATACAGGAAATTGAGGATATTGCCGCCTATAATGAGCGTGAAGGCCTAGCCCTAAACAATGAGGAGATTGATTATCTGGTACGTCTTTCTGAACGCCTGGGAAGAAAACTTACCGATTCTGAAGTTTTTGGGTTCTCTCAGGTAAATTCAGAGCACTGTCGTCATAAAATATTTAACGGTACATTCGTTATTGATGGGGAAGAAAAGCCAATGTCCCTGTTTAAGCATATTAAAAAAACTTCAGAGACACATCCTAATCAAATTGTTTCTGCTTATAAAGATAATGTAGCCTTTATAAAAGGGCCGCGAATAAAACAATTTGCGCCGAAAAGCGCCGAAAAACCTGATTTTTATACCATTAAAGAATTTGATTCGGTACTTTCGCTAAAAGCCGAAACTCATAATTTCCCTACTACTGTAGAACCTTTTAACGGTGCTGCTACCGGTAGCGGCGGGGAAATACGCGACCGGCTTGCCGGAGGCAAGGGGTCTATTCCCCTTGCGGGAACAGCCGTATATATGACTGCGTATTCAAGACTCGAAGCGCAAAGACCCTGGGAGCAAAAAATAGAAGAAAGACCCTGGTTATACCAAACCCCTTTGGAAATACTTATTAAAGCATCCAATGGGGCTTCCGATTTTGGTAATAAATTCGGGCAACCCCTTATTTGCGGTTCTGTGTTGACTTTTGAGCATGAAGAACATCAACGTAAACTGGGTTACGACAAGGTGATCATGCTGGCAGGAGGAATTGGGTATGGTAAAAAAGAACAATCACTGAAAGATACTCCTCAAAAAGGAGATCAGATCGTAATTCTAGGGGGCGACAATTATCGCATTGGTATGGGAGGCGCTGCAGTTTCTTCGGCAGACACCGGAGAATTTAGTAGCGGCATTGAGCTTAATGCAGTACAGCGCTCTAATCCTGAAATGCAAAAAAGAGCTGCCAATACCATCAGGGCTATGGTAGAAAATGATAACAATCCCATTGTTTCTATTCATGACCACGGTGCAGGAGGCCATCTCAACTGTCTTTCTGAACTGGTAGAAGAAACCGGAGGTAAGATCGATCTCGATAAGCTTCCCATAGGAGACCCCACTCTTTCTGCACGAGAAATTATAGGGAATGAATCCCAGGAACGTATGGGGCTTATTATTTCTGATAAACATGCTACCTATCTTCAGGAAGTAGCCAATCGTGAACGGTCTCCCATGTATCAGGTAGGAGAAGTTACCAATAACCAGCGATTCACTTTTGAATCATCTTCTACCGGAGAACGACCTATGGACCTGCAACTTTCTGATATGTTTGGCAGTTCTCCCAAAACCATCACGGAAGATACCAGGCTCAATAGAAACTACACCGGCGTAACATATGACAAAAAGCAGATAGCACTCTATCTCGATCAGGTACTTCAACTCGAAGCAGTGGCCTGTAAAGACTGGCTCACTAATAAAGTGGACCGTTGCGTAAGCGGTAAAGTAGCCAAACAACAATGTGCGGGTCCTTTACAACTCCCCCTAAACAATGTGGGAGTAATGGCACTGGATTACGAAGGTAAAGAAGGAATAGCCACCTCTATTGGGCACTCCCCTATCAGCGCACTTATAGACCCTATAGCCGGTAGTAGAAACAGTATAGCAGAAGCTTTGACCAATATTATATGGGCTCCCGTCAAAGAAGGTATAAAAGGAATTTCACTTTCAGCCAATTGGATGTGGCCCTGTAAAAATGAAGGGGAAGATGCCCGTTTGTACGAAGCTGTGAAAAGCTGCTCTGAGTTTGCCATCGACCTTGGCATAAATATTCCCACAGGAAAAGATTCCCTTTCCATGAAACAAAAGTACCCCGAAGAAGAGGTACTCGCTCCCGGAACGGTTATTATCTCGGCTACAGCACATTGCAACGCCATTTCTCAGGTAGTTGAGCCCGTATTGCAGGCAAAGAATGCACCTCTGTACTATATAAACTTTTCACAGGATGATTTTAAACTGGGAGGATCTTCATTTGCACAGATACGAAATGCCGTAGGAGATGAGACCCCTACCATAAAAGATGCTCAATTTTTTAGAAATGCTTTTAACTGCATACAGCAGCTCATACGAAAAAAACAAATACTGGCCGGGCATGATATAGGCAGTGGTGGTCTTATTACCACCTTACTGGAGATGTGCTTTGCAAAACCTGATATGGGAGCAGTGATTGATCTGGGAACTATTGGAGAAGCCGATACTGTTAAAGTACTTTTCAGTGAAAATGCAGGGATCGTTATTCAGGCGTTTGACACGGTAGAAAAAGTATTTAAAGAAAATAACATAGCTTATACCAGAATAGGGCATGTGGTAGAAGGGGAACGACTACAGTTACAGAACGGAGATGACCGCTTTTCTTTTAACATTCCGCAACTCAGAGATACGTGGTATCGTACCTCCTTTTTACTGGACCGCCATCAATCGGGCGCTCATAAAGCTAAAGAACGTTTTGATAATTATAAGAATCAGCCACTTACATTTCAGTTCCCTGCAGGTTTTAACAACAAAAGACCTGAAGTTCTACCAAAAGGAAAAAAAATAAAAGCTGCCATAATACGCGAAAAAGGGAGTAATTCTGAACGTGAAATGGCAAATGCCATGTACATGGCAGGGTTTGAGGTAAAAGATGTTCATATGACTGATCTTATCAGCGGACGGGAAACATTGGAAGATATTCATTTTATAGGTGCCGTAGGAGGCTTTTCTAACAGCGATGTCCTGGGTTCTGCCAAAGGCTGGGCGGGCGCTTTTATGTATAATGAAAAAGCAAAAAAAGCCCTAAATGACTTCTTTACAAGAGAAGATACCCTCTCAGTAGGTATCTGCAACGGATGCCAGCTTTTTGTGGAATTAGGGCTCATCACTCCTGATCATGACGAAAAGCCGAAAATGCTTCACAACGATTCCGGAAAATTTGAATGTACGTTTACTTCTGTAGAGATCCAGCCTAATACTTCTGTAATGCTTTCCGGGCTGGCCGGCGCAAAACTGGGAATATGGTCAGCACACGGAGAAGGAAAGTTCTATTTTCCGTATGATGAATCCCGCTATAACATTGTAGCAAAGTTTGGTTATGAGGGGTATCCGTCTAACCCAAACGGTTCTGATTTCAATACCGCTATGATAGTGTCAGACAATGGAAGGCACCTGGTTACGATGCCTCACTTTGAAAGAAGTATATTTCCCTGGAACTGGGCCCATTATCCCGAAAATCGTTCGGATGATGAAGTTTCTCCCTGGCTTCAGGCCTTTATTAATGCAAGAGAATGGCTAGAGAAAAAATTGTAATACCACTTATTGCCAGTCTGGCATAAATGCATTATTAAATAATAAGCTACGTTCTCCCTGAGCAGTAACAGGTTTCCTGAATACACTTTTGGGTGATATCCCGTCATTAGAGGTATTTACAAAAATAACTTCTGCATTATCCGGTGAGAACATTGGGTCAAGGTCATTGGTCCCTGCCGCTTTGTCCTGAGAAAGGTCTATAGTTATATCAGTATCCAGGTCGTATAAAAAGATCCTTGCATCAAGGCGTCGGTAAGCATTGTTCTCAAAACCCGATACGTCCCTTGTATAGAGAATTTTACGGCCATCAACTGATATGGAAACACCTCCCAAAGCTCCTTGTACCCCGCTCACAATGGTTCTTAAAACATTTCCTGACCTATCAATAAGATGTAAGGAAGCATTGTATCCGTTTTGGTCATTGGTAGTTACTGCTATAAAACTCCCGTCTTCACTCCATTCACATTTGGTAATAAAGCTCCCATCTGTCGTTTCATATAGGGTTTGCAACCCGCTGCCGTCTAAACTTATACGGTATAACCTGTTAAAATTGGGATATATAAAATGTGCGCCGTTTGAAGACCAGTCAAACTCAACTTCATTCATATCAAAACCGGCAACAGATACGGAAGATGTTACCTGAAATTCATTATCGCCGCTAAGATCCATAGTAAAAAGGTGTGTTTCTACCCCTACTGTTTTTAAATACGCTATTCTTCGTACTTCATTATTCTTTTTGGGCCGAAAACTATTTCTGGTATTGCTGGTCATTGTAAACGCTCTTTGCTGAAGTGAATCAGAAGAGATTATTATATTATTGCCATTTTCTTCCCTTACATAATGAAATCGGTTCTCGGGGTTTTGCAGGGTGGTAAAACTTGAAACTTTACTTAACACGGGAGAGTTAATACTATCAGAAGCAGTTACCTGCCAAAAATATTTGGTGCCAAAAGAAAGACCGGATACTCTATAGACCGTATCAGTTATATTCTCTGCCAGAAAGACCTGATCGTCCCTGTCATTCTTAATTTCCAGAGAATACACAAGTTCATCTTCTTCATCCGGGTCTGAAGCAGACCATACAAATAAATACTCCAGGCCAATATCGGTCGCTACATCTTCTGGTAAAAGTAATTGCGGAGCCCCCGGAGGTCTGTTGGCTGCGGTTTCCACATCCATCTCAAAGACAATACTCACCGTAGCTCCTTCTCTTATCGTTACCGCTTCAAATGTGGTTAACAACCCTTCTTTTTCAGCTTTTACCGAATAATCTCCGGAAGGTACTTCTTCCAGTATAAAATTACCATCTGCATTTGAAAAAACAGTGCTGCTGGTGGGTTCGGTACTCACCTTAACATTTTCCACAGGTTCATTATCTCCACGAGTTACTACTTTTCCCATGATCTCTCCTGCGACAAATGTATCTACTTTATCTTCATTACAGGATAATGATCCAATACATAAAAGGCTCAGGCAAAGAAGTCTTTTCATAATTCTAGAAGTAAAAAGTTAATCCGAGGCCAAAACGCCAGAAATAATCATCCCGCTTTCCTCTGTTTAATCCATCTATAGTGTCGTCAAACGAAATATTTTGTTCGGCAAACACCTGTAATCCTGTATTTTTAAAAGCCATGTATTCCAATCCCAGTCCGTATTGTAACTTAAGGTTAAAATCATCGAGATTGGTTGTACTCAATACGCCTCCGCCCCCGTATATGTAAGGAGAAAAACGATCTAACGGAAGTACGATATACTCGGCATTCACATCAAAAGAAAAAAAGCTGTTAGAAAAAACTTCTTCGTTTTTCAAAGAAAAAAGTGATGCCTGTGCCGATAATCGTAAAGCAGGGATCAATCGCTGTTTATATCCTGCCATCACTCCTGATTGTATGACTGCATCTGCGTAGTCTCCATCCATAAAACCGGCCATACCCGAGACGCTTAAAGCGTGGTTTTTACGTCTGTCTGTAAGATACCTATCCTGCAATGAAGTAGCGGCTTCCTGTATTTTCTCAACCTTATACGTTTCCACTGCTGTGATACCTTCATCTGCATTGGCTGTGGTCCATATATTATCCTGTATTCCCTCTATAACAAGTGAGTGTACTGCTTTTTCTATAGCTTCGGTAACGGCAAGCTGTATAGGTTCATTTTGGGTAAAACCGGTTTCTGCTTCCAGCAATCTTCTAAATTTTACATAACGAAACACACTGGCATCTACTGCCTGTGAGAGTATGGTTTTGGAAACATATACAGTTTTTAGGATTTTTCCATTAGATGTAGAAATGGCTCTTAAATATACTGTTATCCGGTCTTGCCGGTACTGGGAAGAACCCCCCACACCAAAATAACGTGCTCCTATACCTCCGGTAATTACATTAGAGTCATACGATATCACCCCTCCTTCCAGTAAAACACCTGCATATAACAAAGGTGGTAACTGGGGCTGATCTCTTGTTTCTTCGTTCGTACTGTATTGCTGGCGGGTAGTTCGTATAATTTGCCGTTCGTTTAGCAGGTTCCCTACATTTTCTCTTTCAATAGGTACAAACCAACCGGAGTCTTCCAGGGCTTTAATAAGAATAGATGTGGTTCCCTGGCTAATAGCCGTACTCCAACTGGTACCGTTTTCAACAGGTCTGTACTGCCCTGTTTGATCTCTAAACTTATATACTCCTACTACAATAGGCTCTTTTGGCGCCGGCAATCCGGCCAGTTCACTTCCAACAGGAGTAGTTTCTCCCATTCTCGCTTTTTGAACCGCCAGTGGCTGATTAAAATAAGAGCCACATGAAATACAAAACATAAGAGTACCCCAAATAAAAGGATAAATTGCTTTTTTGAACATCATTTACTTTTACAGAAAAGGAATAATTACCTGTGTTTTTTCTCCGGTATTGGTATCAAGAATATCAATGGTGAGCCCTTCGTTAGAAGGAAATATCTCGAGGAACAGGCTTCCAAAATTAAAAGTACCCTCGCGAAGGTCCCGCCCTGCAAACTCTTCATCAAAAAGGCTTCTGGACAACTGATTGAGTAATTGTCTGTTAAGATTACTGGTAAACTCATCAATTTCAGAAGTTTGTTGATTTGTACCCTCTTCTGAAAAAGTATTCTGCGCTTCTGCAGAACTCAAAAGCCAGTTATAATTAAACGTATCTCCTCCAAAAGCAGGGTTTACAGGTCGATATACCAGTTGTTGTCCAAAAACCCCGGTAACGAACATGCAGGTAAATAAAATAAGATATGGACTTCTCATAAAATTAATATTGGGTAATGTATTTTTTTTGTTTTTCTTTCTGTTCAAGGTAGGTTACCACTTTTTTCACTGTAGCATTTGCCATATTATTAATGTATTCTTCTCCGGGTGTTGCAAAACCTTCAAAAACAATATCGTTATCTACCTTAATAATAATTCGGGCACCCAGGCCTATACCTAATTGTTCTTCAATAGTTACCATTGAACTGCTTCGCAGGTTTTGCAACTGGTATTGCCTGTAAAATATATCGTAAAAATCTTTTCCTATTTTAGATACCACATTGTCAATAACCAGTCCTTTGATCTCTATACCGTCATTCGCAGGTATAGTTTTATTCTTTATCAGGTCTTCATTCAAAAAAACCTTTCGGCTATTAGCTATGATCTTATCATCCTCAGATATGAGCAATAGTACGATGATCTTACTTTCATTCTCAAAAGCCACAAAAACTTCTTTAAGCGCCTTTACTTCTCCCGGCTCTATGCTAAAATTATCTTTTGAACTACTTCTCTCTCTCGCAGTATCATCAAAACTTTTAATAATTGCCAGTTCATAACTCAGGGATTTAAAAATTGGTGAATCGTTTTTCACCAGTGCTCTCACTTTATACCCGCGGTCAGTTTGATCTGTATCCAACTCTGCACTGATCAAAGATTGCGACTCTTGGGGGTAAACTACCGCTGAGAATAAAAAAACCACATATAAAACCCCTTTTACCAACTGTAACAGTCTTTTGTTAATAACTTCTAATGATTATTGAACGGGATTGCCCTTGCATAGTGACCCGAATACCTTGGGAAATAGAGTTAGCACCGTATTTTTCGAGTGTCAAATTACTGCCATTTTGAACAAATTCATTAAAAACCGCCCCTTCATTACCAAAATAATGGGCCGTGATACGGTTGTTTGAGCCCTGTTGGAGAATATGGGATTCCAGCACTGTGTACTCAGAAAACAATTCTGTATTATTATTGAGCCCCAACTGGTTCACAGAAACCGATGACCCGTTTCCACGGGTGTAAACATGAGCTGTATTAAACTCCCCTGACTGATAAATATAAACATCAGACATTTGAGCTATAGCTGAATTTTGTATAATGCCGGTAACCTCGGTAGAAGCTACCTGCTGTATCTCATTTAAAACCTGCCAATCCCGGGTATCTGACTGGGTATATCCCAAAAAACTGGTTAGTAAAACGCAAACTATAAGCAAACCTGCATGTAAAAGATCTTTTTTCAAAAGCATTATGTAAGGCTTTGATGTTTTTTATAAAACCATTTTTGAGAACAAAACGGGAACCAACCATAGAATACTGGTCCCCATTTTGCTTTTTATCATCTTGTTTTAGTTAGATTGTGTTACTGTAGCCACATTTCCAATTCCGGTTTGACTTATAGTACTGCTATGGAAAGAACCGGTTTGTGTAGTTGTGGCGCTATTAGACACGCCAAACTGTACGTCCATTGCCATATTGTTATTGCCAGATTGTAGCATGTTGCTAATATTGAATTCTCCGTCCTGGGTGGTGCTTGCCATGTTAAAATCTCCTAATTGATTTTGTACCGCTAAGTTTTCACCTCCAAAAAGTATCAGGTTCTGAATAATTGATGCGTCATTACCGCTACCCAGTTGTAACTGGCGACCTTCGTTCAGATCTTCTTCCTGATTGATAAAAGCATTATTATCATCACCAATTTGCTCAATTACTGCCAAACCGTTTCTTGAAGAGAAGAAGAAAGACCCCTGTACGGTCAAAGCTGAGTTGCCATTTCCATCCTGAAAGGTGAATGCCCGGTTGTCTGTTCCTATTTGATCCTGAATAGCAGAATTGTTACCTCCAAAGAAGAAAAGATTTTGTTCTATTTCGGCAACGTTGTTAGACCCGGTTTGAAGTTGAATAGCTTCATTATCAAACTCTTCCTGAGTAATAATGGCAAAGTTAGACTCTCCGTCCTGTACTTGTCCTGCAAAACCACCTACAGAAGGGAAGAAAAAAGACCCCTGGTTTACGATTGCCTCATTATCAGAGCCATCCTGAATTGTGATCGCTTCATTTTGCTCTCCTATTTGGGTTTGCGTAGCTACATTACCTCCACCAAAAGCGATCAGGTTTTGCTCTACAGTAGCTAAGTTTTCAACTCCATCCTGAATTTGAGTAGCGGTATTGTCAAACTCTTCCTGAACGATCTCAGCTTCATTAAAAAGTCCAAACTGGTCCTGAACAGCTACACCTCCATTAGATGCAAACAATTCAGATCCCTGAGTAATGGTAGCAGAGTTACCAATACCTTCTTGTGTAGTGATTGCTTCGTTTTCATCACCAATCTGTACTTGAATTGACTCATTACCTTCACCAAAAGTAAGCAGGTTTTGACCTATAAATGCTGTATTAGCAGTACCCTGCTGTAGCTGCCATGCAGAATTACCCACTTCCTCCTGTTCTATGGATGCTATGTTATCACTACCTGTTTGCGTTTGCTCGGCATAGCTGCCAAAAGCCCTAAAAGTTTCCGAACCCTGCCTTACACTGGCAAGATTGTTAGTTCCGTTTTGCCCTATTGATGAAACATTGGTTTCTCCTGTCTGGTTAACCGTAGCTGTATTGGCTTCACCTTCTGAAGCAACACTACTACTGTTACTTTGAGCACATACCAGTGCCATACTCCCCATTAGAAAAAGGGTGCTTGAAAAAAATTTTTTCATAAATACAAAAGTTTAATTGATTATGGTTACACTAAATACTTAGCCAGAGCATAAATACGGTAATGAAGTAAGACTACAGGGTAAAAGTAAGAATAGGGAATACACTAATTACTTTGCTAATATATAGAAATATCTTACTACAATTATCATCTTATAGTAATTATATAACGAATTTTCGTTAAAATACACAAACAACTCGTTTATTGGTTATGACTGTAAATTTAACATTTACTTATATGTTTTTATTTTGCTTCTTTCAAAAAAAGAAGTAAAAACTACGTTATAATTCCTGCTTTTGATAACTTCATAAATATTTACATGTTTTTTTAGAACTATAATTGAAAATACAGGTGAAATTTTATATTTTGCGATTTTGTTTAAACACGCTAAACTATGATCAACGTTTCCCGTCTTTTCGACTTTCCGTATTATCAGGAGGAAAAATTTGCGCTAAAAGACTCACTCACTACTAAATATGGCAATGAATGGATAAAGACTTCAACCGGGGAATATATCAGAAAATCGAATTGTATTAGCAGAGCATTTTTAAAACTAGGGCTGCAACCTAACGATAAAGTAGCCGTAATCTCTTCAAATAACAGAACCGAATGGCATATTATAGACATTGGTGCACTGCAAATAGGAGCTCAAAATGTTCCTATTTACCCTACCATATCTGAGGAAGATTATGAGTATATACTCAACCATTCAGAGTCCACCTACTGTTTTGTTTCAGATGCAGAGGTAATGACCAAACTCAATGCGATTCGCAAAAATGTACCTTCTCTTAAAGAAGTATATACATTTGATGAAATTGAAGGAGAAAAAAACTGGCAGGAACTTCTTGATCTTGGAAAAGATGAGACCAGTCAACCGGAAGTAGAAGAACGTAAAAAGAATGTTTCACCTGATGATCTGGCCACTATTATATATACCTCCGGTACTACAGGAGAACCCAAAGGGGTAATGCTATCACACAACAATGTAGTATCAAATGTATTGGCAAGTGCCGAAAGAGTGCCGTTACAAACCGGAAGCAAAGCCCTGAGCTTTCTGCCTATGTGCCATATTTTTGAAAGAATGGTATCCTATCTGTATCAATACTGTGGCATTTCCATTTATTTTGCCGAATCTATCGAAAAAATAAGCGATAATCTCAAAGAGGTAAAGCCCGATGTAATGACAGTGGTGCCCAGATTACTGGAAAAAGTATATGATAAGATCTATGCCAAAGGCACCGAACTCACCGGAATTAAGAAAAAGCTTTTTTTCTGGGCTATTGAACTTGGGCTCAAATTTCAACCATATAAAGACAACGGTGCGTGGTATGAATTTAAACTGGGAATAGCCCGCAAACTTATTTTTAGCAAATGGCAGGAAGCTTTAGGAGGTAATCTTAAGATCATGGTATCGGGAAGTGCTGCCTTACAACCCAGGCTGGGTCGCATTTTTGGCGCAGCAGGAATCCCGGTTATGGAAGGTTACGGACTTACTGAAACATCCCCCGTAATTGCAGTAAATGATCAAAACAATCGCGGATGGAAAGTAGGTACTGTTGGTAAAATGATACCGGGAGTTGATGTTAAAATAGCAGCGGACGGTGAAATACTTTGTAAGGGTCCCAATGTAATGATAGGCTACTACAAAAATCCTGAAAAGACAAAAGAAGTTATGACCGAAGCATACTTCCATACCGGGGATATTGGTGAAATTGATGCAGAAGGATTTTTAAAGATCACAGACCGAAAAAAAGAGATGTTCAAAACCTCAGGTGGGAAGTATGTAGCTCCACAGCTTATTGAAAATGAAATGAAGCAGTCGCGTTTTATAGAACAGATCATGGTCGTAGGCGAAGGAGAAAAAATGCCTGCAGCATTTATTCAGCCTAACTTCGAATTTTTAAGAGAATGGGCAAAACGACATAATATTAAGCTGGGAGAAAGTCAAAAAGAGATAATTGCCAGTACTGATGTTTTTGACCGAATCCAGGAAGAAGTTGACTTCTACAACCAGCGTTTCGGGAAATGGGAAAAAATAAAACGTTTTGAACTTACACCCGATGTCTGGAGTATAGACGAAGGACACCTTACCCCTACCATGAAACTCAAAAGGAGGGTTATTAAAGAAAAATATATAGATCTTTATAATAAAATTTACGAACGTAATTTCTAAATCAAATTTCACTCTTTTAAAAGCTCCTCCATACCCAGGGGAGTTTTTTTTGCACAAAATCTAGTTGCCTTTCCTACGTATTTACAATTTTTTAAAATATTTATTATGCATGCATAATAAATATTTAGTATATTTGAAACTCATTCTTTTACCTATGAAAGAAAAGACCATTGATTATGCTTTAAGAGCCACCTGGCAGGCAGTTGCCAGAATGTATAATGAAGAAGCCGGTAAATTTGGTACTACTATGGCTATAGGCTTTACCTTACTGAGTATTGATCCTGAGAAGGGTACTCCTTCCACTTCTTTGGGGCCAAAAATGGGTATGGAGGCCACCAGTCTTTCCCGAATACTTAAAAGTATGGAGGAAAAACTACTTATTGAACGTAAACCAAACCCCGATGATGGACGCAGTGTCCTTATTCATCTTACCGATTTTGGTAAAGAAAAGAGAGAGGTGTCCAAAAAAGTCGTACTTCGTTTTAACGATGTAGTGCGAAAACATGTAACCGATACTCAATTGGCTCACTTTTTTGAAGTGACCGAAGTGATTTCCGAACTCATCTCAGAAAAAAAGATTTATACACATAAAGTTTCAACGTAATTAACAATAAACCTTTAGTTTTAAAATGATACGACGAATAAATAAAGTAGCGGTAATTGGATCAGGGATCATGGGTAGTGGTATTGCCTGCCATTTTGCCAATATCGGTGCAGAAGTCTTACTACTCGATATTGTTCCCCGTGAACTTACCGATAAAGAAAAGGCGAAAGGCCTCACCCTGGAAAATAAAGCAGTTAGAAATCGTATTGTAAACGATAATTTAGCAGCTTCTCTTAAATCAAATCCTTCTCCTATTTACCACAAAAAGTTTGCCAGTAGAGTTTCTACCGGGAATCTGGATGATGATCTGCATAAAATAAAAGATGTGGACTGGATCATTGAAGTAGTAGTAGAAAGACTGGATATTAAACAAAAAGTTTTTGAACAAATAGAGAAGCACCGTACACCGGGAACACTAATTACTTCCAACACTTCAGGAATACCTATTAAGTTTATGAATGAAGGGAGAAGCGAAGATTTCAGAAAACACTTTGCAGTGACCCACTTTTTCAATCCTCCCAGGTATTTAAAGCTTTTTGAGGTCATTCCCGGTCCTGATTGCCGTGTTGAAGTAGTTGACTTTCTTATGTCTTATGGTGAAAAATTTCTTGGTAAAACTTCAGTCCTTGCCAAAGATACTCCCGCCTTTATAGGAAACCGTATCGGTATTTTCGGTATTCAGAGTCTTTTTCATCAGGTAAAAGAGTTGGGAATGACCGTAGAAGAAGTAGATAAACTTACCGGACCCGTAATTGGGAGACCTAAATCAGCTACCTTTCGAACCGTTGATGTAGTAGGGCTTGACACATTAGTACATGTGGCTAATGGTATTTATGAAAACTGTCCTGATGACGAAGCACATGATCTTTTTAAACTACCGGATTTTATACAAACCATGATGGATAACCAATGGTTGGGTAGTAAAACAGGCCAAGGGTTCTATAAAAAAGTAAAAGGTAAAGACGGAGGGAGTGAAATTCTTTCACTTGATCTTAATACAATGGAATACCGGGAAGGTAAAAAAGCATCGTTTGCTACCCTTGAACTCACAAAAACCATAGATAATGTAATTGATCGTTTTCCTGTACTGGTAAGTGGAAAAGACAAAGCCGGTGATTTTTACCGAAAGAACTTTGCTGCCATGTTTGCCTATGTACAAAACCGTATTCCCGAAATATCAGACGAGTTATATCGCATTGATGATGCTATGAAAGCTGGTTTCGGATGGGAGAACGGGCCTTTTGAAATATGGGATGCCATAGGAGTAGAAAAAGGAATTGAACTTATGAAAGCCGAAGGGCTCACACCGGCTTCCTGGGTAACCGACATGCTGACTTCGGGAAATCAAAGCTTCTACACAGTAAAAGAGGGAGCTACCCATTATTACGATACCATTACAAAAAAACAGGTTAAAAAACCAGGGCAGGATGCCTTTATTATACTCGATAATATAAGAGAAGCCAAAACCGTCTGGAAAAATGCCGAAGCAGTAGTTGAAGACCTGGGCGATGGCATTCTCAACCTCGAGTTCAGATCTAAGATGAATACCATTGGAGGCGGCGTACTTCAGGGTATCAATAAAGCTATTGACCTGGCTGAAAAAGAATATCAGGGACTCGTAATTGGCAATCAGGGAGCTAATTTCTCTGTAGGTGCCAATATAGGAATGATATTTATGATGGCCGTAGAACAGGAATATGATGAGCTCAATATGGCCATTAAGATGTTCCAGGATACCATGATGAGAGTACGCTATTCATCTATCCCCGTTATTGTAGCACCTCACGGTATGACCCTCGGGGGTGGTTGTGAGATGAGTCTGCATGCAGACAAAGTAGTGGCTGCAGCCGAGTCTTATATTGGATTAGTAGAATTTGGAGTAGGTGTGATCCCCGGAGGAGGCGGATCCAAAGAAATGACCCTTAGGGCTTCTGACTCCTTTAGGAAAAACGATGTAGAACTCAATGTGCTTCAGGAATATTTCCTTACTATAGGTATGGCCAAAGTGTCAACCTCAGCTTATGAAGCATTTGACCTGGGCATCCTCCAGAAAGGAAAAGATGTGATCGTAGTAAACAGAGAACGTCAGATAGCAGAAGCTAAAAAACACACTCTTCTTATGGCAGAGGCCGGTTACACAAAACCTATACCAAGAACCGATGTGAAAGTTCTCGGAAAACAGGCCCTGGGAATGTTCCTGGTAGGTACAGATTCTATGGAGGCCGGACATTACATCTCAGAACACGACCGCAAAATCGCCAACAAACTGGCCTATGTAATGGCCGGTGGGGACCTTTCAGAACCCAGTTATGTGAGTGAACAGTATCTTCTTGACATTGAAAGAGAAGCCTTTTTATCTCTTTGTACCGAAAGAAAAACGCTAGAAAGAATACAGCACATGCTTAAAAAAGGAAAACCACTCAGAAATTAGAAAATCTATTAAACAACTCTTATTAATCAGAGCATATAAAAATAAAACGAAAGTAACCAGATATACATTATCGCTTCTTTCCAAAACATAGTTTTAAAATGAAAAACAGAACCGCATACATCGTGAAAGCCTACCGCACAGCCGTAGGCAAGGCACCCAGAGGGTTATTTCGATTTAAAAGGCCCGATGAACTGGCAGCAGAAACTATAGAACATTTGTTAAAAGACATCCCCCAATTAGATAAAAAACGTATTGATGATGTGATCGTAGGAAATGCCATGCCCGAAGCTGAACAGGGTCTGAACATGGCCCGGCTTATCTCACTTATGGGATTAAAAATTGAAGATGTTCCCGGAGTAACCGTAAATCGCTATTGTGCTTCCGGTTTAGAGACCATTGGTATTGCAACAGCAAAGATCCAAACCGGTATGGCCGATTGTATTATCGCTGGAGGGGCCGAAAGCATGAGCTATATTCCCATGGGAGGCTACAAACCTGTACCAGATTATCGTCTGGCCAAAGAAGGACATGAAGATTACTATTGGGGAATGGGACTTACTGCCGAGGCAGTAGCCAATCAATTTAAAGTTTCTAGAGAAGATCAGGACGAATTTGCCTATAATTCTCATATGAAAGCACTAAAAGCACTGGAAGAGAAAAAGTTTAATGAGCAAATTGTTCCTATATCCGTAGAACATACGTATGTAAAAGATGGTAAAAAAACATCAGAAACCTACACCGTTTCAGTAGATGAAGGTCCCAGGGCCGATACCAATAAAGAAGCACTTGCCAGGTTAAAACCGGTATTTGCTGCCGGGGGAAGCGTAACCGCAGGTAACTCTTCACAAATGAGTGATGGTGCCGCATTTGTACTGATTATGAGCGAAGAAATGGTAAAAGAGCTCAATCTTGAACCTATTGCCCGTATGGTAAGTTATGCAGCCGCAGGTGTAGAACCCCGCATTATGGGAATAGGCCCAGTGAAAGCCATTCCTAAAGCTTTAGATCAGGCCGGTATGAAACAAGAAAATATTGACCTCATAGAACTTAATGAAGCTTTTGCTTCCCAATCACTCGCAGTGATAAGAGAACTCGATCTTAATCCCGAGATCATAAACGTAAACGGCGGCGCCATTGCACTGGGGCATCCTCTGGGATGTACAGGTGCCAAACTGTCCGTACAACTATTTGATGAGATGCGTAAACGTGGCAATAAATACGGTATGGTTACCATGTGTGTAGGTACCGGACAAGGAGCCGCGGGAATTTATGAATTTTTAAATTAATATCAGTATGTGTATCCTCAATCAGGATACTTTCATATCAAATACTAAAAAATAATGGAAACACTTAGCAAAAATTTAACAAGAGGAGGAGAGTTTCTGGTAAAGGAAACCCTGGCAGAGGATGTTTTTACACCAGAAGATTTTACCGAAGAGCAAAAAATGATGCGCGACTCTGTAAAAGAGTTTGTAGATCGTGAAATATGGCCCAAAAAGGAAGAGTTTGAAAAGAAAAACTATGCACTTACCGAATCGATCATGCAGAAAGCCGGTGAACTCGGTCTTTTGGGAATTGCTGTACCCGAAGCCTATGGCGGACTGGGCATGGGCTTTGTAACCACCGTATTGGTTTGTGATTATATCTCAGGAGCCACCGGTTCGGTTGCTACAGCATTTGGGGCCCATACCGGAATAGGAACCATGCCCATTACACTGTATGGTACAGAAGAACAAAAGAAAAAATATGTACCTAAACTGGCTACCGGAGAATGGTTTGGCGCTTACTGCTTAACAGAGCCCGAAGCCGGTTCTGATGCCAATAGCGGAAAAACCAAAGCCGTACTTTCAGATGATGGTACCCACTACAAGATAAGCGGTCAGAAAATGTGGATATCAAACGCAGGTTTTGCCGATGTCTTTATTGTTTTTGCGCGTATTGAAGATGATAAGAATATTACCGGTTTTATTGTAGAGAACGATCCTTCAAACGGAATTACTCTGGGAGAAGAAGAACACAAACTGGGAATTCACTCCTCCTCTACCAGACAGGTATTTTTTAACGAAACCGTAGTTCCTGTTGAAAACATGCTTTCAGAAAGGCAAAATGGCTTTAAAATTGCCATGAATGCCCTTAACGTAGGACGTATTAAACTCGCGGCTGCCTGTTTAGATGCGCAACGACGGGTTACTACCGAAGCTATAAAATATGCAAATGAGCGTGTTCAGTTTAAAACCCCTATTGCACAATTTGGTGCCATTAAAGCCAAACTTGCCCAAATGGCCACAGCTACTTATGTAGGAGAGTCAGCATGCTACAGAGCATCCAAAAACATTGAAGACCGTATTGCACTTCGTGTTGCAGAAGGAAACAGTCACCAGGAAGCAGAATTAAAAGGAGTAGAAGAATACGCCATAGAATGTTCTATTCTAAAAGTGGCCGTTTCAGAAGACGCACAAAACTGTACCGATGAAGGCATCCAGATATTCGGAGGTATGGGGTTTTCGGCAGATACTCCTATGGAGTCTGCCTGGAGAGATGCCCGTATTTCACGTATTTATGAAGGCACCAATGAAATAAACCGTATGCTCGCCGTGGGTATGCTTATTAAAAAGGGTATGAAAGGGCACGTGGACCTGCTGGGACCTGCAATGAAAGTAGCAGATGAGCTCATGGGCATTCCTTCTTTTGATTCACCCGATTATTCAGAACTTTTCTCAGAAGAAAAAGAGATTATAGGCAGGCTGAAAAAAGCCTTTCTTATGATCGCCGGTGCCGGAGTGCAAAAATATGGGCCTCAATTAGAAGAACACCAGCAACTGCTTATGGCTGCGGCAGATATTCTGATCCAGATCTATATGGCAGAATCAGCCATTCTAAGGACAGAAAAAAATGCCAAAAAACTGGGCGAAGAGGCACTGGTACATCAAATAGCCATGGCCAGACTCAACCTGTTCAATGCCGTTGAAATAATTAGCAGTAAAGGAAAAGAAGCGATCGTATCGTTTGCCGAGGGTGATGAGCAACGTATGATGCTTATGGGACTCAAAAGGTTTACCAAATATACGAATCTTCCCAATGTAGTGAAGCTTAGAAACATCATAGCCGAAAAACTTACATCAGAAAATCAATACTGTTTTTAAGCTGTTCCAGAGTAAATACCTTTAGTATTATGATATGATTCAAAAACGCCTTGAAATTTTCAGGGCGTTTTTTAGTACCTTTATACAAACTAAAATGAATGAAGAAAAAATACCTGCTTTTTGCCTCTCTTTTGTTTAGTATTTGTATTCTAGCACAAACCAACACAGAAGTTTATCTCTTTGATTTTCATCCTGAATACGGACTCAGCAACCCTGTAAACGTTTCTAAAAACCCGGGAGCATATGACAATCAACCTTCTTTTCCCGATAATGAAACCCTCGTATTTTCAGCTACCAGAAACGGACAAACCGATATAAAAAAACTGGATCTCCAAACTATGGAAGCTACCTGGGTTACCCAAACCGATGGAAGTGAATACTCACCGCTTAAAGTACCCGGTAGAAATGCCCTTTCGTCCATAAGGCTTGAAACCGATGGAAAACAGCAACTTTTTTTATACGATCTCGACTTTAAAACTTCCGAAGTACTTGTTAGTGATTTCGTTGTTGGATATCATACATGGTACAGTCCCGGCATACTTGTATCTTTTGTTTTGGGAGAAGAGTCTTCATTGGTAGTTTCAGATCTGGTAAAAAATACCAATCTGGTATATCAAAAAAATATAGGGAGATCCCTTCACCGTATCCCCGATTCAGAACTAATAAGTTATATAAGTAAGCAGAATGATACCTGGGAGATCAGGTCACTTCACCCCATAACAGGTGACATGAAACTCATAACACAGGTTCATGAAAACACCGAAGACATATGTTGGACACCCAACGGCATTATCCTTATGGCACACGGAACCCAATTATATGAGTATGATACCAAACGAAGTAAAAGCTGGAACTATGGGCAAAACCTGGCAGAATTTGGCTTGGGCGGCATTACCAGAATGGCCATAAGCCCCGATGGCAGGAAAATGGCTATCGTAATAACCGAACAGCCTCCGGAGGCTATTGTTCAACAACAATTAGACGCATATAACAATCGTGATATCTTTGCTTTCTTAGATACTTTCTCCGATGATATTGCACTGTATAAATTTCCTAACACACTTATCAGCAGAGGCAAAATAGCCCTTAGAAAACAATATGAATCCTTTTTCCAAAATACACCTGATCTGCATTGTGAGATTAAAAACCGAATCATTCAGGGCAACAAAGTGATTGATCAGGAATATGTAAGGATAAATGGTCAATACCTCAATGCCATTGCTATTTACGAAATTGAAAAAGGAAAAATTAATAAAGTAACCTTCATACAATAGATTATGAAAAAGAGAATTAGTATTGTAATATTTTTTTTAACAGTAGCCCTTTCTTACAGCCAGACAGATATCAAATTGTATGATGTCATTAATGACGTATCAGAAAACAGGCTTGAAAACGATATTCGTATCCTGGCAGGTTTCGGAACCCGAAATACCTTTAGTGATACTATTTCCGAAACCCGAGGCATAGGTGCCGCCCGCAGGTGGATAAAAAAAGAATTTGATAAAATAGCTGCCGAGTGTAACAACTGCCTGGAAGTGTTTTACCAAAAAGATTTTGTAAAGAAAGGAGAGGGTCCCAGAATTGTAAAAGACGCCTGGATCGTGAATGTAGTAGCTATTCAAAGAGGTACTAAATATCCCAATCGTTATATTATTATGAGCGGTGATATCGATTCTCGTGCTTCAGACCCATTAAATTACGAAATAGATGCTCCGGGGGCTAATGACAATGCCTCAGGAATGGCCGGTGCCATAGAAGCAGCCAGAGTACTTTCCAAATATACATTTGAAAGTAGTATTGTATATGTAGGGCTTTCCGGGGAGGAACAGGGACTGTTTGGAGGAGCAGGACTGGCCCGGTATGCAAAAGAGAACAACTGGGATATTATTGGCGTACTCAATAATGACATGATAGGTAATATTGAAGGAGTTGACGGGGTGATCGATAACCGCACTTTTAGGATTTTCTCAGAACCCGTACCTCCCAATGAAACCGAAAAACAACGCAGGGCAAGACGGTTTTACGGAGGTGAAGTAGATGGTATTTCCCGGCAGTTGGCCCGGTATGTTCACAAAACCGTAAAACAATATATGCCCGAAATGAACCCTATGATGATTTACCGTTTGGATCGCTTTGGGCGAGGAGGGCATCACCGGCCATTTAACGACCTTGGCTATGCCGGTATTCGCATTATGGAGGCACATGAAAACTATAACCGGCAGCATCAGGACATTAGAACCGAAAACGGAATTGATTATGGCGATGTTATTGAAGGCGTAAACTTTGAGTATGCCAAAAAGCTTACCGCTGTCAATGCTATTAACCTGGCCAGCCTCGCCTCTGCCCCACCTGCACCTCAAAACGTAGAGATTGGCGGTATTGTAGAGCCTTCAACAAAACTCCGTTGGGAGGCAAATAACGACCCTGATATCATAGGGTATAAAGTGTATTGGCGGCTCACCACCTCTCCTACCTGGGATAACAGCAGGTTTGTAGGGAACGTAAATAGTGTAACTCTGGAAGGGATCGTGATAGACAATTATTATTTTGGTGTTGCTGCCGTACATAAAAACGGACATGAAAGTTTAGTGGTCTTTCCTTCGGGGACCTTCAGGTAAAAAAATATGCATTTTTGATGCACCGGGAACCATCATTCTCTTTTTAACATTCAGGAATGAAAATTTATTTTCCACAATGGCAGGGTGCCGGTAATAAAAGTGTTCTTAACGGAGCAAAAGCCCTTTTAAATACATTGGACGAACAAAACTTTTATAAGATCCCGTTATCTGAAAAAGACAGTACCCCGTCATCAAAAGTAAATTATCATGGATCTCTGGTAGATCAGCTTTCAAAATTTCGAAGTGTACTGGAAGAAAAAAAGCCCGAAACCCTCCAAATTTTAGGAGGTGACTGTGGTCTGGAGATCATTCCGGTTTCTTATCTTAACCATAAGTATGCACCCCATTTTGCCGCCATTTGGTTTGATGCACATGCCGATAGTAACCTTCCTCATGAATCTCCCAGCCATAACTTTCACGGTATGCCGTTACGAACCCTTACTGGTGAAGGACCGGAAGCCATGATACCTCTCTTATTCTCAAAACTCCTGCCTTCCCAAATATTTTATGTAGGTCTTAGAGAAACAGATCCCCAGGAAAAAGTATTTATTAAAAAACACAAACTGTTTACAACCCGCCAGACCGATCCTTTTGCACTTGTGAACGCTTTAAGAGCAAACCAGATAAAACATATCTACATACATTTTGATACAGATGTTTTAGACCCTTCAGCATACGCACATACCTTTTATCAGGTACCTGGCGGTCTCCATATTCATGAAGCAATAACCTATATTAAAACTTTAAAAGAACATTTTAATACCGTGGGAAGTAGTTTACTGGAATCAGTAGCATCTCATAAAAGCCAGTTACATACCATTGACCCCATTATAAAAATGCTTTTCGCCTAATATTTTCCCTTTTTTGGCAAACAGCAGTATCCTTTAAAGATCCTAATTCCTAATTAACATCTCTTTAAGAATATCTAAGCTACTTTTCTGTAATTTTAGGCGACAACTAACCGTTAAAATCACTTTTGCATGAAGGATAATACATCTTCCTGCTTTACATTCCTCCTTTTTTTCTGTAAACAGAATACATTACAGCTAAATATATTTAATAGAGATCAAAAACGTTTAACTAATTGACCAAAAGATGAAGCATTTATCTACCTTTTTTATTCTTCTTTTTATAGCCCTTCCATTATGCGCCCAAAAGCTTCAAATGGAATCTGTGAAAGGAATGAAACCCAGAAATATAGGCCCCGGGGGCATGAGTGGGCGTGTAACCGCCATTGATGTGGTACATTCCAACCCCGACATTATGTATGTGGGGACCGCATCCGGTGGTTTGTGGAAATCAGAATCACAGGGTATTACCTGGAAACCCGTATTTGATGAAGAAGTTACCGCCTCCATTGGAGCAGTTGCTATTCAACAATCTAACCCCAGTGTTATATGGGTGGGAACCGGTGAAGGAAATCCCAGAAACAGCCTTAACGGTGGTTACGGTATCTACAAGTCTCTCGATGGTGGAAAAAACTGGAAACTCATGGGGCTGGAGAAAACAAGACACATACACAGAGTTATAATTGACCCTCACAACCCTAATACCGTATATGTGGGTGCCATAGGATCTCCCTGGGGAGAGCACCCTGAAAGAGGGGTTTTCAAAACAACCGACGGAGGAGAAACCTGGGAAAAGATCCTTTTTGTGAACAACAAAACCGGAGTGGCAGACCTTGTTATGGACCCCACAAATCCCAATAAGTTAATTGCAGCCATGTGGGAACACAAAAGAGACCCCTGGTTCTTTAATTCCGGTGGGCCCGGCAGTGGACTATATATCACTCATGACGGTGGTAAAACATGGGAAAAAAGAACAGAAAAAGAAGGGCTTCCTAAAGGAGATCTCGGGAGAATAGGTATTGCCATTTCAAGAAGTAAGCCCAACATCGTATATGCACTCATAGAGGCTAAGAAAAATGCACTCTACAAATCAGAGGACGGAGGTTTTAAATGGGAAAAAATAAACGACAAAAGAGATATCGGGAACCGTCCGTTCTATTATTCCGAGATCTATGTCGATCCCCAAAACGAAAACAGAGTATATTCTATTTTTACCTATGTAAATGTTTCGCAGGATGGTGGACTGAATTTTAAAGAGCTTATGCCCGCATATGGCGTAGCAAACGGAGTACACCCAGATCACCATGCCTGGTGGATACACCCTGAAGACGGAAGTTTTATGATAGACGGTAACGATGGTGGTCTTAACATTACCTACGACGGTGGTAAAAGCTGGCGCTTCATTGGCAATCTACCAGTAGCTCAGTTTTATCATATTAATGTAGATAACGAGTTTCCATACAACGTATATGGAGGTATGCAGGACAACGGCTCCTGGAAAGGTCCCGCCTATGTATGGAAAGACCAAGGCATACGAAACTCATACTGGCAGGAAATTGCCTTTGGAGATGGCTTTGATGTAGTACCCGATCAGGACAATGCCCGTTACGGCTATGCCATGAGCCAGCAGGGCTTCGTTTCACGTTATGATGCCGAAACCGGTAACAACTATACCGTAAGGCCCACACATCCCGATCCCGATGTAAAACTTCGTTTCAACTGGAATTCAGGGATCGGCCAGGATCCTTTTGATAAAAACACCGTTTACTTTGGTAGTCAGTTTGTACATAAAAGCACCGATAAAGGACTCACCTGGAGTATTATCTCCCCCGACCTTTCCACCAATGACCCCGAAAAACAAAAACAGAGTGAAAGTGGCGGACTCACCATGGATGCTACCGGAGCAGAGAATCACTGTACCATATTAGTAATTGAACCTTCACCTCTTGAAAAAGATATGCTGTGGGTAGGAACAGATGACGGAAACGTTCAGGTAACCCGTGACGGAGGTACAACCTGGACCAATGTCACCTCCAAACTAAAGGGATTACCCAAAGGTAGCTGGATTGCACAAATAAAGGCTTCCAATAAAAATAAAGGAGAAGCACTCTTAATTGCTAATGATTATCGCAGGTTTAATTATATACCGTATGCATACCGAACCAAAGACTACGGAAAAACATGGGAAAGAATCGTAGATGAAAATGATGCTAAAAGTTACACCCTAAGCATCGTAGAAGATCCCGTAAATCCCAATTTACTGTTTTTAGGTACTGATGACGGACTCTATGTTTCTATTGATGCCGGTGAAAACTGGACCAAGTGGACTGAAGGCTACCCAACAGTATCTACCAAAGATCTCGTTATACAACCCCGGGAACACGACCTTGTAATAGGCACTTTCGGAAGAGCCGCATGGGTACTGGATGATATTCGCCCTTTACGTGATATTGCCTCAGATCCTTCACTTCTGAATAAAGAAGTTGTTTTGTTTGAACCTCCCACCGCCTATCAGGCGGCCTATCAACAGCCTTCAGGAACCCGCTTTGGGGCAGATGCTGAATACAACGCCGAAAACCGTAAACGCGGTGCCATGATCACCTTTTACCTTAACAAAAGAAAAGAAGAACCCGCTGCTAAAAAAGATAGCAAAGATAAAAAGGAACCCAAAGAAGAAACCGAGCCTGACGAAGAGCCCAAGAAAGATAAAGTCACCCAGGATTCTATTAAACTAGAGATTTACGATGGAAACCGACTCATAAGGACCTTAAAAATGAAGACCCCAAAAGAGAACGGGATACACCGCATGTACTGGGGTATGCGCGAAAAAGGGCCTAACCGGCCGGCCCGGAAAATAAGTAAAACCAAAAGAGAGACAGGAGGCGTTCCCGTAAAACCAGGTACATACCGGTTAAAACTGATCTTTGGTGAGACTACTCAGGAAACTACCATTGAAGTAGCCTCCGATCCACGGCTTAAATTAAACCCAGGTGATATAAACGAAATATATACCGCCGGTAAAAAACTGGAAGGCTATTTAAAAACGGCCACAGATGCCGTTGAACAATTAGTGCAAAGTAAAGAAGTAGCAGACGCTATGGAAAAAGACCTTAAAAAAGCAGATAAGGAATTACATAAAGAACACATAAAAGCCTCAAAGGAAATCAGTAAAAAGGCAGATAGTATTATTGATCTGTATCTTGGTAAAATAGATAAACGCCAGGGAATAACCAGAAGTAACGATCCTACAGTAGTAGGTCGTATTCAAACTGCTGGTTTTTATGTAGGTACCCGAACAACAGGCCTTACCAAAACAGAGCAAAAACTAATGGAACATGCCCGCAATGCGCTGGAATCTGCATTGGAGAAAACCAATGCCTTCTTCAACAAAGACTGGAAAGAGTATAGAGCAGAAATGGAAAAACTGGAAATATCCCCTTTTAAAGAAACAAAAACATTTTCTATAGATTAAGAACTACAAACCGCCACACCTGAAAATTCGGGTGTGGCGGTTTTTCTATAATATCTCATTCCCTACGTAAAAATCATGAAATTTTCTCGCATATTTGTTTTTCTTCTGTTAGGATATGTATTACCCGGCTATGGACAGAATACCGGTGAAGACCGTTTGGGGTCCTGGTACATGTATTTTGGGCAAAACAGAATAGCTGACAAGTGGAGTATTCATTCTGAAGCCCAGTTTCGATACTATCATTTATACGATAATTTTAATCAGTTACTGCTCAGAACAGGGCTTAATTACGACATTACTCCCGAAGCAATGGTAACCCTGGGATATGCTTATATCGATACCGATCCCACTTTTGAAGATGCCGTTCCCGGTGAAGCATCTTTTCTGGAAAACACCCTTAAAGAGCATCGTATATTTCAACAATTCATTTTACGCAATAAAATCAAAACAGTTGAAGTAGAGCACCGTTACCGTTTGGAACAACGCTTTTTTGAAGATAGTTTTTCTTCTTTCACAGAGCATCGTGCCCGATATCGTGTTTTGCTGACATTACCCTTAAATGAAAAATGGTTTTTAAGTGCTTATAACGAAATCTTTATAAACTTACAGGATCCGCTTTTTAATCAGAACAGGATCTATGGTGCCGTAGGATACCGGTTTAAAAAAAATGCCAATATACAGTTTGGCTATTTAAAAAACCATTTTAGCAATGTACATTTTGACAGGCTTCAGCTGGCACTTTTCTATAATCTAGACTTTAGGAAAAAAGATGTCTCACAATAATACAAAGTACTTTTCCCCCAGTATAAAGTATTTATTACAATCCCGATCTTTAAAGAAAGTTGTTTACCTTTAATACGACCAAAAAAGCATACAAACTTTACGTTTTTCTTTAAACCGGAAAAACCTAATGATGCAAACTATGAATACACAAAAAATTAATTTCACTAATAAGGACGGACAAGCATTATCAGGAAGGCTTGAGTTACCATTAGATCAGCATCCCCATAATTTTGCCGTCTTTGCTCATTGTTTCACCTGTAACAAAAACCTGGCAGCCGTACGCAATATAAGCAGGGCCCTTACCAACAGCGGTTTTGGTGTTTTACGTTTTGATTTTACCGGTTTAGGAGAAAGTGAAGGCGACTTTGCAGATACCAATTTTTCCGGAAACGTTGAAGACCTTGTGGCAGCAGCAGACTATCTGAAGGAACATTACCAGGCCCCCTCTTTAATTGTAGGCCACTCTCTGGGCGGAGCTGCTTCCATTTTCGCAGCATCCCAAATAGAGAGTATTAAAGCCATTGCAACTATTGGAGCACCTTCCAATCCCAAACACGTAAAACACCTTTTTAAAAATAATATTAAAAATATAAAAGAAGAAGGGAAAGCATTAGTAAATCTGGGAGGCCGGGACTTCACCATTAAAAAACAATTTATTGAAGATCTCGAGACCAAATCACTTCCCGATACCGTAAATGAAATGCGTAAATCCATCCTTATTATGCATTCTCCTCAGGACACAATAGTAGAAGTGGAAAATGCCAAAGAAATATACGATGCCGCTTTTCACCCAAAAAGTTTTGTTTCTCTGGATGGTGCAGACCACTTATTGAGCAACAAAACCGATTCGCTGTATGTAGGTGAGCTTATTGCTTCCTGGGCCAAACGTTACGTAAAACTTCCCGAAGCTACCAAATTGCGCTCAGAACATCAGGTAGTAGCCAATCTGGATACAGAAAACGGTTTTACTACCCGTTTAAAAGCCGGAGATCATTACCTCACGGCAGACGAACCAGAAAGCGTTGGAGGACATAACTTTGGCCCTACTCCTTATGATTATGTTTCCGCAGGTCTCGCCGCATGTACCGCAATGACCCTTAAAATATATACCGATTTTAAAAAATGGCCCCTTGAAAACGTAGAAGTACATGTAAACTTTGACAGAGTACATGCCAGTGACTGTGAGAATTGTGAAAAAGAAACCTCCAAAATTGACACCTTTATGCGTGAAATAAAGGTAAGCGGGCCCTTAAGTGAAGTACAACGAAGTAAAATATTAGATATTGCCAACAAATGTCCCGTACACAGAACCTTACATAACAATGAAGTCAATATCAAAACCGTATTGATAGATGCCTGATATAAAAGACCCCAGACCCGCACTACTTCTGGTAGATGTACAAAAAGGAATGGATAACCTAGATTATTGGGGAGGTGAACGCAACAATCCCCATGCCGAAAAAAACATCGAAAGCCTGCTACAACTCTGGCGCCAAAAAAAATTCCCGGTTTTTCATATCAAGCATTGCTCAGTAGTTAGCGACTCCCCCTTAAGAAAAGGTGTTACCGGAAATGACTTTAAAGACTTTATTGTTCCTAAAAGCAATGAACCCATTATAGAAAAAGAAGTGAATAGCGCTTTTATTGGTACTTCTTTAAAAGAGCAACTCGAAAAATTGCGTATAAATACACTGGTTATTGCAGGCCTTACTACCGATCATTGCGTTTCCACCACAACAAGGATGGCAGGAAATTATGGTTTTCAAACATTTTTAGTAGAAGATGCAACCGCTACCTTTTCCAAAAAAGGCCCCAGAGGTGAAAACTATCCCGCACAGCTTATTCATGATACCGCCATCGCCAGCCTGCATAAAGAGTTTGCGACCGTAGTATCTACCCGGGAAATCGCTTTTACCATAAATAATTTGTTGCAAAAAAATTGATTGCTTAATTTTAGGGAGCAAAACACATCTCATGGACAAAAGAAAATTTTTAAAAACTACCGCCTTATTCTCTTCGGGAACAGCCATTGCTCCGTCTTTAATACTATCAGCGTGTAAAACCAATGAAAAAGATGCTAAAGCACCTGCTGAAAATTCAGAAAAGGCAGCATTGACCACACCCGTCTTCGTACTTCCTCAATTACCTTATGCATATGATGCCTTTACAGATACTGTAGATGCCATGACCATGGAAATACACTATTCCAAGCATCATCAGGGATACGTAAACAAGCTAAATAAGGCCGTTTCAGAACAGGGAATAACCACTTCGTCCATTGATGACATCTTAAAAAAAGAAAAACTATCTGACGGGGTACGGAATAATGGTGGCGGACATTACAATCATTCGCTTTTTTGGGAGATCCTTACACCCGGAGGTGCCATGTCTGAAAATTTTGAAAAATTACTGGTAAGGGATTTTGGCAGCAAAGAAGCTTTTATGAATGAGATCACTCAGGCCGGTCTTAAAAGGTTTGGCTCGGGTTGGGCATGGTTATGTGAAGACAGCGACAAGAAATTATTTGTTACCTCTACTCCCAATCAGGATAACCCATTAATGAAAGTGGCAGATAAGCAAGGGCATCCCCTTGCAGGTATTGATGTTTGGGAGCACGCATATTACCTTAAATACCAGAACAAACGAGGAGAATACCTCAACAATATTCTAAACATTGTTAACTGGACCAAAGTAGAAGAAAGGTTATCATAATACACATTTTCTACTTATAAAAATATAAACCGCGCCATCACGCGGTTTTTTTAATATGTAATACTTTCATCAAATAATAACAAAACCCCTGCTTTGTAAAAAAACAGGGGCCTGAAACTAACGTAACAAATTAAGTAACTATAAGAAAAATTGTTGTTGATATTTACATTTTCTTTGTGTCTGCAGTCTTAATTTTCTTTTATTTACTTTACGATAACCTCATGCTATATTATATTACATTAGTTTACTTCGTATATAATTTGTTGATTGGTGGTAATAAGTCCGGGCACATAAAACTCAATTGTATTGGTAAAAGAGCCGGGGCTAATATTCCAACTGGCTATTTGTTGTCTGGGATTATTGAACTGTGTATATACATCAAACACAACTCCATTACTCCTAACCGGCCCATTGTAAGTAGCGTTGCTCTGAGAACCGGTAGCATTTGATGCGAAATAAAACTTTACGTTTCTGGTTGTAGAACCCGTATTACGAATACGGGTAGTTACTTTGTAATAATGCCCGTAATTACCATAAGTTCGGGATGAAGAGCCAGCCAGTGTCATTAAAGAAGGGCTGGTTTGATCTTCTACCTGCGCAAATTTGTTTGATGTATTCAGACTAAAACCAATATGAGCAGGACCCGAAGGTAATGTGATCGTATTATCGGCTGTGACCGTACCGGTTTCATAAATACCTGCCTCACGTGCAAAGGTACTAGCAGATTCTATTCTATAATCACCGGCTGCAAACGATCCCTGAGAAGCATTAATGGCATCTGTTAAAGAACCGGAACTGGTTACCACCACATAATAAATACAAGGACCAGTTGACGTGACTTCAAAACGGGCATCCAACATATTCGTATTACCCATAAGCTTACGATATATCTGTCTTATATTTCCTGTACCAAAACTTCCGGTAGTACCACTTACAGGAAGATTATTGTTCAGCCAGTCTTCCGCTACTCCATATGAAGGTCCCGTACCTTTTCCGAACAACGGTCTTTCAGACAGGCTATTAGTGTAACCGGAGCCTCTGTAAGAAACGGAAATATTAGAGCTGTTAGGATTTGAAGCAAGCACGTGTAGATAACGATTCCGTCCGGATCGGTTTATATGAAATAAATAGATCACATTAGAACCGTTCAACAGATATCGCTGTCCTCCCCTGCTGGCATCAGTTCTTGCGCTTTGCATTAGCCAGCCGTTACCTTGAAAAATCTCGGGATTATTACTTTTATAAACAGCCGGGCCGCTTCTTACAACATTGAGATCATTGAGTTGTGCATCTGGAACAATTAATTGTGAAGGTGCACCACTCTGTGGTAATGAACCATTGATCCATCCTGAAGAAAGCACGGTACTGTTCACATTATCAATAGACAGTTCATCCTGGTAAACATCCTGTGTCACCCCATTTTTTTCACAGGAGATCATAACCAGGAACATAGCAAAAGTAAATAAGTGTTTTTTCCTCATTTTTTTGTAAGTTTTAACTCAAAAATATGATCTTTGATAATAGTAAGCAAGTTTTTTCTTACAATTAAGATATTTTAACATCTGTATCTGCCTTATCCGCCAAGAAATAGACACTTTCTAGTTATCTCTACATTCTTTTCTGATAGTGATATAACCATTTATTTAACCTGAAAACATTTAATTTTTGATTTTAAAGTGTAATTTTAGTACTTAATTTAGAGCACATGAACCCTTCGGCATCCGGCTGGATTGATAAGCTAATTACTATTCTTTCTAAAGATTGTTTAATGCATACTGAACGGAAAGTCGATTTTTACGAGGGCTTAAGAGCCTCGGGATTTATTTATGGTGCCAATGTGAAAACCGTTCCTGACCTTGTTACACAGCATACACTTTCTGAAGATGAGATTACAAAGGTAAATCTGTTAACCGCACTTCTGTACTACTACAGCCAAAAACATCCGGATACCTCCTTAAATCAAGGTATTGAGGTTATTTTGAACTTTTATGAAAAACTGAATGCCCGTAATTTTAATTTTCTGGAAAAAATACTCATAGGCAAACGCTGCTCTTCACAATTAGAAAAGTTACTTGACAGCAGGATACGTATTACCGGTAATCTTATTACTAAAAACTTTAATAACCTTATTACCAATGCCCTTCTTTATTCTGATGTATTAGCCTTTATCCGGTATTTAAACAAGGAAGATTATCTGGAGCAGTATGCTATACAATTGGAAAAAGCACTTACTCATGAAATATTTGAGGCCCTTAATTCAAAAGAGAAAAAATCGGAATACGATGAATTGCTTATAAGGTTGGTGGAGTCATCATTACGGTACCAGGAATTATCGCAAACCGAAATTCAAGAAGAGACCGGTTACTCTCCCCATCTTTTTAATTCCAGAGAAGAGCGTATGTATATGATGGATCTTGCCTGTATGGCCTTATGGGGTGATGTGCTTCTGGACCCGAAAGAAGAAAGTTACTTACAAAGCCTTTGCCAAAAACTCAGCATATCTTCTGAAGAGATGGTAAAATCACTTGAGCATATCAGGGATTTTATTCATCGATATGAAGACCGTATTTCTTTTTTTCAATCAACCAATCCGGTGAAAGCCTTTTACGACCAATCTTCTAAAACGGTTACTAAACTCATTTTGAGAAATAAAAAAAGACTTTTACAAGAACTCAGTGAAAGCGGAGAGTTAATGGTGTTGTTAACCCGGTCTTCGGTAAAAGAATTAAACATAGAAGAAAAGCGGCGTATGCGAAAGCTATTAATAGATCTATGTAAAAGTATCCCTTCTTTAGCGGTTTTTGCACTTCCCGGAGGAGCTGTTTTATTGCCATTGCTGGTAAAATTCATCCCTACATTACTCCCCTCTGCCTTTGATGAAAACCGAATAACAGAAGAATGACCTGAGTGTTACACTAGCTGAGCCAGTCTTTAAAGTCTTTTACCCGCTCCCTGCTAACTACAATTTCAATATCATTAAACTTATTCATTTTCACCTGTAAACGTGAGTTTGTATAGGAGATCATGTCCCGTATGTGGTTTACATTCACTACAAACTTACGGCTTACTCTAAAAAACATATCGGGCGCCAATTCTTTTTCAAGGTTTTCGAGCGTGGTTTCCAGCAGGTAGTTTCTCCCGTCTGCAGTATGCGCATACGTTCCTTTATTTTCACTGTAAAAACACTCTATCTCATCGGTGGTGATCATTTTAAGGTGCTGTCCCACTTTTACCGTGAATCGCTTTTTGTACTCGCGTTCTAGTGGGTTTATCAACAATTTTTTAATATCTTCAAAATCAATACTTACTTTGTCTTTAGAAGGCAATCTTTCTTTGAATTTATTAATAGCAGTTACCAGATCATCTTCATCAATGGGTTTAAGAAGATAATCTATACTGTTTAATTTAAAAGCCTGTAGTGCATATTCATCAAAGGCAGTGGTGAAAATAATAGGGCTTTTAATATCTACATGATCAAATATCTCAAAAGACAACCCGTCTGATAATTGGATATCCAGAAAAATCAGATCCGGATTTTTATGGTTACTAAACCAGTTAACAGATTCTTCTACAGAATGAAGTAATACATCTACAGTAACATTTTGTTTTTCGAGCAATCTTTGCAAACGTCTTGCTGACGGCTTCTCATCTTCTATTATTATAATATGCATTGATAGTGGTTATTAACAGTTTTATTGGCTTTTACTACGCTGATACTCTTTTTCCTCTTTTTCCATAAACTCCCTTATTTTACGTTCTTCCCAGGATTTCTCAAAACGGGATAAAGGGCTTAAAACGCTCAACCCATGTATAACAAGGCCTATACCCCAGAAAATGGCTGTGGCAAATGTGCCAAATTCCCAAAAATCTCCCCCTGCTTCTTCTATGTATTTACCTGATAAGAAAACAATAACGGTATTCATTACCAAATAAATAAGTAAATGCCAGTAAAATCCTTTTAGCTTGTCAACTTTTCGCTTAGCCAGCGAATATTTTTCATTGTATTGTGAATTATTCATTTTGTATGTCTTAAGTTTATTTAGTATGCAGGTTACGATGTTCCGGGAGTATTTCATCCCTTTCACAGGAATAGGTGTATCTCTATATGGTTGTTACTCCCAGCGATTTCTTCGATCGTCTTTATCCATAAATTCTCTGATCTTGCGTTCTTCCCAGTCTTTATTAAAGAACGGGTTGATCTCAAAAGCCCTGAGCGCTTGAAAAACCAGACCTATACCCCAGCCAAAAGCGGCCCAAAGAAACCATGCATATCTCCATTCATTTATCCAGTAATTCAAAGCTGCCAGACCAGAAATAACTACTATATATGAAATGATACTGGTATAGAACTTTTTAATATTCTCTACTTTCTCCTTTGCTTTGAGATAACTACTCTCTTTTTCAGGGTTTTCCATAATTGGTGTTTATTTGATGGTTATATTTTTATGATTTATCTTTTTCCATGTATTCTTTGATCTTTTTTTGCTCCCAGTTTTTTCCTAAAAATGGGTTATATCCAAAGGCTTCCATACCGTGTGCGATCACTCCAAGTCCCCAGCCTACTGCCGGAAAAATGGCCCAGGGAAAATCGGATGTGAGGTAATTGAGATATGCTAATAATGGAATTACTATAATGTATGATGTAAGGTTGCCATAAAATGATTTAATGGCTTCTACACGTTCACGGGCACGCTCGTATCTCTTATCTTCTATATATGTTTTTTGTGTTTCCATACTACTTTTTTGTTTTGTTAATAATGGTAATTTTACCGAAAAGGTATTGTTTGTTTTTTCTATTTCTACTTTTCTGTCAGAGAGAATACCGTAACGCTGTTGTATATTAATTAACCCCACTCCCGTACTTTTATTTAAAACCTGTTTGGGTTGAAGTTTGTTACGTACCACAAGGTTTCCGTTTTCCTCAAGAATGGTTAGTAATAAAGGAGACGATGGGGTTACCATATTATGCTTTACGGCATTTTCAAGTAACAACTGTAAGGACAAAGGCACTACTTTTGCTTCAGGATTGTTTACCTTTTCGGGTATTTCAAATACAATACTATCTTCAAATCTCATTTTCAACAGTCCAACATACAACCTAGCAAAATCCAACTCTTCCTGGACGGTAACCAACTCTTTATTTTTTTGCTCAAGGACATAACGATAGACTTTGGAAAGTGAAGTAGTAAATTTCTGTGCTGCATCGGGATCTTCTTCAATCAAAGCGGTTAATACGTTAAGGCTATTGAATAAAAAGTGAGGATCCAGTTGATTTTTTAAAGCGTCAAATTGAGCAGACGCTGTTCCTGCAATTATTTTTTGTTCCCGTATTTTATTCTTTTGGATCTCTTTATAAAGATATATTACATGAAAAAGAGCTGAAATGAAAATTGTAATAAGCAATGAATTGATATAAAAAGAGAATCGTTCTCCTGAAATGAACTCATCCCAACTCTCTCCTTCAAACACAATTTCAATGATCATTCGGGTAAAAAAGATCCCCATCATAGTGAGGGTTATGCTTCCCGAAGCACCAATTAACAACCGGTACTTTCTATACTTTACCCAGTTTACTTTGTGATTGATATAATCAAAGTAATACACATTGATAAAAGTAATTACTGTTGAGAAAAGTACGTTGTAAAAAAAGTCCTGAAAAAACCGGGTGTCAAGTTTAAATACACCTCCATTTGCTATCTCATATACATTAAAAAGAATAGTTAACAGCAGTCCGATCATCATACCGGTTACAAGTGTATTTACTAGTTTTTTCATAATTCCGGGTCTATCTTTATTTTATATTATTCAACCTTACAGGAGGCAAGTACTTCTTCTGCCCTGCTTTTACCCCAAGAGGGATAAAAGGGTGTTTCTTCTTTAAAGGTAACAAAAAGTTGTAAGGCTTTCTCAACGTCTTTACAATAGGGTGTTGTGTCTTTCCCGAAAAAACGGGCACTACCCATATTCCATTCTGCATATGAAAGCAATACTCTTGGGTTTTCAGGAGCGATTGCCAGTGCTTCTCTATAAAGCTGATTGGTCTTTCCCGAAAGGGCCATACCATAGGTTTGTCCGTCAAAAGCAATCCATGCTGTATGAATAAGTGCCTGAAGTACTATAAGCTCGGGGTTGTTTTTGCTTATACCAAATGCTTTATCTACATAAAGCTGGGCTTTTTCCAGTTGTGCATGGTGTTTGGCGGCATCTTTTTCCCCGAAGCTGTATATTGTATTTATATACGCTGTATAGTAATAGGGTATCCAGTTTTCTTCCTCGGCGTTTGCAATACGTTCAAACAAGTTGGAAGCCTCAGATGTTTTTTGCTGTTGCCATAATTCAAATGCTTTTTGCATTCCTTTCTCGTATTCGCTATTTTGGGCATACGCATTTATGATGCCTAGTAAAGTTACAAGAATATAAAAAGTTAATCGTATCATCCTGAAAAGTTTAAATCGTTATTTATCTGCTCATTTTTAATAAAAAAATATTTTAAATCACAGTACAAATATCCACTGCAGTAGGTGATTTTAAAAAGAACTCTTACCGAACTGTTAAATATCAAGGATGAAATGTAAAAGCTAATATTGCAATAAATACAAGCTTTGTTTTAAAGGAAAGAAGGTATATAATCTCCTGATTGATCAAAAGGGTGAAAACGTGCAAAAAGCTCTTCACGGTACCATCCGGTTTCTCTTGTTTTTTTTATCACTTGTGCATGCTTTTTATTCTTGTAAGCATAATTCATCATGTGCTCCATAGATTCCCATACTGAGAAGGTCGCCTGCATGAATAAGGGCCACTCACCAATACCTTTTGAAAACACCAGTCCATCAAAATTCTCCATACTTTTTGAAACCGAAGGTACATTCTTCCAAAAACTATGCACCAGTGCAGGTTTAATAGTAGCGCGTGTAATTACACAAAGAGGTTTTTTTCTATCAAGCGGGATTTCCGATACAAATGGGGTTTGCCCGTTCCAGATTCCATGTGTTTGAGCATTATGCATGAAGACATGGCTGTGCTGTGAAGCACCGGCAAGATATTCATGAACAATACTTCCTTTTATAAAATCCCGTGCGTATGTTTCGTTTTCAAATACTGTAACCAGTGCATAAACGGAGAAGTCGGGTTTTATGGAAAAACCATTTCCTGCACCACTACCCATGGGTCTCCAAAACCGGAGTCCGGGAATAGTTTTGCTCTGTAAAGGAGGAAACCCCATACGTACAAAAGCACGCCATTTTGAAGGCAGTCCTTTATATTTAAAAACCGATATCACTGTGGTTTGTGCCATAGAGGTATAAAAAGGTATAAAAAAACCCGCTGTTTAGCGGGTTTTTTATTTGTATATTTCGATTAAAGGGAATTAAATAATTGTCCCATTTTTTCTTTTTCTTCTTCTGCCATGGCAGGATCTATAAGAATACGACCGCTATGTTCATCTGTAATGATCTTTTTTCGGGATGCAATTTCCATTTGAACCTGAGGAGGGATCGTAAAGAAAGACCCTCCTGAAGCTCCTCTTTCCACAGGAACTACGGCCAGCCCGTTTTTCACATTTTTACGAATGCGCTTATAGGCATCTACCAAGCGATCTTCAATCATTTTCTGGAACTCTTCTGACTTGGCTATAAGTGCCTGCTCTTCTTTTTCGGTTTCTGCCAGAATTGCTTCTAACTCGCCTTTTTTATGCTTGAGGTGATTTTCTCTTTCAGAAAGACGCTCTTTGTTCTGAGCGATTACTTCTTTCTTCTGTTCAATTTGTGCCTTAAACTCCTTAATATTTTTTTCCGCCAATTGTATTTCCAGTTCCTGAAACTCTATTTCTTTACTCAAAGAGTTATATTCTCTGTTATTACGAACGTTTTTTTGTTGCTCGTTATACTTTTTGATGAGCGCTTTGGCTTCTTCAATAAGATTCTTTTTTCCTGTAATTTCCAGATTGAGGCTCTCCATTTCGTCATTGAACTTGTCAAGGCGGGTTTTCAATCCTGTTACTTCATCTTCAAGGTCTTCTACTTCCAGGGGAAGTTCTCCTCTTACATTCCTTATCTCATCTACACGAGAATCAATTAACTGTAGATCGTAAAGGGCTCTTAACTTATCCTCGACGGTCACTTCGGTTTTCTTCGCCATATTTTAAAAGTACTTGATGGGATTTGTATTGGTGTCTGATAAAACGATTGCAAAATTATGAATTTTTTCCTTAAGATACTCAACTAAAAGATTTTTTGTAAACTGCTCTGTCTCATAGTGTCCTATGTCTGCGATTACCAGTTTTTTTTCTGCCTGATAAAACTGGTGGTACTTTACATCTGCAGTGATATAAAATTGTACACCGGCGCTTTTAGCTGCCTCGATAGCAAAAGCGCCACTACCTCCCAAAACAGCTACGCTACTTACCTGTTTATCCAGCAAAGCCGAGTGCCGAATACAGGAAACTTTCATTTTTTCTTTTAGGTGTTGAAGAAAATCCTGCTCCTTCATTGGGGTTTTTAAAATGCCGGTCATACCCATTCCTATATACTCATTTGTATTTTCCAGGGTAGTTATTTCATAAGCAACTTCTTCATACGGGTGATTAGCAAAAAGCTCTGCAAGTATCTTCTTTTCTAAATGTGCGGGGAAAATCATGCTTAACAGGGTCTCTGCTTCAAAATGGGTGGTTCCCTTCTCCCCCAGAGTTGGATTAGTATCCTCTCCGGGTCTGAAAGAGCCGATTCCGGATAAATTAAAACTACAATGATCGTAATTACCAATGGCACCCGCCCCGGCATCAAACAACGCCTGTCTTACACTCTCCAGTTGTTTATGCGGCACATAGGTTACTAGTTTTTTAATGGTTTTTTGTTTGGGTATAAGTATTTTTCGATCTACCAGCCCCAACACATCACAAATTCTTGCATTCACTCCATGAAAATTATTATCAAGAGCGGTATGCATTGCGTAAATGTGTATTTCGTGCCTGAGCGCTTTCATAACTACGCGTTCTACGTAAGTGGCTCCGGTAAGCTTTTTTAGACCCGAAAACAGTATTGGATGAAAGCTAACAATGAGGTTGCACTTTTTTTGGATAGCTTCTTCTACAACATTTTCAAGAGTATCTAAGGTTACCAGAATACCGGTGACCCGGGCCGTTTTCTCTCCCACCAGTAAACCGGTATTATCAAAATCTTCTGCATAATAAGTGGGACATAGTTCTTCTATATGGTCAATAACATCCTGAACGATCATCTCAACATTTTTTTTCAAAGATAAAATATTATACTTTCGCCAATATGTCTGCTTTGAGAAAATTACTTTTTCCTTTTTCCCTGCTCTACGGCTTTATTATAAGATGCAGACACTGGTGCTATGATAAGGGATTGTTTACTTCTTCATCGTTTTCATTTCCTGTAATTTGTGTAGGTAACCTGAGTGTTGGTGGAACTGGTAAAACACCTATGGTAGAATACCTTATTCGTGTATTACAAAACAATCATTCCATAGCCACCCTAAGCCGCGGTTACAAAAGAACATCCAGAGGTTTTCTGGTAGCTGATGAAAGAACAACGGTAAAACAACTGGGTGATGAGCCTTTTCAATATTTCCAAAAGTTCCCATCTGTTAAAGTAGCCGTAGATGCTAACAGGGTACGAGGTGTTTCTAAACTTTATTCGCTCTACAAACCCGAAGTAATTATTCTGGACGATGCATTGCAACATCGTAAAATTAAAGCGGGACTTACTATATTGCTCACCGCCTACCACAAACTTTATACAGACGATGTATTACTTCCCGCAGGAGATCTTAGAGATATAAAAGGTCGCGCCAGAAAAGCAAATATCATTGTTGTTACTAAATGTCCTGATTCTCTTACTTACGAGAAGCGTAATGAGATTGTTAATAAAATAGCTCCCGAAAAACATCAGGAGTTGTTTTTTGCAGGCATACGTTATGCAGATTATCTTACCAATGGTACCCAAAAAATTCTTCTTGACAACTACCGGAGCCTCCCCTTCACATTGGTTACCGGTATTGCAGATCCCGGGCCTATGGTTAGGTTTCTGGAAAACAAAAAGTTTTCTTTTCAACATAAGAAGTACCGCGATCATCACTTTTTTACGAAAGAAGACATAGCTGCTCTTAACAAGCTGGAACGGGTTATAACGACCGAAAAAGATTTTGTACGGATGGGAAGCCTGTTGAAAAATTGTTTTTATCTACCCATAGAAACATATTTTATAGATGAAAAAGGAGGAAAACGTTTTAATGAAAAAATTGAGAAGTATATAAAGTCTAAAAGCGCGGAGTGAACACCACGCTTTCCAGAAAACTAACTAACTCAAATTTAAAATAAATAAGAAATACAAACGTCTTACAATACATGTACGGCAAGGTTCATGCCAAAAAGTTAGTTATTAAATATCCACCTCTATATTTCTGAGGATATTGTTTCCTATTTTCTCGTAGAAAACTTCTGGTTTGAATGGTTTGGTAACTACATCGTTACAACCGGCTTCATAAAAATCGTCTGTGCTTTCATCTAATGAAATCGCAGTAAGTGCAATAATGGGTACCTTTTTATTGAATTTCCTGATTTCTTTAGTAGCTTTCAAGCCGGAAATACCAGGCATATGAATATCCATTAAAATAGCATTATAAATAGATTTCTTGGCCTTTTCAATGGCCTCATACCCATCGTTGGCGATATCACAGGTCATTCCTTTTTTAGAAAGCATTTTTTTGGTAATGACCTGGTTAATTTTATTGTCTTCTACCAACAACAGGTGAAGATTATTAAAGAATTGATCATCTACCGCTATTTTCACGGTTTCAACTTCTATTTCTTCTGCTTTAACAGGAACTCCGAAGGTAAGATCAAACATAAAACAACTTCCTTTACCTACTGAACTTTCGAGTCGTATTTCTGAATCAAAAAGAGATAAAAGGCTTTTAACGATAGTTAATCCCAGTCCGGTACCTCCGTATTTTCGATTAATTTGTACAGAACCCTGTGCAAAGCTGTCGAAAATGGTTTCTTGCATTTCTTTAGAAATACCAATTCCATTGTCTTTTACTTTAAAGGTAATGGTAATATTTTCGGGGTTTACTTCTTTAACTTCGGTTATGACCTTGATCTCTCCTTTTTTGGTAAACTTGCAGGCATTGCCAATTAAGTTGATCATTATTTGAGAAAGCTTTAACGGGTCTCCAATGAGTTCTAAAGGGGTTTTCCTATCAATTTCCAGTGCTATGGTATTGTGGTTTTCTTTAGCCGTTTGCAAAAGAGAGTCCACCACATCCTGTAAAACTTTATTAATGTTAAGAGGTATTTCTTGTACTGATAATTTTTTTGCCTCTATTTTATTGATCTGAAGAATATCATTAATAAAGTTCAATAAGTATTCGCCTGAAAACTTAAGAGATTTTAAGTGTTCTTTTTGACTTTCACTGGGATTCTCTTCCAGGAGTAAATGTGTGAGTCCGGTTACGGCGTACAAAGGTGTTCTCAATTCATGACTCACGGTAGATAAAAACTGGGCTTTTGCCTGCATAGCCCGTTCTGCCTCTTCTTTTGCCGCTTCTAACTCCATATTTTTCTTTAAGAGAAGATCATTGGTTTTAAACTTTATTTGATTATTCCTGTATAAAGAAATAGTGAGTAATGAAATAATAATAAGAAGTGCAGAGCTTAATACAGAGGTAAGCTTGGACATATTTACACGCTTTTGCTGCTCTTTAGCATCAATGTTCATCTGGTTGATAACTCTTTCCAAAAATGTTTTATAATGATCAGCACTGAGCGTTTCTTCTGTATTTACGATTTCGGGAGTCATAAAGATGTCCTTCACCTTATCTGCTTCTTTTAAATGATGATACGCCTGCTGATACGAACCAATCTTAGCCGAAATGGTATGCATTAAGGTATGCGCCTGAAATATGAGTCTGGCAAAATCATTGCCTTTTGCTTTTGCCAGTGCGTTCCCTGCGTTTAACATGGCATTGTTATAGTTTCCCAGTGCCTGGTGTATTTCTGAAATGTAAAGCAAAATACGGGCATTTATATATTCGGGTTCTTCCTTGTTGTTAACAGGAAGTAATTTTTCGAAAATGACAAGTGATTTTTTGTAGTCCCGCCTTTTAAAATGTACGATCCCTTCGTAGTAGGAAAGGGTACTTTGAAGCGACTCATCCCTAAAAGTGAGGCGTTCTTTGGCATCCCGCAATAATTGAATAGCTTCGTAATACTGCTTTTTCTCTGCGAACAGAAGTGATCTGAGTCCCATTAATTTTACTTCTCCCACACGGTAATCGTAAAATTTGAGCGTTTCACTGGGAATATCGAGATATATACCCGCATCTTCATATCTTTCAAAATCTATATGCAGTTGGGCATATAGATTATAACAATCTATAATTCTGCTTTTATCTTCAAGATCTTCTGCTACTTTAAAAGCTTTATCAAGCGTTTTTATTGCCGTGTTAAAGTCTGATTTATTCTTGAAATAATATACTTTACGAATGAAATCGTTTAGACTATCTCGCATAGCTTCTGTACTCTGCGCAGGCAGAATAAAAGTACAGAACAATGCCATTACAAGACATATCTGGTAACGATTCATAGGCAAACTTTAATACGTAAATATAACTATTTCTGTGAAATGAAGGTGATTAAATCAATAATTCTCTGGCTGTATCCGGTCTCGTTGTCATACCACCCAATGATCTTTACCATCTTCCCGATCACAGATGTCATTAGTGAATCAAAAACACAGGAAAAGGGGCTATTGATGACATCTACGGAAACAATTGGATCCTCGGTATAAGACAAAATTCCTTTTAACTCATTTTGTGATGCACGTTTAAATGCGGCATTTACTTCTTTAATGGTAGTTTCTCTTTGTACATTAAAGGTAATATCTGTAAGTGATCCATCAGGTACGGGCACTCTTATACCGCACCCTCCAATTACTTTACTCAACTCCGGAAAAATACGTGTGAGAGCTTTGGCTGCACCGGTGGTAGTAGGCACTATTGAGAGTCCCGCAGCACGTGCACGCCTTAGGTCACGATGAGGCTGATCATGCAGACTTTGATCTGTTGTATATGAATGTATGGTAGTAATATAAGCCTGTTCAACACCACAAAGGTCATTAATGATTTTAATCATAGGTGCTGCATTATTGGTAGTACATGAGGCATTGGAAATGATTTTTTCATCACCGTTTAAAAGGCTGTCATTAACCCCCATAACAATGGTTTTAATAGATTCATCCATTGGAGGTACCGAAAGTATTACACACCCGGCACCATTGCTAAGATGTGCCTGTAGTTGCTCACGGGTCTTGAATTTACCTGTAGCCTCAACTACTATATCTACATCAAAAGGTTCCCAGTTTATAAGATCTATATCCGGCTCTCGCATAACCGGAAACTTTTGCCCTTCTACTTTAATATGGTATTCATCATGAGATATTGAACCCGGGAAAACTCCATGAATACTGTCATATTTTAATAAATGTGCGAGGGTCCTGGTATCGGCCAAGTCATTAATTACTACTACTTCTATTTCAGGATGTCCCTGCAATAACCTGAAAAGTGTTCTTCCTATTCTTCCGAAACCGTTTATGGCAATACGTACTTTTTTCATGTGTTAACAAAAAAACCCGCAACTAAGCGGGAATATATTTTTTAAAATATTACGTTGATCTTTATTCAATATGTTTATGGGCTTTATATGATGAGCGCACGAGTGCCCCGCTTTCTACATGCCGGAACCCCATATCAAGACCTATTTCCTTGTATTTTTCAAACTGTTCGGGAAGAATAAATTCTTTAACCGGTAAATGTTTTTTTGAAGGTTGCAGGTACTGCCCTATTGTAACAATATCTACTTTGGCTTTTTTTAGGTCTTTAAGGGTTTCTATAAGCTCTTCTTCGGTTTCACCAAGACCAAGCATAATACCTGATTTTGTTCTCCTTACCCCATTGTTCTTAAGATAGGTAAGTACTTCAAGGCTACGGTCGTATTTGGCCTGAATACGTACTTCTCTGGTAAGCCTTCTAACGGTTTCCATATTATGAGAAACTACTTCAGGCATTACATCAATAATGCGATCTATGTTACGCTCTACACCTTGGAAATCAGGAATGAGCGTCTCCAGAGTCGTTTCAGGATTCATTCGGCGAATAGCCTTCACGGTTTCTGCCCAAATAATAGACCCCATATCTTTAAGATCATCCCTGTCCACAGAAGTAACTACTGCATGCTTTATCTTCATGATCTTGATAGAGCGTGCCACCTTTTCAGGCTCTTCCCAGTCAACAGTTTCAGGCCTTCCGGTCTTAACACCACAGAAACCACACGATCTCGTACATATATTCCCCAATATCATAAAAGTAGCGGTCCCTTCTCCCCAACATTCTCCCATATTAGGACAACTTCCTGAAGTACAAATGGTATGAAGATTATATTTGTCTACCAGCCCTCTGAGTTCTGTATATTTTTTGCCGGTTGGTAACTTTACACGCAGCCATTTGGGTTTCCCTTTTACCGGAGCGGTGCTTTCTAAAGTATCTACGTTCATTAATGGAATAATTAGTAAGGTGCAAAGATACAAACTAATCTCTTAAAAAACCTTTAAGGTCATAAGATACCATATACTAAAACTAATTAAAAACAAGATCCCTGTTAAACTCATAATTCTCATAAAAAGGCCAGGGCGGTGCTTTTCAGGAGTATGGGAAGAGGTAATAAGAACATAATTGGCAATTGCATAGAAAGGAGCGGTGACAAAAGACAAAATGGTAGCTATATCTATAAGTAATTTCATCTCTGAGAGGAAAAAGAATAAGATCCCGCAGGTTCCCACTACCAAAGTGCCCATCCAAAATATATAGGAATGCTTGATATATTTTCCAAAAAACAATTTGGAAGTATGTGCCATAGCCCTGGGCGAAGCATCAAGGGTGGTTAATGTAGTACTAAACATAGTAGTAAATGCAGCTAAAGCAATAATTACATATGTCCATTCTCCCAAACTATTGGTGTACATGGTAATAAGTTGTGATGCAAACCCTATAGCACTGTTATCAAACTTTTCTCCTGTGCCATACATTACCAGTGCTCCCAATGCTACAAAACACACACCCAGAATAATAGCTCCCGCAAAGCCAAAATTAAAGTCTTTAATGGCAGCTTTAAGGTTATAGGCAGGCTGATTGTTCTTTTTTTCAATGGCCCATAATGAGTGCCATACTGAAATATCTAAAGGGGCCGGCATCCACCCCATAAAGGCTATTAAAAAAGCAATTCCTGCTGTGTCTCCCGGAAGTATTTGTGTAAAATCTGAAACCCCCTGACTATTTGCAGATGCAAAAAAAACAGCAAACAGGGTACTTAGGGCAAGTATGGCAATCACAAACTTAATAAAACGGTCCAACAAACTATATCTGCCAATTATCAATATAAGTAAACAAACCAGAGTAATAACCATACTCCAAAGAACTGCATCATCACTAAAACCGAATAAGCGGGATGCCAAACCTGCTGTAACTATGGTTACCGCTGTCTGAATAGTAAACATGGTACAAAATGTCAAGATAAAGTATATTATTAATACACTTTTCCCGAGGCGCCGATAACCATCCAATAAATTTTCACCGGTGGCCAGTGCATAACGGGGACCGAACTGAAAAAAAGGATATTTAAACAAGTGCACTAGCAAAAGGGCCCAAATCAAGCCATATCCATAATCGGCGCCTGCTCGTGTACTTTGCACAAGATGAGATACTCCTATGGATGCTCCGGCAAATAATAAACCGGGGCCAATGACTTTTATAAAGCCTTTCATTGTGTTTTGTTTTGGATAATCTCTGCAAGAAGTTTTTTAGCTCTTAACAATTTTACTTTCACGTTATTTAATGGCTCATTAAGTTCGGCGGCGATTTCTTTGTAAGACAGCTCCTGAAAATATCTCAAATTAATAATTTGTTGATACGGTACTTTAAGTCGTTTAATACACCTTAATAGTTTATCCAGGTTTTGTTCACGGATCAAACGATCTTCTGCACTGGGAGATTCATCTGCTATAGCATACGCTTCTTCATTTTGTGTTTTAAGGGCCTGTTCTATGATATTACTCTGCTGCTTTCTAACCATGTCCACATGAATATTGCGGGATATGGTTATAAGCCAGGTTCTGAAATTATAAGCAGAATCATAGGTGCTTATCTTGTCAAAAGCTCTTGAAAAACTACGAATAGTTATGTCTTCCGCAATATTTTCGCTTCTTGTTCTTTTTAATTGAAACCCATAAACATCGTTCCAAAAATGATCTAACAAAAAACTAAAGGCCTTTTGATCGCCTTCTTTAGCTCTTTCTATAAAGTTTTGAATAGTTTCCGGAGTTATTTCCAATATTTGGGTTTTGAAATTCTGTTAGCGATAAAAATACTAAATTGAGCGCTAATGAGAAACCCTTCTAATAAAGGAGTTGCCCACCACATTTTTTTATCTCCCAGTTTTGCAAAGGCTTTTTTATAAAAAATGAACTGTATTACATGAAAGAATAAAATGAGTACCAGCACTTCCCATGTAAATTTCCGGTTAAACAGAAGTACTCCTATAAAAAACCAGTATAGAAACCCGCTCAGATAAAAAACTGCCAATAAACGTTTATGAAGAGACTTGTAAAATGCAGCAGTAGTTACATGCCTTCGCTTTTGCCGGAACCATTCTAAAAAGCTTTCCTTGGGGGCAGATACCACAAAGCTATCCGGAGTAAAGCAGCAACTTACATTGTACCTCGTTGCATTTTGGTTTACAAAAAGGTCATCATCTCCACTTAGTAAATGCATATGGGTAACAAAGCCTTTTGATTTGTTAAAGGCCGATCTGTGATACGCCATGTTTCTGCCTACTCCCATGTAAGGCAACCCTATCATGGCATAAGAATAGTATTGTACTGCGGTTAAAAGGGTCTCAAAACGTATGATAACATTAATTAAAGAGCCTTTTTTGTATTGATAAGGGCTATACCCCAATACTATGGTATTTGAATCACTAAACCCGTTTACCATATTCGCTATCCAGTATTTAGAAACGGGGCGGCAATCTGCATCTGTAAAAAGCAGGTGGTCATAGGAAGCAGATTTTATACCCAGTGTGAGTGCATATTTCTTATTACCCCAGAATACCTCGGTATTGGCTACGTGCACTACTTTTATGTTTGTATGCTCCATAGCAAACGCATCCATTACTTCTGCTGTATCATCGGAAGAAGCATCGTTAATAAGAACTATTTCAAAGTCGGGGTATTCCTGCTCATGTATATGATGAAGATTTGCCTGAAGGTTTTCTGATTCATTTTTGGCACAGATAATTACAGAAACCGGTGGGGTATTATTGGTTTTGGCCCTATCTAATATGGGCCGGTGGAAAGTAAATTTCCTGAAAATAAAAACCAGGAAAAAAAAACGTATTGATACAATTAGCAAAAATGCATAAAACAGTATCGTATATCCAACAAAATGGATGATTAATTATGTTGCGGATTAGGCCTTTTGCAATCCTGCTCATCGGGAAGTTTCCCACAAAAACCACAGGCTTCACCGTTTTTGTTTAAAAACGGGCTCTGACTTGCGCAAGTGCCGGCAAACTTTCCATCTTTCTTAGCCCAAATTTTTATGGCTATCCCGGCAAAAGCAAGCCCCATAAGACCTATACTAAGTAAAATTAACTTCATTTGCTATAAATATTTGTACAAAAATACAAAAACTTAGCCCTAAAAGACTAAGTTTTTAAGAAGATTATAACTTGTAAAAAAGATTACTCAAAAGAAACATTTGCCACAATATTCTCAACCGTAGCCTGTACATTGCCCCCTTTAGGTTCAATGGTAATATTATAGCTTTTTGCATTTTCTTTAAAAGGTATGGAGAGTAACCTGTTATTAGATTGCTTTAATACCCCGAGACTCACCATTTCACCATTTACATCGGCCCACATTTGATATACTTTCTCTTCGGGTAATTCGGGAAGAGATATCACATTTACGAGAGAAAGCTTTTCTACCGGATTAATGTAAGCAACTGTTTGAAGGTTTCTGGCATTCTGGTTTCCCCGAATTACATACTTTCTGGTTTCGGGATTGTTTAACACTACAAATTGATTTTTAATATCTTCCAATTTAACATTGGTAGCAACAATATCTTCTTTAAGACTCAATATCTCATTTGAAACTATTTCATTTTCGTTCATGAGTATTGTGTTCTTATTCCATAACATAAGTGTACTGGCTGCAAAAACAATAGCTGCCACACTTGCTGCTATGAAATACCAACGAAACGACCTAACCTCATATTTAACAGAGAGACCGTTTATAAGTTTCTCTTTCACATCTTCAGGAGCTGGTATTGCAAAAGATTTTGCATAGTTTTCAAGGTCCTGCTCCAATGTGTTATACTGTTTTCTTACCTCCGGATAAGTCGCTATAAAATGCATAATCTGCAGTTCTTCCTGCTCGGTTACATCACCCAGGAGATATCGTTCCAGCAGATCGCTTTCTAAAAATGCTTTAACATCCGTTTTCATGGTTATACCTGATTATTAATACTTTGCTTAAGAGGCCTCAAAAATTTTTCGCAATTCCCTGAGACCTATTTTTAATCTCGATTTTACCGTTCCCAAAGGCATGTCTAAGGCTTCGCTGGCTTCCTGTTGGGTCATTCCCATAAAGAATAAAGCTTCGAGAACAACTTTATACTTTTCATCAAGGGAATTCATGTGTTTTTGTACGTCTATATGCTCGGGTACTATACTATTTACCCCTACATTATATACGTTAGAAACTTCAACTTGGATTTCCTGATCTGATTTTACCTGATAACTTCTTATTTTATCAATGGCCGTATTTCTGATAATTCGAAAAAGCCAGGTAAAGAGTTTAGCTTTTTTAGCATCGTATTGTTCTATCTTTTTCCAGACTTTCACCAGGCCTTCCTGAAGTACATCTTTAGCAAGGTCTTCATCTTTAGTAATTTTATAAGCCACGCCATAAAGGGCGTCTCCATAATAATCATACAAAAGAGACATGCCTTTTTCATCTTTTTGAAGAAGGAGTTCCACGATGTGTTTTTCAAATAATTGGGCCATAGTAAAGGTTAACAAAACTTTAAGATGATTTACACATCCAAAGTAAAATTAGAAAACGTAGATATAACAAATGAAAACGAAAAACATTCAAATTTATTAATTAAAAAATCAATTTTCTGAAAACATAAAATTCATTTAAATTTTCCGGAAGCCGCAATTATATTTTAACATGTAAAACCAGAGTGTGAATCCGGAAATATACAATAAGCGTTGCTGGTAACAACGTTTAACCAACGAAAGGGAGGATATACTACAGTTACCATTAAAAGTATTCATGTTTAAGAATATTTTTGGTACCGAAGTAATCGTAGTTCTTTTGGTTAGTTAAGTTTGGGATGAAAACTCCGAAGATCTTATTCTTCGGGGTTTTCTTTTTACAGGGTACCTGTTGTAAAAACCTTTTAGGCCATTTCTTTCTCTTCACAGCGTGGTAACAAATGTGCATTCATTATCAGGGTTATATTTTTAAAGGGTTTATTTACTAATTGCTCTACCCATGTTTCAGGGGTTAACCATTTCTCGTAATACGCAATAGCATTGGCTTTCATCTCAATAATTTCAGAAGAAGGCATGTGTAAGACTTCATGAATTTTTTCATGAAGATCATCGACTCCCGAATACACGATACAATTTTTCTTATGTTCTAACGGGGGAGAAAAAAATTCAGGATACTCAAGTATAGGAATAGTTCCTACGGACATGGCTTCTACCACATTGTGGCACATGGGCATTTTAGATCCTGAACAAGCAAGGAAAAAAACGGCTCTCGAAAGTACCTCTAGCCATTGTTCAAACGGTATTTTATAGTCGGAAGACCTAACTATGAAAAGACGATCATGCTTATTTTCAGTTGGTATCAACTGTTCCTTTTTCGTTACGAGTTCTATTTCATCTTTTTTTCCGGTCTTTAACAATGAAGAAATAATTTCAAACCGATGTGTTTTATTAAATCTCTCTTTTAAAATTTTTCTTGAATATTCTTTTTTATCCACGTTTCCGGCAAAAAGAATTTTCATTCGCGACGGGTTTTCTCTGTATTTTACAACTTCTTTATAATACCCTTTATGATACATTACCGGATGCATCATATAAGGCATGACAAAGTTGTTTTCAGGGAGTACCTGCATACCCGATGGAAAAACAAGTATTACTTTTTTCTCAACACCATTATGCCGAAGCAGTAACACGTTTTTTTCATTTTCCTCAAAAGGCGCATCTCCGGTATCAAACATACCAAGATCTATGTCTTGTAAAAAGGCTTTGTATTTGATCAATCTGGAAAGCAGGCTGTATTTTTTTTCCAAATAGATATCAAAGTTATACGCGTGAAAACTTTTTATTAATAAGTAGGTGTATCGGCCCCAATCATAATGCCAGTGCATACCGTTAAGTCTAAAAAATGCTTTGGACGAAATAACGCTAGCATTACCATCATTACCAGGAACTACCTTGGGATATTTTGAGAGTACCTTTTTGTAACGACGATAACTTTTAAACTTAAAAAAATTTAAATAATGTTTGAATAAAACGTCAAAGTCAATCATAATTCAGCTAATCCGGCTTTCAAAAAAGTACTGGGTGTAATTACAATAACCACGTATTTCATCCGGAATATAATATATCTACTAAAACCACAAATAAAGAAACAAAGTTATTATAAATTATGTTTTTTTACTTTGCTGAAATCAAAAAACTATAATATTCTGGTTGTTAAAAGTACTATAAAGTTACTGAAAGCGCTCTTAACCTCTTGCAATTAGTGTATTACCTCAACGCCTGTTTGTATCGCTTAAATGTATCCCACCTGTGTTTTCCCTCTGAAAAACTAGGGAAAGTCACGCCTTCGCGGCGGTTAATACTGGCTATTCGCCACACAATACGCCATAAAAGAAGGAGTTCTTTCCAGGCATTAAAAAGTTTATATTCGGGATCATAAATATGGGTGGGCTCTGCTCCTACTCCGTTTACTTCAAGAATATAAAATTCTTTTCCTTTCTTAAGTGCCTCGACAGATGCAGCTCTAATATCAAACCTACCAAAATAAAAACCTTTCATTTGGTGGCTCAGAGTATCAAATACTTTTTGCAGGTTTTCATCGTACTCTTGCTCTCCATTTACAAATTTGGTGCCTCTGTTGTGATTGCCAATTGGCTCGAGAATTAACTCCTCCTCTTTGGGCACTATACATTCCCAACTCTCTTTAAATATCCTCCGGAGCCTTACCCGCTGTAAGATGGCTCTTGGATTTCTACTTACGAGCTCTTCAAGGGTTGCCTGGCCATCACCCCGTACTTTTAAAAATTCTTTGATCGTTATAGAAGGGATATGCCCTGTTTTTTCGTTAGGGAACCGGTAATAAAAGATCCCTATTTCAAGGGGGTACGCAATGTATTCCTGTAGCAAATATGCCACATTTAAAGTAGTAAGTAGTGAAGAAAGGCCCTTTTTATCATTTACTTTATGCACCAGGAGTCCTCTAAAGCCTATATCAGGTTTTAGTATAATGGGAAAAACTATTCCTTTTTCTTTCATTTTCTGTAAAACATGGGTACTCTTCTCTCCCGGAAGTATTTTAAAACAACGCGGACAATGGGGTTCGGGCACGAGCTTTAAGGTTTGGAATTTGGAATCACTTAAAATAAACCCTTCTTTGATAGCCGGATTGGTGCTCAAGAAGAAAAATATATTAAATGATCTTAATGACAAATAGAAATGTTGTATATAAACAGGTATATACAATACCCACATAGGCCAGTACTCCCAGCTTAAAAGTTTAATAAAAAAAGGATGTTTTTTAATCTGTTTCATAGATGCCGGACCCCTCCTCCAAAAAGAAAAATTCTTTAGTAAGGGGTAAAGGATAATAATTTAATGAAGCTTTCTTAGTATTGACAAGTATTTGGGTAATACTTACTGTTTTTACTTCTTCACGGTCAAGAATAAAATGTGGCTTTTGCTGTTTTCCGTGAAGATCGAACACGGTATTTGGGGCAACGGGAAAATTCTCTAAAAAATTTTCGAAGACTTTTTCTTTTTCCTGCTTTTCCCTTATATTATATAAAGTGCTTGAAGACCACAAATAACTTTTAGTACTATCGAGTATCTGCTCATGTTTTTTTACACCGTCCCATACCAGAACGCGAAGGTTGTCTTTTTCGGCAAGTATTAGCGTGAAAGGTTCGATATTTTCTAAACTAACTGCATTCACAAAAGCAGCAAATGAGGGATGTTGAAAAGATTCTAACACAATAAGCCCTCTGCTTTTTCTGTAAGGTAATTTTCGGTGGTGTTTTACAAATGCGCCATTAAGCAGGCAGGCCGCTTTTTTTCTGTTAACATCCAGTGCTATCCAGGTACCTCCATTTTCTTTATCTAAAGGCGCAAAAACCTCATTGTGAGTGTTCAATTGTATTTTTCGAGGCTTTATAGTTTCTCTAAAGGGGCTTTCATCTCTATTTGAGGTAAGTATAAAACCTTCATGATAGGGTATATAACTTACTGTACACATAACTTCCTGTTTCTTATAGTTGAAGGAGCCACCCCAAAGTCTTTATCCAAGGTTACCGTTGTGTCTAATGCATTTATACCTATCTTAAGAATTGCATAATGATGCACTGTATGTTCAATATTATATTGCAGTTCCCTATAAAATGAGGTTACCATACCTACTGTATGGTCTATATCAGGGTCTGTACTGTAATTTACTATGAGTTGTAAAGAGGGGTTGCCCTTAACACTATTTAAAGAATCGATGATATGGGTTATACTAACAATACAGGCATTAGTGCTTGTTTCCAGAAGAATATCTCTTTTTCGGGTGTCATAATCCAGAGTACCTTGACTTTGCGCATTTATCAAACAATTGTAAAACTCAAGAATGTGTCTAACATGCATTCCTATGGTAGCTTTGTCTAAAACCACAAGCGGTGTCGTAAACTGCTTATCTGTTAATTGTTCTAAAATGCTTTTAAGTTGTTTTAGATTGTGTGTTGTAGCTTCCGTAAGCATTAGAAAAAGTTTGCGGGAAATTAATATCTTGTTTTAAGTCGTAGGTTTCTATCAAACTTACGTTAAACTTTTAATAATTTCACATTTATTTGCTCACTAATTTACAAACAAAAAAACGTAAAAGAAGCTGTGAATGCTCTCAAAACTAGGTTTGTATATTGAAAAAGATATCTTCAAAAAAGAAAAGTCTTCCTTTAGCGGGAAGACTTTTCTTAAAAAGATAAAAATTTAGTGATTATTCGGTTTTTTCTTCCGCCTCTGTTTCAGGAGTATCAAAATCAATATACCCTTTTGAGGTTAAAAGGTTATACCACTGTATTACTTTTTTAATATCACTGGGATATACCCTGTCTTCATCATAATCGGGAAGTACTTCGAAAAAGTAAGCCTCCAGGTCTTCTTTAGGTACTTTATGGCTTATACTGGTTTCATTACCGTTTTCTTTTTCTCTGATCTTTTTAAAGACCTCTCCCAAAGGAATTTCCTCTTTAAGTGTATAAATCGCTATTTCAGATAATATACTCACGTTGTTCCTGAGCCCTACGGTAATTCGTTTACCATCTAATAAAGATTCTGCCACAAAACCGGTTCTGGTTTGTGTTTTTAGTTCATACAAACCCTGCTTTCCTGAAATAGCCAAAATTTTGTCTAGCGTCATTGCAATTTTTATTTTAACAGCAAAGATTCAATCTTTCACATGAATTTCAAAAAAAATTAACGTCCTTTTTTCAATACGGGAAAGCGCATGCGATAATCTATTTTCACAAGTCCTTTCGAAATATTGGATAGCTTCCCTTTTATAAGACGCTTTTTAAGTGGAGAAAGTTTGTCTGTAAACAAAACGCCCTCTATATGGTCATACTCGTGCTGTATAATCCTGGCTGCCATTCCCGTGTAGGTATCTGTATGATGTTTAAAGTTTTCATCGTAATATGATATTTGTACCTTTTCGGGGCGAAAAACATCTTCACGTATATCGGGAATACTGAGGCATCCTTCATTAAAGGCCCATTCATTTCCGGTTTCTTCTTCTACGTGTGCATTGATAAACACCTTCTTAAATCCACTCAGCAGTTCCTGTTCTTCTTCACTTAAATCTTCATCATCGGCAAATGGGGTAGCATCTACAATAAAGAGCCTTATGGGCAGGCCAACCTGAGGAGCTGCCAAACCAACACCTGAAGCGTTATACATGGTTTCAAACATGTTTTCTAAAAGTTCATCTAGCCCCTCATATTCTTTATCTATGGGCTCTCCAACTTTTCTGAGTACCGGGTCACCGTATGCGACTATGGGTAAAATCATCTTTGTACTATTTATAATTTTATGCTGGAAAGGTAACTTTGTAAAATAATGGTAGCACTTATTTCATCCAGCAGTTTCTTGTCTCTTCGTTTACTTTTTTTCAAACCGCTGTCAACCATTGTTCTTACGGCCATCTTTGAAGTAAAGCGCTCATCAACCCTAATCACTTTTAATTTGGGCAACTCTTTATCAAGCGTATCTATAAAGCTACGGATTGCTGCTTCACTTTCGGATGGTAAGTTATTCATTTGTTTTGGCTCGCCTATTACCAAAGTTTCTACATTTTCGTTTGCTATATACTCTTTCAAAAAGCCCAGCAACTCGCCTGTAGGCACCGTGGTAAGGCCAGATGCTATTAATTGTAACTCGTCTGTCACCGCGATACCGGTGCGTTTCGTCCCGAAATCAATGGCCAGTATCCTTCCCAATGTTTTTTTGGCAAAAATAAGGTTTAAATTGTTATAAGTGTAAAACCAGAGAAGATATTGCATTTTAGGCTTTATATTTGTTCGTTATTTCTCAAAACCATAAAAGATGTCACAACTAAAAGAAATTATTGAAAAAGCCTGGAATAACAGAGCTTTGTTATCAGAAACCAATACTATTGAAGCTATAGAAGAGGTAATAAACCAACTGGACTCTGGCTCATTGAGAGTGGCATCTTTGGAAAACGGGAAATGGCAGGTTCATGAATGGATAAAAAAGGCGGTTGTATTGTATTTTCCCATCAAAAAGATGGAAACATTAGAGGCTGGTATTCTTGAGTTTCACGATAAAATACCTCTTAAAAAAAACTATGCCGATAAAGGAATACGTGTAGTACCACACGCAATTGCAAGACACGGTGCCTACATTTCTTCCGGGGTTATCATGATGCCCAGTTATGTAAATATCGGCGCTTATGTTGATGCCGGCACGATGGTAGATACTTGGGCCACGGTAGGCAGTTGTGCCCAGATAGGAAAAAATGTCCACCTGAGTGGCGGAGTAGGTATTGGCGGAGTTCTGGAGCCTTTGCAGGCAGCACCGGTTATTATTGAGGATAATGCATTTATTGGTTCCCGATGTATTGTTGTGGAAGGTGTACGAATTGAAAAAGAAGCTGTTCTTGGCGCTAATGTGGTTTTAACTGCTTCTACAAAAATCATTGATGTAACCGGAAACGAACCTGTTGAAATGAAAGGATATGTGCCTTCAAGATCGGTGGTCATTCCCGGTAGTTATACCAAACAATTTAATGCCGGTTCCTATCAGGTGCCCTGCGCACTCATTATCGGGAAACGTAAAGAGAGTACCGACAAAAAAACTTCGCTTAATAATGCATTGCGGGAGTATGATGTAGCTGTATGATCCATATACGAGTAGTATTCATTAAAGAGTGACTTTTGGAAACCCGAGAAAAACTTACAGTAATCATTCCCGTATATAATGAAGAGCACCATATAAAGGACGTGCTGCAATCGGTTTCTTTTGCCGATGAGATACTGGTAGTTGATTCCTTTAGTACAGACCGTACAGTAACTATAGCTAAAGCGTTTTCTCCCCGATTGCTCCAGAGGAAATTTGATTCGTATGCATCTCAGAAAAACTGGGCCATACAACAAGCTTCACATACATGGATACTGCTGGTAGATGCCGATGAACGAATATCGCCGGAACTGAGATCTGAAATACTGCACCTTCTTGCCCAGCCTAAGAATGATGCAATAGCAGGATATTGGATCAAAAGGATCAATCATTTTATGGGGCAGCGTATTCATTACAGCGGGTGGCGAAACGACAAAGTGGTACGTCTTTTCAAAAAGCACCTTTGTCACTATAACCACAAGCGTGTACATGAAGAAATAATTGCCAAAGGTGAGTTGGCCTATCTCAAAAACAGATTGTATCATTACTCTTATAGCTCAATGGACCAATATTTGCAAAAATTAAATCGTTATGCGTATTTACAAGCTATAGATTACGATGAAAAAACAGGTAAGCTCACCCCGTACCACTTTGTCATAAAACCCGCCTGGGGTTTTGTAAAACATTACTTTTTTCAAAGTGGATTCCGCGACGGGGTTCCCGGGCTTATGATTGGTTATATTCAGGGGTATGTAGTACTTATGAGGTACATAAAACTGTGGTTACACAGACGCAACCGTCAATAACTTCCAAATTACAAATCAAAAATTATTCCTTTTCAATTCCATAAGGAGTTCGCTGTACTTTTTGGGAACGGGTATGTTGGCGTATTGACTGATTTTTGGCAATAGATTCCGGGGTTTTATAGCCGCGTTTGTGATCCAGATGCACACAAACAGCACTGTAACGTATCTGTTTGGATTTGATTCCGTAATTAAAAAGACGTTCTCCCAGTTCCCGATCCTGTCCTCCGTATTGCATGCGCTCGTCAAAACCGTTCACTGCTACAATATCGGTTTTCCAACCCGAAGCGTTGTGCCCGTTCCAGCTGGCATTGGTAGGGGTAAATCTATTGAGTAGTCTTGCCTTAAATCCGCTGGCTGTGAGTTTATTGTTTTTAAAGGACGGTTTGAGCCCCTGATCTGTCAGCCACGAAACCGAAAAACAATTTCCCGAAGCAATATCTTCTTTCGTAATGTTTTGAGAGATATCCATAGGTAACATAAAATACCCTCCTGATAAAAAATAGCCTTTTTCTTTTTGATCAAAATGCACTTTAAGAAAATCTTTTCGGGGAATGCAATCACCATCACTCATTACAATATATTCTGCACGGCAGCTAACAATTGCTTTATTGAGTATTTTAGATTTCTGAAATCCATCGTCCTCCTGCCATACGTGCACTATGGGATAAAAAACTTCGTTTTGCATCCTTTCGATCAATTGTGCGGTTGTGGGTCCTGAGCCATCATCTGCGATCACCACTTCAAAACTTTTGAATGTTTGCTGATTATACCCCCATAATACTTTTTCAAGCCATGCTTCAGCATTGTATGTACTTATAATTACCGATATCTGTAACTTGTGCATCCCGTTTTATTTACGGCAAAAATATGAATGCCAATTTACATATCTTTGCTTTTTGCGATTTTTCCATCTTAATGACAAAGTAAAAATGTTGAAAGCAGTTCTGCACACCTTAAAAAAATTTGGTTACGGAATACTCAAAAAAATGAAATTCCTTCCTCAGGAGTTTTATGTTAAGATCTATTATGAATATTACACCGGAAAAAAACTGGATCTAAACAACCCTTTGTTATTTAATGAGAAAGTACAATGGTTAAAAGTATTTTACAGACCCGCAATACTCAACCAACTGGTAGATAAGTATGCTGTAAAAGCCTATGTTAAAGAAAAGGTAGGTGAAAAATATCTGAATGAAACCCTCGCTGTGTATGACCGTGCAGAGGATGTAGATTTTGATACACTTCCTGAAAAATTTGTGATAAAAGGAGTACACGGCTGTCATTTTAATCTTATTGTTAAAGACAAGGCCCGTCTTAATATTTTTCGTTCCCGTTTGAAATTAAAAAAATGGATGGCTAAGAATCAGTATTATCGCGGTGGATTGGAATGGGCGTATAAAGATGTTAAACCACGTCTTATTGCAGAAAAGTATCTGGAAGAAATGGGGAAGGAAATCATAAATGACTACAAGTTTTTTTGTTTTAACGGCGAGCCTAAATTTCTTCAGGTAGATGTAGAACGCGGAATTGAAGATTACCGTTGTTTTTATGATCTTGACTGGGTAAAACAACCGTTTACTTCAGAAAAAAATCCTTTTTACCCTGAAGAGGTAGAAAAACCGGAAAACTTTGATGAAATGATCTGGGTAGTTAGCAAATTATGTGAAGGTTTCCCTTTTGTCAGGGTAGATCTCTACAACATAAACGGTAAAGTGATATTTGGAGAGATGACTTTTTATCCGTCAGACGGGCGAAAAGAATTTGTGCCTCCCGAATACAATCGTATTCTCGGGGATATGTTGAAATTACCAGACCTGAAACCCGGAGAAAAATACATTACCGTACATCCTCAGCTTGCTTAGATTTTTGTCTTACCTAAAAGTAAATTGTACCTTTGTACTCTTTTTTAATAGCTAGCAGTATTGGCATATGTTCAAAGCAAATTACACAGAAGCTTTACAACCAAAAATATTTACCACTATTTCCGAAGCAGCCAGGCAAACCCAACTGGAAACCTATGTAATCGGCGGTTATGTTCGCGATTATATTATGGGTAGGCCCGCTCCCCGGGATATTGATATCGTAGCGGTAGGCAGTGGTATAGAACTTGCCAAAGCAGTAGCTCAGCTTCTTCCTCAAAAACCGGAAATTAAAGTCTTTAAAAATTTTGGTACAGCCATGCTCAAAACACAAAACACCGAAGTTGAGTTTGTTGGGGCACGTAAAGAAAGTTACCAAAGAGAGAGCAGAAAGCCTGCCATAGAAAACGGCACTCTGGAAGATGATCAGAACAGAAGAGATTTCACCATCAATGCTCTCGCATTATCGCTTAACCCGGAAAGTTTTGGGTTACTGCTTGATCCTTTTAACGGTTTAGACGATCTGAATAAAAAAATTATCAGGACTCCACTTGATCCTGATATTACATATTCTGATGATCCTTTACGGATGATGCGTGCTATCAGGTTTGCCTCCCAATTACAGTTTCACATCGAAAAAAAATCGTTAGAGGCAATAACGCGCAATAAAGACCGCATTAAAATAATATCTAAAGAAAGAATTATAGAAGAGCTTAATAAAATACTGTTAAGCAATCAGCCCTCCGTAGGGTTTAAGCTCCTGCACAAAACCGGTTTACTGTCAATTATTCTTCCGGAAATCACGGCCCTGCAAGGTATTGAGGAAATAGAAGGGCAGCGCCATAAAGACAATTTTTTTCATACACTGGAAGTGGTAGATAATATTGCTGCAAAAACAGATGATCTATGGCTTCGGTGGGCTGCTTTATTACATGATATAGGCAAAGCCCCCACCAAACGGTTTAGCAAAAAAACAGGCTGGACGTTTCACGGGCACGAGTTTGTAGGTTCTAAAATGGTGTATCGCCTTTTTAAACGCCTGCGAATGCCTCTTAATGAAAAAATGAAATTTGTACAGAAAATGGTGCTTATGAGCTCTCGGCCCATAGCATTATCTAATGATTGTGTGACAGATTCTGCAGTACGAAGGCTTATTTTTGATGCGGGAGATCATGTAGATGACCTGATGACATTATGCGAAGCAGACATAACCACCAAAAACCCAAAAAGGTTTGCCCGGTACCTCAATAACTTTAAACTGGTACGAAATAAAATAGTAGAAGTTGAAGAGCGGGATCATGTCAGAAACTTTCAACCCCCTGTAAGCGGAGAAGAGATTATGCATGCTTTTAACCTTACTCCTTCCAGAGAAGTAGGTATCATTAAAGACGCTATAAAAGAAGCTATCCTGGAAGGTGACATACCTAATGAATATGAAGCCGCCAAAGCTTTTATGTTAAAAAAAGGCAAAGAATTAGGCTTAAAAGACCATTAATAACCTCAGCAAACCAAACAACTCATAAAAAGGTATGATACAAAGTTTAAAAAACAAATATCGGAAAATTGTACTGGCCAGCCTTATCCTAGTATATCTGGTTATCATTGCAGGGGCCGTGGTAAGAATGACCGGTAGTGGTATGGGGTGTCCGGACTGGCCTAAGTGCTTTGGGTATCTTATTCCCCCTACAGAACGTGCCCAGTTAGAATGGCAACCGGAAAGATCGTTTAAAAAAGGGCAGGTTATTATCTGGGAAGAATCATTAAAGGTCGCTTCAAAAAACTTTACCACCGGGAGCACCTTTGATCCGGTGAACTGGGAAGACTATACCAGACATGATTATGCAGTTTTCAATCCCGTACATACCTGGACAGAGTTCATAAACCGGCTTATAGGAGCATTAGCAGGTCTGGCCACTTTATTAATGGCTATTGCCTCTCTGGGTTTCTGGAAACAAGACAAAAAAGTAGTTTGGCTATCCTGGCTCACTGTAGCAGCTATGGTTTTTCAGGCCTGGCTGGGTGCCAAAGTGGTCTATTCCGTTTTACAGCCCGTTAAGATCACCATTCATATGGTAATGGCCCTCGCTATCGTAGCACTTTTACTTTACCTTTTACAAATAGCAAAAACAAAAATCAGCCCTTTACCAAAAGACCGTACATTTCAAAATGTATTGATCGGGGCGTTACTGCTCACCGTTGTTCAGGTGGTTTTAGGAACACAGGTACGGCAGTTTGTAGATGAGCAGGCAGATATGGTTGGGCATATGGCCAAAGAACGATGGCTCGAACAACCCGAAGCACAGTTCTATATTCACCGTTCATTCTCCATACTTATCCTGGTCGTGAACGTGTTTCTCCTTGTTCGCAACCAAACAAAAAGATTAGGGTTCACCCTTATGAACTGGGTGCTTTTTTTACTCATAATTGAGATTGCAACCGGGCTTGCCATGTATTATTTTGATTTCCCTTTTGGCTCCCAACCTTTACACCTGGTTATTGCGTCTCTTTTCTTTGGAGTGCAATTTTATATGGTATTGGAGTCCATTCGCAGAAAAAAGGTGATGGTAACTTCGTAACTTTAACACAAAAGAAAATTAAACACTATGATTTATAAATTCAGGGTCATACTGGATGCTCAGGAAGACATTTTCAGAGACCTGGAAATACAGGCCGATAATACATTAGAAGACTTCCACAATGCAATTAGTCAGGCGTTTGGTTTTGACGGAGGTGAGATGGCTTCCTTTTACATATCTGATGACCAATGGAATCAGGGAGAAGAGATACCCCTTTTCGATATGGGAGATAACGACCCCAATACCCCATTAATGCATACCACCACTTTAGAAAGCATCCTAAACGAAGATAATAGAAATCTTATCTACATTTATGACTTCCTGAACATGTGGACTTTTTTTGTAGAACTTGCCGATATGGCTGAAGAAGAAAGCGGAAGATCATATCCAAATTTGTTATTTGCTTTTGGAAATCTGCCCGAAGTCCCCCCGGAAAAAACATTCGAATCAGATAACACCGGTGATCTTGACCTGGATATGGAAGAACCGGGAATAGACACACAGGATTATGATGACCTGGACTTTGAAGAAAACTGGAACTAACTTTCAATACATAGTAGCCACACACAATATCAACCTGTAAATAAAATCCATGATCAATCTATATAATGCTCAGATAGACAGCCTTTCAGTACACCGAGTAGGAAACAAAAGCCGTAATGAAAGTGTTTTCCTTTCCTCAGAACCATACCCGCTTAACGATGAGATATCAGCCGTTTTGAAGGAGTACTTCTTTAAGTCTTTTCGCGAAAAAGAAGAAAACTACTTTCGTTTTGTGCATGAAGTTGATATTGAGTTTGCTACTTTGTTCCCCATAGTTACCGATGTTTTTAAAGACCCTTCAGTTACTCATGAAAATTCCAAAAAAATAGCTACCCACCTTTTTGAACAATCCAATCATCCTCATATTAAAAGCGGTGAAGTGTACATCGCACATTTTACAGATGTGATTGTGGATAATGAAAAAACAAATGCCATTGGTATTTTTAAAAGTGAGCTAAAACACGATTTTCTTCAATTTGAAGAGAAAGCTACACACCTTGAAATAGTGATACAGCAAGGTATTAACATCCATAAGTTAGATAAAGGCTGCCTTATCTTTAATCTTAATAAAGAAGAAGGGTATAAAATACTTTCGATAGACAGCAATCGATATGACACCAAATACTGGTTAGAGAATTTTCTGGGCGTAGATGCCCTGACTGATGAAAACTTTTTTACCAAAAAGTACCTTAAATTCTGCCAGGATTTTGCAAAAGATGTGGTAAGGCCGGCTGAAGATAAGAAAGAAGAAGTGATGTTTATGAACAGAGCTGTTAACCATTTTGCGAAAAACGACACGTTTGAAGAAACTAACTTCCTGAATGAAGTAATGGACAATCCCGATCTTATTCCGGAATTTAAACATTACAAAGTTGAAAAAGGGCCAAAATACAGTATTGAAGATGTTTCAAACTTCCCTATAGCAAATAAAGCAGTATCTGACGCCCGAAAAAAAATTAAGAATGTAATTAACCTGGATACGCATATACAGATTAAAATGGACTTTGTAAATCCTGAATCTGCAGAGAAGTTTGTTGAAAAAGGCTGGGATGAAGAACGCCAAATGTACTATTATCTTGTGTATTTTAACCGGGAAGAAAAAAATTAACTCTCCATAATAAGGTAAAATAACCGTGTGAAAAAATAGGAGTTTATCGAGGTTGTTGTATTCATTCGTTTTGTAATAGTCTCTTGGTACTTACATCTTCGTAATTGCGTTTTACAAATTCCAGAGCCACTTTTACAATATGCCCCATAGACCGGCATCTTTTAAAACGCATATCCAGTGTAAAATCATACAGCTGCTTTTTTAAGGCCTGAACGTTTTCATAAGGTGCAATACGATCTTTTGCCATGATCTTTAATAATAATTTAATTCGTTTATTGGCACTCAAAATACGTTTGGCTATAATAGATCGCTCTTCTTTTTTATACTGTTCTATAGAGGCGGCTTTCAACCGTTGTTCTACCATCTTTACCATCTCATAATTTTCTTTAAAAAATTGCGGGCGATATACTTTAAAATTACTTTCATAACACTGTTGATCAAAATCAATTGCCCGTATTTTAAAAATAACATGGTCAAAATCATGCACAGGAATAATCACATAATTATATGAGCGCATATCGCCCAACAGGCGGATCATAACACGTTCATTAAACTTGACAAACTCTTTGGATATTTGCGATTTTTGAGCTTCTGAACAATTGGGGAGCATTTCTTTGATAAAAACATCGCCCGGAATACCTGCTATGTGTTCTTCAATCAGCGTATTTTTATGCACCAGGAAATTAATACGGTCAGGAGATAATATATGTTCCAACTCCAAACCGTATATGCGGGAAGCATCAGCTTTTTTGATGTAGAAATACGTATAATTATCATTCAGGATATTACGGATCTTAACCCGAAAAGGCTTTGAATTTCCAAACGTGCAGTAATCTATCGCATCAATATTGAGATACGGGATGGTTGCTTCATCTCCGTCAGAGTGTAATATAGTATATACTTTTTTCAGGTTATGATCAATTTCATTTCGTTCAAACTCCGAATAGAACACACGTACCCATAAAGTATCGTTATCATTTTCATCATACACCACTACCGAGCCGGAAAACCGGAGCAGATCTTCATAAAAAACAGGGATCTTTATGATCCTGTTATACTTTTTAAGATACTCTTCAAGAAGCGCATTTACTTTATACATAGGCTTCTTTTTTGATATTAGACGTCCACTCATACAAATTGGTTTGTTCAAATTTACGGCTTATTGTAACAAAATCTGTTTATAGTCGTCAACTAAGTACAACTTCTAAACATACCTAGCATATTTTGGAAACAATACTCACAATTAATAACCTTACTAAAAAATTTGGGCCGCTTACTGCTGTTAAAGATCTTTCATTTACTATAGAAAAAGGAAATGTGTATGGCATACTCGGACCTAACGGAAGTGGTAAATCTACCACTCTCGGTATGGTACTCAATGTAGTAAATCCCAGCGAGGGGTCTTTTTTCTGGTTTGACGGAAAAACATCTACACATGATGCCTTGAAAAAAGTAGGAGCCATTATAGAACGGCCCAACTTTTACCCGTATATGAGTGCGAGTAAGAACCTGGAACTGGTATGTGCCATTAAGGAGGTCCCTACTGAAAAAGTAAATGAGAAATTAGAACTGGTAGGACTGCTAGACCGCAGAGACAGTAAGTTCAGAACCTATTCTTTAGGAATGAAACAGCGTCTGGCCATCGCCTCTGCCCTGCTAAACGATCCTGAAATACTTATTCTCGATGAACCTACCAATGGTTTGGACCCTCAGGGTATTCATCAGATCAGGGAGCTTATTAAAAAAATTGCAGCGGGAGGAACTACCATTTTACTGGCATCTCACCTTTTGGATGAAGTTGAAAAAGTGTGTAGTCATGTGGTTATTTTAAGAAAAGGAAAAAAACTCTATTCCGGGAGAGTAGATGAAATGATTGCAAGTCATGGCTTTTTTGAGCTAAAAGCCTCAGAGCCTCAAAAACTTCTTTCATGGCTGGAAAAACACCCTTCATTTTCAGGTATTAAACAAGATAACGGTCTTATCACAGCTTTCCTTTCAGAGAACATGGAATCTGCCACTTTAAATGAATTACTCCATAAAGATCAAATTATCCTTTCACATCTGGTGAAACGAAAGGAAAGCCTTGAGGAGCAGTTCCTTACACTAACCGGCAATGTAAACTAATACGCCTGCGGGCATCTTCAAACCAACTCTATGAAAAGATTACTATATATTGAGTTTATTAAACTTTGGAATAACAGGGCCAGCAGGTTCCTTATACTCTCCTATTTTATACTACTTACCTCTATTGCATTGATTGCTGCTATAAAATTTGATATAGGTCCCATTAAGTTCCATCTGGCAGAACAGGGAATTTTCAATTTCCCGTATATATGGCATTTTAATACTTATGTAGCCGCGTTTTTTAAACTTTTCCTGGCTATTGTGATCGTTTCTATGATGGCCAATGAATACAGTAATAAAACACTCAAGCAAAATCTTATTGACGGGTTGAGTAAAAAAGAGTTTATACGATCAAAGTTCCTAATGGTAATTGCATTTTCATTAATCTCTACGTTGTTCATTTTTATAGTTTCCCTGATTTTAGGGTTTATGTATTCCGATTATAACGAGCTATCTATTGTTTTTTCAGATCTTGAATATCTTCTTGCTTTTTTTATAAAGCTCACCGGTTTTTTCGCATTTTGTCTTTTTCTGGGTATTCTGGTAAAGCGATCTGCTTTTGCTCTGGGCTTTCTCATTATCTGGCAGGTAGTAGAAGGATTATTTTATTTACTCATGCGATGGAAACTCGATGCCAGTATGGCTGATGCTATTTCCAGATTCTTTCCCCTTAATGCCATGAGTAACCTTATTAAAGAGCCCGGAAGTCGCCTTTCCGCAGTAAGATCTGTTGCAAGCCAGGTGGGAGAAGAATTTACAAAAGACTATTCGGTGCATTGGTACCAGATCCTGATTGTAGTAGTTTGGACCGCTTTTTTCATTTATTGGTCTTACTTATTATTAAAAAAGCGCGATTTATAGTATATTTAGTCCTTTCCCTATGACTAATGAAAAAGATTCTCTTTTTTTGGGGGCTATTTTTAATTTTTATTGGTACATTATCTGCACAAAGAGAAGCTGCCAACTGGTATTTTGGTCTTAATGCAGGTATTCGTTTTAATGGTGATGGCACAGTGGTGCCCCTTACCGATGGGCGTTTGAGTACCAATGAAGGGTGTGCCTCTATATCAGATAAATTTGGTAATCTTCTTTTTTATACCGATGGCATCACCGTGTGGGACCGTACCCATAACATTATGCCAAACGGTAACGGCCTGCTGGGAGACCCTTCCAGTACACAATCGGCCATTATTGTTCCTAATCCCGGTAATTCTAACCTCTATTATATTTTTACAGTGCACGCTCTGGGGGGTGATATTCATAACACCTCTTTACTCAGGGGGCTCAACTATTATATAGTAGATATGACTGCAGGACCTAATGGTGATGTGATTGCCAGAGGAAACAACGGGCAGCCTTTGCTAATTCCTAATTCCGAAAAAATCACTGCCGTACGTTCGGCAGATTGCTCATCTATATGGGTCATTACTCACTTTCTTGATACTTTTTATGCCTATCAGGTAACTCCTCTGGGAGTAAACAATACTCCGGTAGTTTCAACAACACCTACACTGGTTCCTTTGGGAGGATATCGATATAATGCCATAGGTTATTTAAAAGCATCTCCTGATGGTACCAGGCTTGCAGTAGCTCATAGCACCGTTGGCAACACTACCTCAAGATTAAACCCGGGAAAACTTTTGCTGTATGATTTTGATACCGCTACCGGACAGGTATCTAACGAATTTGAACTTGATGCTAATAATGGTTCTCCCTATGGTGTGGAGTTCTCTCCTAACAATCAGGTATTATATGCCACCATAGATTATTATAATGCTATCGGCATGATTGAAAACGGGGAGATCTTTCAATATGATCTGACAGCTTCCGATATTTCCGGTTCAAAAATTTCACTGGGAGATTTGGTTAACGGTGGTCTTCAACTCGCTATTAATGGAAAGATTTACAATTCTCAGTTTGGGGCCAATACACTTAATGTTATAAATAACCCTAATATTCTTGGATCAGGCGCTGATTTTATAAGGCGTCAACAAAGTCTGGGAACACGTGCTGCAACCTTTGGATTACCTCCCTTTATTCAATCCCTCTTCAATGAAGTAGTAGATATTATAGATCCGGGAAGTAATAACAATGCAGGCAATAACAGCCTTGAGTTATGTGAAAATGAATCTTTTACCTTTTCAGCACCTGTACTTTCGGGAGCCTCCTATACCTGGTATTTTGATAATGGAAACACTGAAGTTACATTAGGTTCTACCTCCAATACATATACATTAGCTAATGCATCTATGGCAGATGCAGGTATTTACCGGTTAGAAATAGATAGAAATGACGGAAGCTGCCCTCTGGAGGGATCCGCATTAGTTAACATAAATCCATTACCGGTCGTTACTAATAGTATTCTTGAACAATGTGATATTGAGGAGGGAAATGCCTCTGACGGGATTACCCGTTTTAATCTGTTACAAATGAGAGAGATTTTTACCAATGGTAATGCCTCGCTTACCGTAAGCTTCTATGAAAGCCTCTCAGATATTCAAAACAATATTGCAATCAATACACCGGAAAATTATAGGAATACCACCGCTTTCAATCAGACACTTTATGCGCTGGTTACTTCTTCCTCCGGTTGTTCTGTGACCTCAACACTTAATCTGGTGGTTAACCCGGAGGTTATTGATCTGGCGAATGCAACACAGTTTTTCGCCTGCAAGCTTGATCCTTCTGACAACACATTAGAGGGCCTTTTTGACCTGGAAGCAATTAAGGCATCCTATACCTCTCCGGATGTCAACATCTATGCGAACAGGGAAGATGCTACCATGGAGATAAATGAATTATCCGGCGATATCATTTCTGAAAATACCTTTGTGTACGTAAGACTGGAAAATGCCGGGCAGTGCGAGGGCATAGAAGCCGTAGAACTTATTGTGAGGCCCTTACCGGAAGTACTTTTTCCCGATACTCTTTTGATCTGCCTTAACACCCCTGCTCTTAGCGTAGAAGCTGCTCCCGGATTTGAGGGATATGCATGGTACCTGCAAAATGGAAATACGGAAACATTGGTCTCGAACGATCGTTTAACTACCCTCTCTATTGACGGTACATATCGTCTGGAGCTTACTACACTTTATAACAACGCAGGTACTCAGGGTAGTTGCAGTAATTCTAAAATATTTGAAGTACTCCCGTCCAACATTGCCACCATAAGCAATCTGAATATTACCGATATTTCAAGGAACAATCGGGTTGAGGTCATTGTTTCCGGAGAAGGCGATTATGAGTTTGCTTTCAACGATTTGAACGGCCCTTATCAGGATCGTAACGTTTTTGAAAATCTACCTCCCGGGTTTGCCACCTTATATGTTCGTGATAAAAACGGTTGCGGTGTTGTAAGCCGCGATATCGCTATTATTGGGTATCCCCGATTTTTTACTCCTAATGGTGATGGGTTTAATGACAACTGGCAAATTCGCGGTATTAATGAAAACTTCCTGGGAAACTCTACCATACTCATTTTTGACAGGTTTGGGAAACCACTCAAACAACTCACCCCGGGAGATACCGGATGGGATGGCACTTTTAATGGCTCTCCTATGCCCGCTTCTGATTATTGGTTCAGGGTACAACTTGAAGATGGGCGCGAATTTGAAGGGCACTTTTCACTAAAGCGCTAAGAATAAGTAAAAGTGTAACCAACATTTATACCCAAAAGGAGAGTTGCTGTCTTTTTTGTTTGTTAGTTTTGTGATATGAAATTCAAGATCAAGTCCAGTTTTACCCCGACAGGAGACCAGCCAGATGCCATTAAACAACTTGTAGATGGTATGAGGCAACAGGAAAGGTATCAAACCTTACTGGGGGTTACCGGTTCTGGAAAGACCTTTACGATTGCTAATGTTGTAGAGCAGGTACAAAGACCCACCCTGGTACTCGCACACAACAAAACACTGGCTGCCCAACTGTACTCAGAGTTCAAGCAGTTTTTTCCTGAGAATGCGATTGAATATTTTGTTTCCTATTACGATTATTATCAACCGGAAGCCTATATTCCCGTAACAGGAACCTATATAGAAAAAGATCTTTCGATTAATGAGGAGATAGAAAAACTACGATTAAGTACTACTTCTTCATTGCTTTCAGGAAGAAGGGACGTTCTGGTGGTAGCTTCTGTATCTTGCTTATACGGTATTGGGAATCCTCTTGAATTTCAAAAAAATGTCATTTCCATTGAACGGGACCAGGTACTTTCGCGTACACGTTTTATGCACAGACTGGTTCAAAGTTTGTATTCCAGAACCACTGCAGAATTTAAGCGCGGTAGTTTTCGGGTAAAAGGTGACGTTCTTGATATTTATCCGGGATATGCAGACGATGCGTTCAGAGTACATTTTTTTGGAGATGAAATAGAAGAGATAGAAGCATTTGATCCGGAAACCAATCAGGTCATTGACAAGTATGACAAACTCAATATTTATCCTGCCAATATTTTTGTTACCTCTCCCGAAATATTACAAAAGGCCATCTGGCAGATCCAGCAGGATATGGTGGCGCAGGTAAATTATTTTAAAGAAACCGGTAAACCTCTGGAAGCAAAACGACTGGAAGAGCGCACCAATTTTGACCTGGAAATGATACGTGAATTGGGATATTGTTCAGGTATAGAGAATTATTCACGATATCTGGATGGCAGAGAACCGGGAACCCGCCCTTTCTGCCTTCTCGATTATTTTCCTGAAGATTATTTGATGGTAATTGATGAAAGCCATGTGACCATTCCGCAGGTTCATGCTATGTATGGAGGAGACCGAAGCCGAAAAGAAAATCTGGTAGCTTATGGTTTCCGTTTACAGGCAGCTATGGATAACCGCCCTCTAAAATTTGAAGAATTTGAAGCTTTACAGAATCAGGTGATTTACGTGAGCGCTACTCCGGCAGATTATGAATTACAAAAAAGTGATGGTGTTTATGTAGAGCAGGTTATACGCCCTACCGGACTCCTCGACCCGGAAATTGAAGTACGCCCCAGTAAAAACCAAATAGACGATTTGGTGGAAGAGATCAGGATACGGGAAGAAAAAGACGAAAGAGTACTGGTAACCACTCTTACCAAGCGTATGGCAGAAGAACTTACTAAATACCTCACACGTGTAGGTATTCGATGCCGATATATTCACAGTGATGTAGATACGTTAGAACGTGTAGAGATCATGCAGGATCTGCGAAAGGGACTTTTTGATGTTTTAATAGGTGTAAATCTCTTACGGGAGGGGCTTGATCTTCCGGAAGTATCGCTTGTGGCTGTTATGGATGCCGATAAAGAAGGATTTTTAAGAAGTAACCGATCGCTGACCCAGACCGTGGGGCGGGCTGCCCGAAACCTGAATGGTAAAGCCATCATGTATGCCGATACCATTACGAACAGTATGCAGAAAACCATAGATGAAACTAATTACAGGCGAGAGAAGCAGATGAAATGGAACCTTGATAATAATATTGTTCCCAAAGCACTTAAAAAGAGCCTGGATAGTCCTTTAGCCAAAAACCCGGCCTTTTCTAAGACAGTAAAAGAAGATTTATCAATAGCGGCAGAACCGGATACCGATTACCTGACCAAACCCCAGTTGGATAAGCTGATACGTGATAAGCGTAAAGCTATGGAAAAAGCAGCGAAAGAGCTGGACTTCATGCAGGCAGCCAAACTAAGAGATGAGATCAAAGTACTTCAGGAACGTAAGTAACCTAAGGTAAGTTGTGTCATCAAGACATCTGGATAATAAATAAATACAAAGGCATTCCCAGCGTAATATTAAACGGAAAAGTAATGGCTAGTGCCATAGGGATATACAATCCCGGGTTTGCTTTGGGTGCCGCCAGTTTCATAGCTGCAGGTACCGCAATATATGAAGCACTTGCAGCCAGTATGGCAAAAAGAAACCGGTTTCCGGCATCATCTGTTATTATCCTGCTCACAAAAGCTGTGATAGTACCATTTACCAGAGGAACCACTATGGCAAAAAGAAAGGGGAATGCCCCTTTTTTAATGAATGAAGATAGTTTTTTACCACTGGTAATTCCCATATCCAAAAGAAAAACAGCCAGAAAACCTTTAAAAATATCTGTGGTAAAAGGCTTGATCCCCTCTGCCTGCTGATCGCTTGCTAAAAACCCGATTAAAAGACTTCCCAGAATAAGCAAAACACTACCGTTGGTAACAGAATGGGCAAACAAACCCGCAAAGCTCATTTTACGTCCTTTTCCTTTGGCAAAAAGTGCCATTAACAAAACCCCAATTATGATAGAAGGAGCCTCCATTAAAGCCATTACCGCTACCATATGTCCCCCAAAATCTATTTTTTGGATTTCCAGAAAAGAAACAGCCGTTACAAAAGTCACAGCACTTACAGATCCGTAAGCAGCGGCAATGGCTCCCGCATTAAACACCCCTAGTCTTTTTCTTAAAATAAAAAAACAATATACCGGAACCACCAATGCCAGGAATATACCAAATAATAAAGACCAGACTATTTCCATGTCAAAATCGCTATGTGCCAGTTCCTGCCCCCCTTTAAAACCAATAGAAAAAAGAAGGTATAACGAAATAAACTTAGAAGAATTAGAAGGGATCTCCAGGTCACTCTTAAAAAGTACAGCAATAATACCCAGAAAGAAAAACAGTAGTGCAGGATTCGTCAGGTTGTCAATTAGCAGATGAAAGTCCATTGAAAATAAAGGTTTGTGTTTGGTGTTGATAACGTACTCGGATAGAATAAGTAAACAGGGGAAGAACCAGGGCTTGTTGTGCTATTTTTGATACGTGTTTTTTCAAAAACCGCTTTTTTGAATTCGCGTGCAAATTTGAGAAGTTCAATTCATTTATTTTTATTTATATTTGAAATAAGCAACATAACTTTAATTAATGGATTATACACTTCATCAACTCCGTATATTTTTAAAAATTGCTCAAACCAAAAGCATTACAAAAGCTGCTGAAGAATTACACCTTACACAACCGGCAGTTTCCATTCAGTTAAAAAAACTTCAGGATCAATTTGAAATCCCGTTAACCGAAATTGTAGGGAGAAAACTGTATGTTACCGATTTTGGTAATGAAATAGCTATCGCCGGTAAGAGAATTTTAGATGAAGTAAATGCTATTAAATACAAAACACTGGCATATAAAGGGAGCCTCGCAGGTAAATTGAAGTTAACCATAGTTTCTACTGCTAAATATGTAATGCCTTATTTTTTATATGGTTTTATAAAGAACCATGAAGGTGTAGAACTTGAAATGGATGTTACCAACCGTGCCCGGGTTATAAGAAGCCTAGAAGCCAATGAAGTAGATTTTGCCATGGTGTCTCTCTTACCGGAAAAACTGCAAATTGATAAAGTAAGCCTTTTTCAAAATAAGTTATTTCTTGTAGGGAGTACCCGTTTCCCTTTTGTTGAAAAAATGTATGAGTATGATATTCTGGAATCGCTTCCGTTAATATACCGGGAAGAAGGTTCGGCTACCCGTCTGGCTATGGAACAATTCATAGGCGATCACAAGTTAAGCGTAGTAAAAAAAATGGAACTTACCTCTAACGAAGCTGTAAAACAGGCAGTAATTGCCGGCCTGGGATACTCAATAATGCCATTAATAGGTATTAAAAATGAACTTCAGAACAACGACCTTCAGATTATTCCTGTACAAGGGTTCCCTATTATAAGCGACTGGAACCTTATCTGGCTTCAAAACAAAAAATTCTCTCCGGTAGCCGCTTCGTATCTGGAACACATAAAACAAGAAAAAAGTAAGATCGCTCGCGAGAATTTTGAATGGTTTGAATGTTATTAAGGAAATAAAAAAAGAGGCAGTACACCGCCTCTTTTCCAACTGTAATTAATAAACCAAACTTTATGAAACTTCAATATATTTTTTTGGCTCAGGCAATTCTTTTTGTGCTTTAGGAAGCGTTACATGTAACACTCCGTTAGTATATACCGCCTTTATAGCATCTTCCTGAATAGTTTCAGGTAAAGTAAAAGACCGTTGGAAAGAAGTAAAACTAAACTCCTTACGAGTAAATCTTCCTTCGTCAGAAACATCTTCTCCGGTATGTTCTTTTTCTGAAGAAACAGTTAATACACCCTGATCGATCTCGATTTTAAAATCTTCTTTCTGAAGGCCGGGAGCTGCCACCTCAATCGTAAAATCTTCTTCAGACTCTTTTATGTTCACCGCAGGGATATTTGTTCTGTTCCATTGCTGAATATTTCTATTGATCTCCGGTTTAAAAAATTCGTCAAACAACGAAGGGATCCAAAAACTGTTATCTTTTTTTAGTAAGCTCATTTTATCTTTTTTAAGGTTTCAATACAACTCCTACTAGGCAAAAGGTATTCCATTACCAAAAAAACGACTTTTTGTCACTTAAATAGCTTTTAATAATGACATTTTGTCTTTTATTACTCGTTAAAGCTGGTACTAAAATATTATTAATGAACTCATTTAACCTTTTTCGTATTAGTTTTTTAAGGGATACAGGATGAATTAGGGATAGTTGAATAATTTTCAGCCTTCAACTATAGTATCGAATCTTTGTACATAAAGGGCTGTTTCGGTATTGTTTATGTTTTCCGCAACCCTTCCTTTTCTATCCAAAAAAAGTTTAAATAGCTTCTTTGAGAAATTATTTCTGCAACAATACCAAAATATGAAGAGAAACAAGAATGTTCATGCCGCGTACCTTTCTATATATGAGACCAATTTCTGGAGTAATCATGTCATTTTATCTCTCGATGAGGCTATTCGGAGTTCTAGAATAGCCGGAGGCCCATAACACGGTTATCTTGGTCTTTTTCTAAACCATCTCAAAAACGCAGAAACCACAAGTTTTCCTACCAGATAATACAATAGTGCCGGAAGGACAAAACCATATAAATCTGAAAAAACAAAAGTCTTTTGCCCAGTTAATATAGCCTGTAAGTAAGTGACTAGCACTATCGGGAAGCGTAGAAAATGATTAGGGTCTTTTAAAACAAAAATTGTTAATACTATCAGGATAAAGAAAATACTAATAAAGGCGTAGCTTACTAAAAACAAATTTGTCTTTGAGAAGATGAATGGTTTCCGTGAGAAAAGATGCCGAACAAATGCTCCTAACAATTGGTTAGATTTATGCCGAAGGTTGGAAATCTCTGTCATATCAGAAAGCACCCAGTACCCATCGTATCTTAAAAATGGATTTAGGTTTTTAAAGGTATTAAGTACTAACATACCGGCAATAATTAAAAAAATACCATTGCCCGTTATCCAAAAAGCTCCGCTTAAAAGGGCTGCCATCAAACTGTCCATATAAATACCGGAGAGATTAACTAGAACTCGCTTGTACTTATCCAGTCGCCATATGTCTGAGACATCTGCGTACATGACTGGAGTAAACAAATAAAATCCAAAGCCAATATGGCCATGCGTAGCCCCAAACTTAGCGCAAGTCGTAGCATGTCCAAATTCATGTAGAAAAAGGAATCCTCCAGCTAAAAGAAACAATAATCCCCATGAGCTAGGAGATAAACTGTCTAAGCTTATAAGTAAAATCTTATAGTTATAAATGAGGGTTCCAAAACTAATCCCCAAAAAAGCAAAAAGGATCATATAGAACCGCTTAACGGGGATAATAGGTTTGAGAATCCTGGTAAAGAATGTAATATAGGAGTCTTTTATAAGCGTAAAACTCAACTTGAGATACGATGCCACCTGTTTCTTTTCAGGGTTTACTAAATGACTCTCAATAATGCCATACTTAGCTAATTTCTGAAACAATAAATCGTAAACCGTTTCCGGTTCAATAGAAATACCTTCTTTTTCACTATATATTTGAGTAATTTCCTGAACAGTTCTAGAATTATCTACCAAGTCCAGTAACTTTACAGTATCTTGATTTACGTTAATGTGATACCCCAACTGGTTCTGGTGAAGCACATACTCATTCTCTTTAAAAGGGTACACTTCTAAATAACCTGTTTTTTTTGGAACCAAATCTATACTCTTTACCATAATATTAATATTTGCGGAAGTGATACAGACTTGAAAGGCAAACTACTGTGGTAAAGAAACCATTAAAATCTTTAACCAGAATATTTGTGCCCTTAGTATCTGGAATCCAATCAATTGATGAAGTTCCTGGATTTAGAATCTCGGGATGTGGCATTCGTAGAGACAGATTTCCATGCCAAGATCCGTTTGGGTTTTGCCGTTTCTCAATTAAGGCGGCAAGTGTAACAGCCAACTCCTTATTTTTTTGAAATAAAGTCTTCTCCACAACCAATGCGTCTAACAATAAGCCGCAGTAAAAGGCATTCTCCATTTCTATCAGATTCTCTTTATTTTGATCTATATAATCTTGGCAAAGATTTATTATTATTTGATTTTTTGTGAGTACAGCACCTTTTAGCAAAAAGGATATCACATAAAAGAAATCATTCCACCAGTATGCATGGTGGTGGTCTGCCACATGTAATTCTCGGATAACATACTTTTCCAAAAGCTCAAATTGATTGTCCCGAATCCCTAAATTACAGAAAACATAATACGCTACTGCACTAACACAAAAATGGGATTGCATCCATCCTTCAACATTAATAATCTTATCGATGTTTAAAGACGCCTTTAAAGAAGATGCGTCATTATATGTGCTGAATCCGCCATCCGGGTTTTGATATCTTTTCCATCCTGCTAATGTCTCTGAAGAAATCTTCTTTGTTTGCCGCCAAGAAAATAAGATCCCAAAAGATGTAGAATCTGCGTCAGGAATCCAAGAGGTATTATACCCCCAACAATGTGTACTTTCCCATTTACTTTTGTGCATAAAGGCGTATGCTTTCTTAAGAGACTTGCTCATTACTTCTGAAGCTTCAAGACTACTTAAAAAACTACCCAAATATCCTGTAGTCCATACATCACTCACTCCGGCATCATTAAAATAATCTATCCAACTTCCATTATTCTCTTGCTCTTTTACAAGATATGAGATTGCCCTTTCCAAAGCATCTCCAGAATTTTTTGTGGTTTTACCAGAAGCTTCCTGTGTTATTTTCTGAAAATGGTTAATATACCCTTTAATATTCAGATTGTGGATAACACTAGTATTATGTAATTTTTGAATTTCGCTATGCCAAAAATGCCCTTTCTCTTGATCTGACTCAATAAGTGATGTTTGTTTTGCTTTTTTAAGGTAATCTAAAGCCATATAATATAACTCTTGTGCTAACCCATCTAAAAACAACATTTTTTTTCGCTCTTTAGCCGAATAGTTGTTCAAAAGTGTTCTTTTAGCCGAAAAGTGTTCTTCAAGTTTAAAACACGCAATGTTAAACTGATTCTCTTCTAAATCTTCTTCAAAATCTGCAATATCATCTAAAATTTGAAAGGCCACATAAAAGCTTTTATGAGATTCTAAAAGAGCGGTGTATATTTTTTCATTTTTAAATCCAGAATAACTAAATAAGGCGTCCAGAGCAATTTTTCCAAAAGCACATTTGTAGTCTGCCAACTTTTCATATTCTGCCATACTGGAAATAGTTGGGGCTACATTTCCCATTTGGAATGCCTTGGCAAACTCTGATTTACGCATGTTCCATAAAAACCAGAATTTTGAATCCAATGGGAATATCGAAGACAATATTTTAACTGTTTCTTCCTGACAGATATTGCCTACTACAAATTTTTGAAAAGCTCCCTTCTGATATGATTTATCAAAAATTTCATCAAAAAAAATTGTAGCCTTATAATATAAAAAACCTGCAACAGAAAGCTTTATTAATACAGCTTCATCCTTGATATCGAAAAAATCACTAAATAAATACGGATAGTAGAGATAATATTTTGGGTTCGCTTCAATAAAGCCTTCATCAAGAATTTCATTCTGAATATGACTTGGGAAAGATCTCCGACTAAGATATTCTCTAAGGCTTAAAAATACTTTGTCCCGTATTTCTCTATCAGACAAGATGGGATTTACTTCAAGTATCATATTAATAGATTGGTTCAAAATGATTAAAGATTAAAGATATTTTTCAATGCTTCTTTTTCTCTGTCTGACATTAGAATTGAATGTAAAGCATCCCAATTTGACGCTTTGCTGATTTCCTTAACCGATTTAGTAAAGTTCTCTTTCAAGTTATAATTGGTTTTAGCCTTATATACTTTTGAGAATCGGTTATTGGTTATAACCAATTTTCCCAGAATAGAATAGAGGTATTGTTCTCCTTGAAAGACACCTAGTTGATCGTTTACTACATCAACATAAGAGAGAGACCATTTGTTGTTGGTATTTTTAGAGTACTTTATCTTTGCACTAACTCCTTTTAGCAAATACTTCGGACGGGAGCCCTCATTTTTACTATTTAACTGGTCAAATATAATCTGCACTCGTTCTTCATCAAAACGATAATCAATTTCTACAATCGCGAAACTCTCACTATGTATAAAAAGTTTCCCTTGTCTCAGATAAGATAAGTCTGCTTCCATCGAAGGTTCAAAAGCAATGATATAAATCTTTGAGTCATTCTCTTTTTCGATAAAGCCTTCATAAGAAAATACATAGTTTTCCATTTTATTAAGGTCGAGGAAATAGTTTTGATTTCGTACAAAATCCCCACCTTCTATCAAAGCCAATACACCCCCTACCGTTTCTACTTTAAATTTGGAGAGATTATCGGTTTTTTTACCGTCTCTAATTTCTACCTGGAAAGGTTTTTTTTCTGAAGTGGGATTATAATATCCTATAAAGCTAACTTCAATCATTTCTACCCCTTTACCATCCTCTTCAAGACTTTGTCTAAAAAACCCAAAAGAATTATAAGGCTCCCTAACATAGTTTTTCGGAATACTACGTATGGCTTTTTCCAATGAATCCTTTGCATTAAAATTAGACACTGTGACTTCATCGAGACGTATTGGAGAAAGTTGTAATCGTATCGTATCTTGAATAAGGTTTCTTTCTATGGTTTGCGTTTGGTAGGAAATATGGCTAATAGTTACTTTGATATACGCTTCAGAAAAGGAAAGGTCAAAAACCCCGTCAGCATTGGTAATCGTACCGTGCCCAGTTTCAGCTACGATAGATACACCGGATAGTGGTTGTAAGTCTTCAGAATCTACAATATGAATATTTTGAGCATTACTACAAATTATAGATAACAGAAAAAAAAATAGACTAAGACACTTCATAAACTCTTAATACAGAAGAAAATAGCTTATTCATGTGAACAAGCTATTTTCATAATTACTTAATAAGGTGGTGTGTTAAAATCTGTAAACCAGCCTACCTTCAACTTCCCATCCATCGTTTGAAACACTACCGCTTCCAGAAGCTTCCCAGCTTCCCATTTCCAAACGTTGTTCTAACTCTTCTACTTTAAAGTTTTCTAAACTTTTTTTAGTACTCATAATTAATAATTTAAAGTTGACCTTACTCTGTTAAAGGCTTTTCAGATACGCCTGCATATAATTGAGATAATACCTCCAATAATTACATCATTTAAATATAAGAAATATATAAATTGGTTTTACACAAAAACCGTATATTATTTAAGGATTTTATGTACTATGAGTAAGAAAAATATTATTTAACTGTAAATCAATTAGTTATACTTTAAAAACAATTAAAAAAAAGCATAATAAAACCATTATTTAACCATTTTTTAATCTAAAATTTCATAAAATTCTCAAATAGAATTATTGCCTTGATATAATTAATTTGCAATTTTAGAATATTCTCTTTAATTACAATTGCATCTTTTTTTCTGAAACAGACTCTATTTGAAAAGCTATTTTGACTAATCCTTGAAGATCAATCACTCAATTTCTTTTTTAATAGGAAAGTTCATTTTGCAGGTTTATTAAAAACTTTAAAATCGAAGTGATTTAACCTTTTTGTTTTAGTTTTTTAAGGGGCTACACGTTGAACTAGAGATAGTTAAACACTTTCCAGCCTTTAATTGTAGTATCTAATCTTTCTACTTAAAGGGCTGTTTTCGTATTGTTTATGTTTTGCAACACAAAATTCTGTGATCCTTCCTTTTTTGATCCAAAAAAGTTTAAGTCACTCCAACAATAAAAAAAACCGGGAAATTAGATTTCCCGGGTTCGTATATATTGATTACTCTTATTTAATTATGCCAGTACTTCTTTTACTTTATCGGCCGCTTCCTGGAAGAGTACGGCTGAATGAACGGCAAGTCCAGAATTATCGATAAGTTCTTTGGCAATTTCTGCATTGGTTCCCTGGAGCCTTACAATAATAGGTACCTTAATTGCATCTCCCATATTCTTGTAAGCATCTACAATACCCTGAGCTACACGGTCACAGCGCACAATACCACCAAAGATATTTACGAGAATAGCTTTTACATTAGGATCCTTAAGTATAATTCTAAAAGCGGTTTCTACACGTTTTGCATCGGCAGTACCACCAACATCTAAAAAGTTTGCCGGTTCTCCTCCTGCCTGCTTAATAAGGTCCATTGTGGCCATGGCCAATCCTGCACCGTTTACCATACAACCAACATTACCATCCAGATCTACATAGTTGAGCCCTACTGCTTTTGCTTCCACCTCTATAGGATTTTCTTCTCTCAGATCCCGCATTTCAGCATAATTCTTATGTCTGTAAAGCGCATTGTCATCTAAGGTAACTTTTGCATCTACTGCTAAAATCTTGTTGTCTGAAGTTTTCAAAACAGGGTTTATTTCAAACAGAGAAGCATCACTGGCTACATACGATTTATAAAGGGCACTTACAAAACGGGTCATTTCTTTAAAAGCATTACCTTCTAACCCAAGATTAAAAGCAACTCTTCGTGCCTGAAAAGGCATCAAGCCTACAGAAGGATCTATTTCTTCTGTAAAAATAAGATGTGGTGTTTTTTCAGCCACTTCTTCAATATCCATACCTCCTTCGGTAGAATACATGATCATGTTTCTTCCTTTTTCCCTGTTTAGCAAAACCGACATATAGAACTCGGAAGTCTCAGAGTCTCCAGGGTAATATACATCTTCTGCAATCAATACCTGATGTACTTTTTTACCTTCGGGCGGTGTTTGTGGAGTTATGAGCTGCATACCAATAATTTGCTCTGAAATGGTTTCTACCTCTTTAAGGTTCTTAGCCAGTTTCACACCCCCGCCTTTACCACGACCACCTGCATGTATTTGTGCTTTAATAACATGCCAGCCGGTACCGGTTTCCTCGGTTAATTGTTTTGCAGCAGCAACAGCCTCGTTAGCATTGTGTGCCACAATACCTCTTTGAACTTTTACCCCAAAACTTGCTAGTATTTCTTTTCCCTGATACTCGTGTAGATTCATAACAATGTCTTCTATATTTAAGCTTTGCAAAAATAGAAAACACGGGGTATTAAACCAATTAAATTTTCAAAGCCTCTATTTTAGTAAGTAACTCTAACCGTAATTACTTAATACTCTTGAAATCCATGGGGTCAAAACTTCGAAAATGTCCGTTGAGTTGTATAATCTCTTTGGTCCTGTTTACTTCTTTTATTACAGGAATAATAGTTTTTAGATGTGAAATGAGATATTTAAGTCGTTCACTTTCATAAATTAGCTGTAAAAGCTCTAACTCCTGTTTTACAGACATCCCTATTTTATGTGCAAGTGTAAAGCTATTGAAACTTTCCGCATCTACTTTTGGCATTTCTACACTCATCTCATGATAAAGCTCCTTAATGAGTTTGTGTACTTTCTTGCGTTGAGAAGGTGTACCGTCTTCAATATTACTTAAAAACTGTATGCTACCTCCCGGATACAGCTTATCTTCCATAGGGTTAATAAATCGCTCTACACGAAATACCCCCTTACCTCTGCAAACAATATCCAGATTTCCGTTTTCATATCGCTCCTCAACACGTAACAATTCTATTTCAGTACCAAAGGTGATTTTACCATCTAAAACCGTAGGAATACCAAAAGAAGTACCTTCCTGCTCACAATCACTTAACAGTTCTCTGTAGCGCTTTTCAAAAATATGCAGCGGTAATGTCTCACCGGGAAAAACAACTATTTGAAGCGGGAACAGAGGAAGTAGAATCATGCCAAAATGTTTTACACAAAAATAAGCATAATTTACTCCATAGTGATCTTGAAAAGCCAGAATCACTTGTTACAAAACAAACATTTTGTTTTATTTTTATAAAAAACAAAATTCTTTTCACCAGAAAAAAAATTTAGTTATAGCTTTGTATAAATTAGCTCTTAAAATGCATCACAAAGATCTCTTAAACATCGCAGAAGAATTCGGGAGTCCACTGTATGTGTACGATTCTGAAAAAATTATTTCGCAATACCAAAGGCTTACATCTGCCTTTAGTAAGGTACCAAATCTACGGTTAAACTATGCAGTAAAAGCATTGTCTAACATTGCCATCCTTAAATTAATGAATTCATTAGGAGCCGGACTCGATACGGTTTCTATTCAGGAAGTTAGATTGGGGTTACAGGCCGGGGTTGCTCCCGAGATGATCATTTTTACTCCCAACGGTGTTTCTCTTGAAGAAATAGAGGAAGTAGCAGCTTTGGGGGTCCAGATCAATATTGACAATCTTTCTATTCTGGAACAGTTTGGTTCCCGCCATCCCCATATACCTGTTTGCATTCGTATTAATCCGCATGTTATGGCTGGTGGAAATTCTAACATCTCTGTAGGACATATAGATTCAAAATTTGGTATTAGTATTCATCAAATGCCACATATATTGCGTATAACCGAGAATACGGGCATGCGGGTAAACGGTATTCATATGCACACAGGAAGTGATATTCTGGATATAGAAGTTTTTCTGCACGCTTCTGAAATATTGTTTGAGAGCGCCCGGAACTTCAAAGATCTGGAATTCATTGATTTTGGTAGTGGCTTTAAAGTACCATACAAAAAAGGAGATATTGAAACCAATATTGAAGAGTTGGGAAAAAAGCTGTCAAAGCGCTTTAATGATTTTTGCAATGAATATGGCAAACCTCTTACCCTGTCTTTCGAACCGGGAAAATTCCTGGTAAGTGAAGCCGGTTATTTTCTAACCAGTGTAAATGTAGTAAAACAAACTACTTCTTCTGTATTTGCAGGAGTAGATTCTGGATTCAATCACCTTATAAGACCTATGTTTTACGGGGCTAACCATGAAATCATCAACATCTCAAACCCTAACGGGCGGGACCGTTTTTACACCGTAGTAGGATACATTTGTGAAACCGATACTTTTGCCAATAACCGAAGGATTGCAGAGATTACCGAAGGTGATATTCTGTGTTTTCTAAATGCCGGAGCATACTGTTTTTCCATGGCAAGTAATTACAATTCAAGATACCGGCCTGCAGAAGTATTATGGCACAGGGGCAAAGCACATCTCATTCGTAAAAGAGAAACATTTGATGATCTGATTAAAAATCAGGTAGATGTCCCCAATCTCTTTTCAGTAGATGAACCGGCAGAGTCGTGAAGCCGGTTTTTATCTGATTTTGTTATATTTACATTATAGTAACCTGTTTATGCTTTACATATGAGAGTTAATATTTTATATACAGCCCTGCTAATCTGCGTGGTAGGTATTACTTCTTCATTTAATACCCCTGTAGAAAAAATAAACTGGATGACCTGGGAAGAAGCGGTTGCCCGGGCCTCGCAGGATGAGAACCCCAAAAAGATCTTTGTAGATGTTTATACCGACTGGTGCGGATGGTGTAAAAAGATGGATAAAACCACCTTTGGTAACATGGAAGTAGCTTCCTATATGACCCAAAATTTCTATATGGTGAAAATGGATGCTGAAGGTAAACAAGATATTGTTTTTAAAGACAAAACCTATAAGTTTGTTCCAAATGGCCGAAGAGGATATCATGAACTGGCGGCAACACTTCTTAACGGACGCCTTAGCTACCCCTCAACCGTTTTTCTGGATGAAAAAGTTCAGATCATAACCGTAGTCCCCGGATATCAGGATGCCAATAATTTCCTTAAAATCGCCAAATACATAGGCGATGATATTTTTAAGGGCACCACCTGGCAGGAATACAACAAAGCCGGTCGTTAAACCCTTAACCGTAACATTTTGTATCTTTAGTCATCTCTTATAGTAAAAACATCGGGATGAAAAGATTTTTATTGTGCATTTTGTTCCCTGTTCTGGTTACCGGTCAGGAACTGTCTGTCTTCAAAACTGTTGGTAAAGATTCTATAACTTTAAACCTTGCCAATCACCTTTACGGCCCCACAGAAATCACAGTACAACCTGTTGAGGAACTGGCAGATCGTATTGTTATTGTAAAACCTAATTTTGTTTTACAGGCAAGAGATTCATCCAGAGTAGCCTCCATTCCTTTACATCTTATTCCCAATAAAGATTCAATGCGATGGGATCATTTTTTTTCGCTAAAAGCCATTTTAGGAGATCCGGAAAACGCAAAACATAATACAGACTACAGGTATGCACTCCCCTATCCCAAAGGAAAAAAATATAAAATAGTACAGGGATTTAATGGAAATTTTACCCATAATACCGTTAAATCCAGATATGCCATTGATTTTGATTTGCGAATAGGAGATACTATTTGTGCTGCACGCGAAGGAGTAGTGGTTCGCACAAAAGACCATTTTAAAGAACACGGAGGAAAAGAATTTATAAGTAAAGCCAATCTCATTACAATACTTCATGACGATGGCACCCTGGCAGCCTATGTACATCTGGATTATAAAGGAGTGTTGGTAAAACCGGGAGACTATGTTGAAAAAGGGCAACCTATAGGCATTTCCGGGCTTACCGGTTTTACCAGAGGCCCGCATCTTCATTTTGTAGTAAGAGAAGCAAGAGACGTTTCCGTTCCCATTTATTTTGAAGGTTATGAAAAAAAGATCATTAAAAAAGGTAAAAAGTATGTTCGCAAAAAATAAGCTGTTTTACTGCGCTTTTGTGCTCGTTATTCTAATCTCCTGTAATACGGAAAAAACACAGAATCCCTTACAGGAAGTTTTGAGAAGTGAAGCTCCTGAAATTAAAAAAGTAATTAATAGTCTTTCTCAACATGAAATTCAAATACTTTTTACACAAATAGATAGAGATTCTCAGGGTACCCCCTTATTTACCGATTATGAATTTCAGGTGAACAGCGACAACTATTTTTACCCTGCCAGTTCAGTAAAATTTCCTATTGCCGTATTAGCGCTGGAAAAGCTGAATCGTGAAAAAAAATTCACCTCCGACACCCGTTTTTTCATAGAAGGCGATTCGTTAGAAACCACTTTTAAAGACGAAGTTCTCAAGATCTTTGCCGTTAGCGATAACGAAGCATATAATCGCCTCTTTGAATTTTTGGGCACTGATTATATAAATACCAACCTGCATGAAAAAGGATTACAGCCCGTTCGAATATCGCACAGGCTTTCTGCTCCCAATGCTAATGACGTTCATACAAAACCCATAATTCTTTATGAAAACGACACCACTATAACACAAATAAATAGTATCGCTAACCGAGAGCCTGTTTCCCTTTCATTGCGTAATACAAGAAAAGGAAAAGCTTTTTATCAGGGTGATTCTCTTGTCACAGAACCATTTGACTTTTCATTGAAAAACCACCTCCCATTACGCACCTTACACAATACACTAAAAAGAGTTATTTTTCCCGAGGCATTCAACCAAAATGAGCAGTTCTCCCTAAACCAAAGTGATCGTGATTTTCTGTTAAATGCTATGCATACCCTGCCAGCCGCTGCAGGATACGATCCTAGCACCTATTATGACAGCTATGGGAAGTTTTTCATTTTTGGGGACGATAAAGAAAACATTCCTGATTACATTAAAATCTATAATAAAGTTGGGTATGCCTATGGCACTTTAACCGACTGCGCTTATATAAAAGACTCCCGAAATAACATAGAATTTATGTTAAGTGCTACCATATTGGTAAATAAAGATCAGGTTTTCAATGACAATGCTTATGAATATGACGATACAGGCATTCCCTTTCTTGCAGAATTGGGAAGACAATTATACGCCATGGAGCTTAAAAGAGTAAAGTAATGAATAAGTTATCTTTTAACAGGTTTACCAAAAAAATATACCTCAAAGCTTCCATACAAGAAGTGTACAGATGTTGGAGTACCCCCGAAGGGATCTGTGAATGGTTCCTTAAAACAGCCGAGTATCGCAACTCCAGGGGAAAAAACCGTCGTTCTGATGAATTTATAGAAGCAGGAGATACTTACATCTGGGAATGGCATAATTGGGAGGGTCGTGAAAGCGGCATGATTTTAAAGGTTGCTGCTCCAGAGCTACTTGTTTTTTCTTTTGCAGAAACATGCGAAGTACGCATCACCCTTACCAATAAAGGAGTGCATACACTACTTTGCCTGGAGCAATATCATATTCCGACAGATGAAGATAGTAAACTCAAAATTCATTACGGATGTAGTAATGGCTGGACCTTCTGGCTTACAAACCTCAAAGCGTATCTGGAACACGGCATTCTGTTAAATGAAAAAGAAATAGACCTGTCTGGTGATAATCTTGCCGGATGGGAATTTGTAAATATGTAGTAGCTCTACATGAATAAAAAAACAAACACCTCATTTTCATTAAAACAGGCTTTTACACTATCTTTAGAGCATAAACCGTAAATTTCTTCCAAATAACTAGTGCTTTAATGAAAAAAGCCCATTAAACAATTCAAAAAATATATTGTAACAAACCTGAAAAAACATATGAAAAAATTTTGGTTCTCACTGCTCTTCAGCATCTCACTCCTATGCCAATACAGTTACACTCAGGATAAAAAAGACCCTTCACGCTGGACTCCTGAAGATATTATTAATACCGAATATATGAGAAGTGTTTCTTTTTCTCCCGATGGCAGTATGCTGGTATGGACAAAAAGAAGAGGTCATAAAGAAAAAGACAAGTTCTTGTCTGATATCTATCTTACCCGACTGGATATAATGAAAGATAACAAGCCTTTAACCACCCAATTAACCCATCGCGATGAAAACGATCGTTCTCCTCTCTTCTCTAAAGACGGAGAGTATATATATTTTCTCTCTTCAAGAGATAAAGGAAAAAAGCTCTGGAAACTGAGTATTTACGGAGGAGAACCAGAAGAAGTAAATGAATTTGAAAACGGGATATCCAATATAAAATGGCTCGATGCACAGACACTTCTTTTTGTTTCTAATGAAGGAAAAACACTATACGAGAAAACACTCGAAGATAAAAAAGACAATGTAGTTGTAGTAGAAGATTCGTTGCACTGGAAAACATCAAGAGTATTTTCCTATCACCTTAAAACCAAGAGTATTCAAAGAGTAACCGAAAACGAAAAGCCAGTAGGGTCTTATTCCGTTTCCAAAAATGGTGAATGGCTGGTGTACAGTATGGTACAGAGCAGACATTACCCCGCAGATGCCCAGCCCGATCCTTTATATTTTCTCAAAAACCTTAAGACCGGGCAAACCACACAAATATTAAAAGAACTCCTGTTTCCTTCAGGGAACTTTCAATTTACAGCAGATAATGGAGGATTTTATTTTACATCCAGTTATGCCTCCGACCCTCAATGGAACGGAGCCGGAATTGAGGAACTTTATTATTTTGATCTGTCAAAAATGCAGTATCAAAAGTTAGATCTGCAATGGGAATTAGGCGTAGGTGCCGGTTTTCAGGTAATAGGTAACGACGTTATTGCCAATCTCGCTAATAAAGCCAGATATCTGCTCGCCTATTACAAAAAAGGAAAGAACCAAAGCTGGAACAAACTCCCTTTTGATCTGGGAGCTAAAACCGAACATACATTTATTCTGGATGTTTCCGAAAACAATGACCGAATTGCATATCAATACTCCACAGCTTCTAAGATGCCTGAGTATTTTACCGCCCGCATAAAAAGCAACAAAATAAGTGATGAAAAAGAGATCATACAGCTTAATAAAAACCTGTCTAAGAAGCCCATTACTAAAAGTGAAGTAATTACCTGGAAAGGATATAAAGATGAAGAGGTCACCGGTATTTTATATTATCCCGAAAACTACAAGCCCGGGCAGCGGTATCCTCTGGTTCTTTCCATTCACGGCGGGCCGGCTTCTCAGGATACAGATACCTGGAGCGAACGTTGGAGTACCTACCCTAACCTGCTTTCACAAAAAGGAGCTTTTGTTCTGAAACCTAACTACCACGGTTCTGCTAATCACGGGCTGGCCTATGTAGAAAGTATTAAAGGGAATTACTATGAGCCAGAGTTGGAAGATATTACCAAAGCCATTGCCATGTTAGATGAAAAGGGTATGATAGACAAAGAAAAAATGGGGGCCATGGGCTGGTCAAACGGGGCCATATTAACCACCATGCTTACCGTACGGTATCCAGAAATGTTTAAGGTGGCTGCTGCCGGTGCAGGTGACGTTAACTGGACATCTGATTTTGGCACATGCCGTTTTGGTGTTAGTTTTGATCAAAGTTATTTTGGCGGGGCTCCCTGGGATGACATGAATGGCACCTTTTACAACGAAAATTACATTATAAAATCTCCTTTATTTGAAATGGAGAAAGTAAAAACACCTACCATTATTTTCCACGGTAGTGAGGACCGTGCCGTACCCAGAGATCAGGGGTGGGAATACTATCGTGCCCTGCAACAGGTGGGAGAAGCACCTGTGCGGTTTTTATGGTTTCCGGGACAACCACACGGACTCTTGAAAATTACACATCAGCTTCGTAAAATGAAAGAAGAGATTGAATGGATCAATACCTATCTGTTCGAAAAACCAACCCAAAAGAATGAGGCTTTCAAAGAGAGTAGTCCTCTGGCAGAACTTTTAAAGAGACAAGAAAATGCTTCAAAAAATGGTTTTTACGGTACTGAATACAATGAAAAACTGATCCCGGAAACCGTTCTTCTGAAAAAAGATTCCATAGCCCTGGGTAGATTTGAAGTGACCCATGAGCAGTACAAACAATACAAAAACGCCCATTCATATCTTCCCGGACACGGAAACTACCCCGTAGAAGTATCGTACGAGGAAGCCATAGGATATGTATCCTGGCTCTCTCAGCTTACCGGAAAAACCTATCGCCTGCCTTCTGCCGGAGAAGCCGATAAACTTCATAAAAAAGCCCTGAAAGCAGCGCCTTCCGAGAACACGCTCAAGTACTGGGCCGGTTATGATATAACTAAAGATGATATTGCAGAGTTTAGCCAGAAATTAAAAGAAGTAAAAGAAACCCTTCTCCTGCCCGTAGGCCATTTCAAAGCCGTGAAAGTGGAAGAAGCTGAATTATACGACCTCGGGGGTAATCTGGCAGAACTGGATGCAGACGGAAACACATATGGATTCAGTGCATATGATTACGCAGATACCAAAAAACAAAAAAGAACCAACCTGAAACGTACCGGTTTCAGAGTAGTTAAAGAATGATCACTACATGCCGGGAATATTTAGAAAACAAAAATTAAACCTTTTACAATTACGTAAGTTTTATAAATACCTTTTATATGCTTTAGGCGAAATTGTATTAGTAGTGATAGGCATTCTTATTGCAGTAAATATCAATAACCACAATGAGCGTAAAAAACAACGTGACACTTACAAAAGTATTTTAAGTACCGTACGGTTGGATCTGGTAAGTGATAGTGTTGAATCTTTTTATTATCAGGAAAAATTCAGGGAACGAGAAGACCTTCTGGATCGTGTTTTAAAAGGAGAATTCAAGAAACAACAATACGACAGTTGCCCAAACTGTGCCAACATTATCACAAACTTTACTCCTTTTACCATAGAGACCAAAGGTTTCCATATGCTTGAGAATCATGTAGATGATTCTCGTTTTGGTGTAGATTCCCTGGCTAGTGGTATTGTACAGTTTTACCGTTATTTTATTGGCTATAATGATTTGATTGGAGGATATTTAAAGGAAGATGTGGCTGCCAACTTAAAACACTGGAAAGAGAGTTATCCCTGGTTTCACCTCGAAACAGAAGAAAAGATAACAAATGAAGCATTTATGAAGTACCTAATGGAAAGTAATGATTATAAAAATCGAATTTACTATCAAAAAAACCTATATACTTCCAATTATATTCCGTTATTAAACGGTTTCAATCAGGTTTCAGACACATTGATTAAGATGATCGATCAAAAACTTAAAGAGCTATAACTACCGGCTTCACTATTGAGAACCCACTGCTCCTAAATGTCTCAACATGAATAAAAAAGTTAGAAATCAAACAGAACAGGTACTTTCAAATAACTGGTACACCCTTAAGAAAGTGAATTTTGAATATCAGTTAGAAAACGGCTCCTGGCAGTCGCAAAGCCGGGAGGTGTACGACCGGGGTAATGGTGCAGCGGTACTTCTTTACAATAAAACGCAAAACAGCATTATCCTGACTCGCCAGTTTAGAATGCCTACCTATGTAAATGGTAACTCTAATGGTATGATGATCGAAGTATGTGCAGGGTTGTTGGATGGAGATAGTCCTGAAAAAAGTATTAAAAAAGAGATATTGGAAGAAACCGGATATCACATTGAAACTATTACCAAAGTATTTGAAGCCTATATGTCTCCGGGTGCCGTTACAGAGATCCTTCATTTTTTTATAGCCGAGTATGACGCTGCTATGAAAAAAGATGCCGGAGGCGGTAACCCGAACGAAACCGAATATATAGAGACCATAGAAATCCCTTTTGAAACAGCCTGTGATATGATCGCAACCGGAGATATTAAAGATGCAAAAACCATAATGCTACTTCAATACGCGAAGATCAATAACCTGCTGTAAAAAATGTCTGTAAAACCTCCTCCTTTACTCATTGTGTATATTGTGACAGCACAATTTTTCTGTACATCTTTATGGTTTGCAGGGAATGCGGTTATTTCAGACCTTATTGATGCTTTTGGTTTTGACATTCATGCCCTGGGACATATTACCGCAGCTGTGCAATTAGGTTTCATTACAGGTACACTGTTTTACGCGCTGTTTACCATTGCCGATCGTTTCTCCCCTTCTAAAGTTTTTATGTGGAGTGCTTTTGCTGCAAGTATTTCCAATATTCTAATGATCCTTGAAGGGCATACACTTACCTCTATGGTCATTCTGCGATTCTTAACCGGTTTTTTCCTGGCAGGCATCTATCCCGTGGGTATGAAAATAGCTGCCGATTATTATGAAAAGGGTCTCGGAAAAGCATTGGGATATCTTGTTGGTGCCCTGGTTTTAGGAACTGCGTTACCGCATTTGCTTAAAGGAATATCGCTAAATCTTTCATGGAAAACGGTTATAAGTACCACCTCCGCACTGAGTATTATAGGCGGATTGTGTATTGGCCTGGGAGTTAAAGACGGGCCCTATAGAAAACCAGGAACAAGACTACACTTTAACGGACTACGGAAAATTTTCAGGAATAAAGATTTCCTTAAACCGGCTCTGGGGTATTTTGGACATATGTGGGAATTGTATGCTTTCTGGGCATTTGTACCTTTACTTCTGGAACATTACGAGACCCTGCACCAGCCTTTTTCTTTGTCTGTTTCACTTGTTTCCTTTGGGGTTATTGCCATAGGTGCCATAGGATGTGTTTCAGGCGGATACCTGTCACTGCAACACGGGGAGAAAAAAGTAGCCCGCATAGCCCTGATTCTTTCGGGGATTTGTTGCCTTCTTGCTCCTTTAGCCATTCATACCGGCCCCTGGATCTTTTTTAGTTATTTGACCGTGTGGGGAATAGCGGTTATTACAGATTCACCCTTATTCTCAACATTAGTAGCCAAAAATGCTACTCCTGAATTAAAAGGTACATCGCTTACACTGGTAAATTGTATAGGGTTTTCATTAACCATACTCAGTATAGAGCTCATAAGTTTTACTCTCCGTTTTTTACCCATTACATATGTTTTCCTGCTGCTTGTTCCCGGCCCCGTATTAGGCAGCATCGCTTTATGGAGAAAATAAGTCCTAACTTATACGAAGTCCGTTACTTACCGGCCGTTCCGGCGCTAGCAAAAATACGTCTTCCCCATCTACCGCACCCAAAACAAGACATTCGCTCATAAAATCAGCTATTTGCTTACGAGGAAAGTTAATCACCGCAATGACTTGCTTACCAACCAACATTTCGGAAGTATATTTACGGGTTATTTGTGCTGAAGATGTTCGTTTTCCTATAGTTTCACCAAAATCGATTATCAGTTTATAAGCAGGTTTACGGGCTTTGGGAAAGGGACTTACCGATACAATGGTCCCTACACGCATATCAATTTTTTCAAAGTCGTTCCAGGTGATCTCTGACATGACAGAATCTCAATTATTAAAGTTGATCATTTTGTATAATCAATAATACACATCACTTTAGTTTACTTACGATTTTTTAAAAATGTTATCCATTACCCAGGCAGGACCTATTAACAAGAACTGAAGATCTTTTAGGAAAGAAGGTTTCTTTCCCTCAATCTTATGTCCGTAAAATTGTCCAATCCATGCTATCACGAAAATAGCCAGAGATACTATCCAAAGAGGTGCAAATTGTCCAATCCAGTGATTAACGATCACACAAACTGCTGCAAAAAGCAAAATTTTCAGTGCCATTACCAATGAAAGACGAACATAAAAAAAGAGAACAGCAATAAGCACCATAGTGGCCCAATTCTCTATTAAAGGGTTTTCAAATGGAAATAATCTTTCTAAAAAACCGGCAGGAATACTCATTAACAACCCTACTATGGAGAAAAAAATAGCAGGTACGCAAATATAGTGAATGGCTTTATTGGTCTTATTCTGGTGACTTACCCCATATTCCCGAAACCATTGATCTAAAGTTTTCATGAACAATCGTTTAATTTTAATACAATTCAAAATCACAATTTACGATTTTTTTAATAGGCATTCATGTTCAGTCCCTGAGATTCTTTGTAATTTTAAACAAAAAAAATGGCCCGAACCGAAAGTAATATGTTACCCTTGGGTACAACGGCTCCTCATTTTTCGTTACCCGATACCGTGACTGACAAAGTATTGGATCTGGCTGACGTATCAGGAGATAATGGCACGGTAGTAATGTTTATTTGTAACCATTGTCCGTTTGTAAAACACGTAAATGCCGAAATAGTTCAACTGGCAAAAGACTATAAAGGCAAAAAAATTGGATTTGTCGCTATTTCCAGTAATGATATTGAGAACTACCCCGAGGATGCCCCTGATAAGATGAAGATCAATGCACGTGAAAACGGATTTTTATTTCCGTATTTATTTGATGAAACTCAGGAAGTAGCCAAAAAGTATGATGCTGCCTGCACTCCGGATTTCTATATTTTTGACCGGCAGTTAAAGCTCGTTTATCGCGGACAACTGGACGATTCGCGCCCCGGAAATAATATTCCGGTTAGTGGAAAAGACATACGAAACGCGCTCGATGCACTTTTGAGCAATAAACCTGTTACAAAAGAGCAAAAACCCAGTATTGGGTGTAATATTAAATGGAAACCCTGATCTTTCTGACCTAATTAATTAACGGGGCAACCAGCCTTCTCTCAGTAATAAAGCATGAATATGTGCATAGTGATGTTCACTGTGCCATGCATACATGCCAATGTTCTTTTTGAGAGTTACGGTCTCACGGGATTCCGGATGTATGAAAGCTCTGTTCAAAGCGTCGTCATCCAGTTTTCTTAACAGATATACCAACCGGGCATGTACACTTTTTATATGATCAAGAGATAGGGCCAAAGGTGCTGTTTTTGCATCAAAAAGGGCCGCCCATGCATCCTGGTCATACGGTTTAATAACCGGGTTATTTTCAGTAAGTGCCCACTTAAAACGGATATAACTGTGGTGATGACTGTCTGCTATATGGTGTACCAACTGGCGAAGTGTCCACCCTCCCGGACGATACGGGGTTTCCAGTTGAGATTCACTAAGAGGCTGTACCAAAACCGATAATCTGGCTGGAAAAGCTTCCAGAACTGCTATCCAGGCTTCGATGTGTTTAGAAGTAATATTTTCAGGGCATTCAAAATGCCCTATGGGGTATTTTAGAAGGTTCTCATCTGTTGTGTGCATACTTAAAGATACTTAAAATACCTGAATTTTAACGGTTTTTTTTGAAGGTGAAAATCGGAATTCTTAAAATAGTATAGTAACTTTATAGACTAAATATAATTATTAAAAACTATATACATGGCAACCTTGAGACTGGGAGATAAAGCTCCTGATTTTACAGCACAAACCTCTGAAGGCGAAATTAACTTTTACGACTACCTGGGTGACGGATGGGGTGTTCTTTTTTCGCACCCTGCAGACTATACGCCGGTTTGTACCACCGAATTGGGTACGGTAGCAAAGTATAAGAAAGAGTTTGAAAAACGCAATACCAAAGTGCTGGCTCTGAGTGTTGACGGACTTGAATCGCACATGGGATGGATTAAGGATATTAATGATACGCAACAAACTACTGTTGATTTTCCCATTATTGCAGATGAAGACCGTAAGGTATCAGAGTTATACGATATGATACACCCCAATGCTAATGCTACTTTAACAGTGAGGTCAGTGTACATTATCGGGCCGGACAGGTCTATAAAGCTTATCATCACCTATCCTGCCTCGACGGGAAGAAATTTTGATGAATTATTACGGGTAATTGATTCTTTGCAACTTACAGAATATCATAAAGTAGCTACTCCTGCCAACTGGAACCACGGAGAAGAAGTAGTAATAAGCCCTGCTATTTCGAGTGAAGATGCCAAAAATATTTTCCCTAAAGGCTTTAAAGAAGTAAGGCCGTATCTGCGCCTTACCCCTCAACCTGATATAGATTAAAGATATTTCATAAAAAAAGCTCTGTTGTTCAGAGCTTTTTTTGATCTATATATGGTAAAAAAACTATTTGATCGCTACTAATTGCACATCAAAAACAAGAGTGGCATTAGGAGGTATTACTCCTCCGGCTCCTCTGCTGCCATAGGCAAGATGCGGAGGAATTACAAAACGTGCTTTTTCGCCTACTTCCAGCAATGCAATGCCTTCATCCCATCCGGGAATCACCTGTCCGGTTCCCAGACTGAAGTCAATAGGTTGGTTTCTTTTAAATGACGAATCAAATATCTGGCCATCAGGTAGCATTCCTTCATAGTGAACAGATACTTTTTGTCCTTTAGAAGCTTTTTCGCCATTTCCTTTTTCCAGAGATTTGTAATAGAGTCCGCTTTCTGTTTTATCAAAACCTTCAGTAAGTGTCTTGAGTTTTTCTTCAGCTTGTTTTTTTGCTTCGGCCTCTCGGGTCTTTTTAGAAGCTTCAAAATCTTTAAACGCTTTCAAAGCGTCCCAAGCGCCAGCCTCATCACCTACTCTCACAATTTCAAGCGTTTCTATGGTATCTCCCTGTTGAATGGTATCTACCACTTCCTGACCGTGTTCTACAAAACCAAAAACAGTATGTTTTCCATTTAGCCACGAGGTTTCTACATGAGTAATAAAAAACTGACTGCCATTGGTTCCGGGGCCTGCATTGGCCATGGATAGTACTCCGGGGCCATGGTGTTTTAGCTCGGGATGGAACTCATCGTCAAACTGGTATCCCGGGCCACCTACTCCGCTTCCCTGAGGGCATCCGCCCTGAATCATAAAATCACTGATTACCCGGTGAAACTTTAACCCGTTGTAATAAGGTTCTCCTTTTGCTTTTACTTCATTCTCAAGTGTACCTTCGGCCAGTCCTACAAAATTCCCTACCGTTCCGGGAGTTTTATCGTAAGTAAGTTTAACCAGTATTTCTCCTCGGTTAGTGGTAAATTTTGCGTAAATACCGTCTTGCATATCATTCAATTTATAGTGAATAGCAAAGATAATAATTACTTTATCCAATAACGAACGTCTGTTTACGTTATTAGAGAGAGAATAGGAATAACTGTTCTTTAAAACTGTTAACCCCAAATAATAACAACTTAAACGTGCCATGGAGATTCAGAATAATGTTAACCTGGTCAAGCTCGCATATACACAGCGAATAGCAAAAAACTTCAATGAAACCGGACAAAAAATTAGTGTATTGCTAGAGGAGCTTGCTAAAGAAAATCAGACACATGAAAACATTGTTGATGATTTTCTCGATTTTGCCAATGCCATACTCCCAAAACTAAAGAGGCAACAACAGGTAGAACTTAATGAATTTGTTCAACGTATAGCTAAATTGAGAATTACGGCAAACAAGGGTATAGAATGTATGGTACAATTACTCAATGATCAGAACAAACTAACCAAAGAGAGTACAGAAGAGCTTAAGGAACTTATTGAAAAAAGCAGATAGATCGCAAAAGCAATTTTTTTACTTACCCTTTTACTTTTTTGCTTTCGGCAACTCCATAAGTATCAAAAAGATAAATAAGTGCTGCCATGGTAGCGGCTCCCAATTGCAATTCTCTTTTGTTTACATGCTCAAAAGTATCGTTTTCGGCATGATGATGATCAAAATAGCGTTGTGAATCAGGTCTTAATCCTGAGAGTACCACTCCTTTGCCTTTAAGAGGGTTTACATCGGCGCCACTGCCTCCTTTTTCAAAATAGTGTATTAAATAAGGTTTAAATAAGGGTTTCCAATCAAGTATACGTTCAAAATCTTCGTCAGAACAATCAAAAGAAAATCCTCTCGGAGTAAAACCACCCGCATCACTTTCCAGGCCTACTATGTGATTCTCTCCCTTACGCAATGCCTGTTCTGCATATTCTTTGGCTCCTCTAAGACCATTTTCTTCGTTCATAAACAGTACTACACGAATGGTACGCTTTGGGCGATACCCTGTTTTCTTAAACAAGCGTAATACTTCCATACTTTGTACGCATCCGGCACCGTCGTCATGAGAACCGTCTCCCAGATCCCAGGAATCCAGATGTGCCCCTACTACAATAATCTCATCGGGATACACACTTCCTGTAATTTCACCTATTACATTGTGTGACTGTACATCGGGAAGTTGTTTACAGGTTTGCCTGAAATAAAACTCAAGATTAGGCGATAACGTGAGCATCGAGCTCAATAACTCTGCACCATTGGTACTTATGGCTGCGGCCGGTATTCTGCGGGAAACGGGCAGGTTGCCGTAACTCATGGAACCGGTATGCGGATAATCATCCAGTCTGAGGTTCATGGAACGTACAATCACTCCTGAAGCGCCAAACTTTGCAGCTTCCTGAGCCCCTGCATATCGCTGATCAACACACCCGCCATATGCTTCAAAGGTGTTAATAAGATCTGCCTGCATGGGGCGATTGAAGAATACTATTTTTCCCTTTATTTTTTCAGTTCCTAACTGCACCAGTTCATCCAGTGATTTCACCTCAACAACTCCTGCTTTTAATCCTCCGTCAGGAGTTGCCACTGAACCGCCCAGGGCACAAATAGGTACATTAACGGTTTTTCCGGGTTTTGTTTCAATATAGGCAAACTCGGGTACACCTCTTATCCATTTCGGTACCATTACCGGTTGTAGCCATACGCGATCCAGCCCCAGGCTGTCAAGTTGTGCTTTTGTATATTTTACTGCTCTTTCTGCATTTAAAGAACCTGAAAGGCGCCCGCCTATTTGATTTGAAAGGTAATTGAGCCAGTCATACGCCTTACCATCGGTAAGTGATGTACTATAAAACTTTTTTATTCGGTCTTCATCAGTCGTTTGCGCAAAAACAAGACCATTGGCATAAAGGAAGGTAAGTAGGAAAATATATTTCATTGCTTTTATTCAGATTCAAGTTCTTTTTTATACATTTCAAGATTAGCCAGGGTTTCAGCATCCAGCCGGGGCTCATCAATATCTTTCATAGCTGTTAAATATTCCAGCAATATATGGGCTACAATAAGCCTGGCAGTATTTTTATTATCGGCCGGTATGATATACCAGGGAGCCCATGACCGGGAAGTTCTGTTAATAGCATCTTCATAACACACCTGATACCGATCCCATAGTTTTCGTTCTTTTAGATCTCCGGCGGAAAATTTCCAGTTTTTTTCTTTACGATCGATTCTTCTTAACAGTCGTTTTTTTTGTTCGCTTTTTGAGAGATGTAAAAAAAACTTGAAAACAATGGTACCATTTTGAGTTATGTGTTTTTCAAAATTACGGATCTGCTCAAACCGCTTATTCCAGAAATCACTTGTAATCTCTTCAACAGAATTGACATCGGGTAAATTCTCATTTAGAATATAATCAGGATGTACCCTGGTTACCAGTACATTTTCATAATGTGTACGGTTAAAGACTCCAAATTTGCCACGTTCGGGCAATGCTATGTAGTGGCGCCACAAGTAATCATGTTTGAGTTCCTTAGTAGATGGCACTTTAAAACTATGAACTACGACCCCTCTGCTGTTAAAGTCTTTAAAAACTTCTCTTACAAGACTATCCTTCCCGGCGGTATCCATTCCCTGAAGGCAAATGAGAACACTATACTTACCATGCGCATACATAGTATCCTGAAATTTACCCAACTTTTTTCTGGTGTTTCTTAAGACCTCTTTTAAGGAATCCTCATCTGCACCCAGGTCTTCATATGTAGATAATTGTTGTAAGGAAATAGGGCTATCTACTTTATATTTTCTACTTACGATCTTTTTCATACAAAGCGCTGCAGTCATTTACGTGTGAAGGCTAAATATACTAAGAAATACCCTAAATAATCGGGCTTTATTAATTATTTAGCATTGCTTCTTTTATTTTAGGTTATAAAGTCGTAATATTGTTATGCCCAAATTATTAACATAACTTAATTTACCATGAAAACCACCATTTTTTTCCTGGGGTTATTCTTTGTAATGTATTCTGGTTTTTCCCAGGACAGCTGTTTAGAAGCCCATTCTGCGGCCAACTATGCTGTTTTCCACACGAACAAATCTTTAAAAGCCGATAACTTTGATCACCAAAGGTATTATGCCTCCAGAGCCATTGAAGCCTTTGAGAAAACACAGGCATTTGTTGAAAAATGCGGATGTACTGAAGCCAGGGTAAACATAGACCTGGGGCTTGAAAGCTTACGAAAAGCCGCTGATCCCGAAGATTGGGACAAAGGTAGGTACTTTACGAAAAAAGCACTTGCCGAGGCACAAAACCTTATTGCAAATCTGGAAATGTGCAATTCGAGAAGAAAACAAACTTCCTACCAGACTGATGGCGTACTCGTTAGCAGTATTGCCGATGAAGAAATGGAGCTTAAAGAAAAAAAGATACAGGAAGAACGAGAGCGTTTAATGGCGCGACAACGAGAACTGGAAGAGGAGCAAAAACGCCTGGACGTGCAAATGGAACAACAACGCAAGCTACAGGAGCAAAGAGAAATGGAGCGCCAACGGGAACTTCAACAACAGATTAAACTAAAAGTAAAAGCAGAACAGGCTTTACAGAATTTTGAAAAATCAATTACCGAACTTACAGAGGTGTTAGGGTGTACAGAGGCCTATAACCTCATTTTTGACAGCTATGTCAGAGCCGAAAGCGCACTGGAAGCAGAATCTCTTAACGGTACACAACGTTTTTATACTGAAAAAGCGAAAGCCATCGCACGACAGGCTTTAAACGGTTTGGAACAGTGTATTGGCTCTTCGAAATAAGTCAGATTAAGAACCCTCATATTATGCAATGATGAAAAAAATCGGGACAAAATGTCCCGATTTTTGATTTTATACCTTATTTACTATTTACTGGCAAAGAGCTCTACATCCTCTTCTGAAACTACTTTACCTCCCAAAATGATAAGGCGCTCTATTACATTACGCAACTCCCGTATATTTCCCGTCCAGTCATAATTCTGTAACAACTTTATGGCACCTTCAGAAAAGCTTTTGGGTACGGTTCCCTGCTCCCGGCCTATCTTTTTTGCGAAATACTCAACCAGTAAGGGAATGTCATCCCTGCGATCATTGAGAGAGGGTACCTTTATTAAAATTACGGCCAAACGGTGGTACAGATCCTCACGAAACTTACCTTCTTCTATTTCTTTTTTAAGGTCTTTATTGGTAGCGGCAAGCACTCTTACATTTACTTTAACGTCTTTATCACTCCCTACGCGGGAAATTTTGTTTTCCTGAAGTGCCCTTAATACTTTTGCCTGGGCGGAGAGGCTCATATCTCCTACCTCATCTAGAAAAATGGTGCCTCCGTTAGCAGCTTCAAACTTCCCTGCCCGGTCTTTGGCGGCAGACGTAAAGGCCCCTTTTACGTGGCCAAACAGTTCACTTTCAATAAGCTCGGAGGGAATGGCGGCACAGTTAACCTCTACCATAGGCCCTGTTGAACGGTCACTTTTTTGATGCAGCCAGTGAGCCACCAGCTCTTTTCCGGTACCATTGGGGCCGGTAATTAATACCCTGGCATCGGTAGGCGCTACTTTTTCTATAATTTCTTTAATATGCTGTATAGCCTCACTTCCCCCTACCATTTCGTAGTTCTTGCTCACTTTCTTTTTAAGTTCTTTGTTCTGAACTACCAGCTCTTTTCTATCCAGGGCATTGCGTACTGTATTGAGTAACCTGTTCAAGTCTGGTGGTTTTGAAATATAATCAAATGCACCCATTCTCATCGTGTTTACTGCTGTTTCAATATCTCCATGCCCGGAGATCATAATAAACGGAATTTCCGGTTTAAGTTCCCGAGCCATTTGTAATACTTCTACTCCATCCATTTTGGGCATTTTGATATCACATAATACCAGATCATAATCGGTTTTCTTGATCTTATTGATACCTGCCAGCCCATCTTCGGCCTCTTCTACTTTGTACGCATCATTCTCTTCTGTGAGTATCTTGACCAATACTCTTCTAATGGCTGCTTCATCTTCAATAATAAGAATCTTTGACATATTTTTTTCTTAGAAATTAAACTGAAAACCTCCTCTTGTATAAAAGGTATCAGAAAGATTAAAATCAAATATTTCATCACGATTTTCATCGTTCAACTGTAATTGATCCCGGAAAAAGTAACCAGCTTTAAAAAAAAGGTTAAACCGTTTTCCTATATAGCGGTCGTATCCTATACCTGCTACTATTCCAGACAGGTTGATAGCTGTCGCTTCCTGCCCGTTTACGGCAACAGGGTTACTTAAGTTTGAGAAAAAACCTGACAACCTCAAAAAACCTTCTACACTGTTTCTCCTTCTTCCTAAATAATATTTAAACTTGGTAATGGGAACCCCTATTGTGTATGATAGGTTTTGGGTTATTTCTCTAAAATAGGTAATAAACGGGAGTGGAAAGGGAATACCACTGGTTTGGCTATAGGCGAGCCCGAGTGTCAATCTGTTTTTTTTGGGTCCTTCAAGCGATCTTATGAATATAATACTGCCATTAATTGCCAAATCATCAAAACCGAGAGATGCTCTTAAATTTGATGCTATGGCCGGATTCAACTGTGCGGTAAATCGCCACCGTGTATTCATGGGAAAAGTATATCCGAATGTGTATTCGATAATATGAAAATTTCCAAGTTCAGCGGTATCAAAAGAATACTCTGTCTTAAAATCTATACTCACATTGGTGTACCCTATTCCGTTAAGTATATAATGCCCTCTATCTCCTATTTTGGTGGGTATATTGGCCGAAACTTTTAAAAAAGAGATGTCAGGATCATTATCGGCATTCAAAAAAGCAGTGTACTCCACGCCACCCAAATCATTTACCTGAGCGATAACGGCAGGTACTGCAAAATTAAAGGCCATATATATGATCAGGATATTTTTAAACATAAAAACAGGTACATCAGGTAGGTTTTTCAGAGGGTTTTTCAGGATAGAACAAATGTACATCTCTTTGTGGAAAGGGTATCTTAACCCCATTATCTCTGAACTTTTGATCTATTCTAAACCGTATGGCACTTTTAATTAGGGGGTCGGTAAAACTGTCTCCTATATGAAAATACACACTAAAAAGTAGTGCCGAATCGCCAAAGTCTTCAAACAAAACAAATGGCTTGGGGTTTTTAAGCACTGCTTTTTGCTCTACGGCACATTCTAGCAATAGTCTCTCAACCAGCTTTACATCACTTCCATAAGCTACTCCTACACTTACTGACTCCCTCGTCATCCTGTGGTTTTGGGTATAATTATAAATGGAGTCTGTCAGGAATTTATGATTGGGAATAACGATGATTTTATCATCTCTGGTTACAGCTCGGGTAGTTCGTAATTTAATATCAATTACTTTTCCCACTTTATCTTCTACTTCAATAACATCACCTACATGCAAAGACTGGTCAAGAATGATCAAAATACCTGAGATAATATCCTGAAAGAGGTATTGTAAAGCAAAACCTAAACCTACAAAAAGAGCGGCAGAAGCCGTGAGTAAGACTGTCAGATCTACTCCGGAAGAGCTTAGAGTGATAATAACCACTAACAAATAAACCAGGTAATTTATAAACTTGAATATGCTTATAAACTTGTTTTTATCGCCTAAGGGAAGTTTGGCGGTAATAAGCCGTCTGATGAGCTTCAACATATAAAAAGCTACCAGACAACCGGTAATAATGAATAATACCGTGCTAATGGTTATAGAAACCTCCTCACTTTTGTATATTATAAGTGATAAAAATTCCTTTATTTTTTCCATATCAATACTTTAACCATTTGTAAAGATCTTTATAGCTTGGCTTTTTACCATACATCAATATCCCTACTCTGTAAATTCTGGCAGCAAGCCAGACAATAGCCATAAATGTAATTATTAACAAAAATATGGAAACCAATAATTGCCACCAGGGAACACCGTCTGCTCCTATACCCGATGGTAAACGCATGAGCATCACTATGGGTGATGTTAAAGGAAACAGAGAGAACCCTACGGCAATAGGCCCATGCGGATTATCAAAAACCGAAAAGAAGCCCACATAAATAGCCAGCATTAACGGAAGTATTACCGGAAGCATGAATTGCTGGGTGTCTGTCTCATTATCAACAGCGGCACCTATAGCCGCATAGATAGAGCTGTATATTAAATATCCAAGAATGAAATATAAAATAAATGAAACAAAAAGTGTTATCCAGGGTATATTCAGTAACTCATACGCATAAAGCTGGAAGGTATCTGTTTCGGTTTCGGAAACTTTTTTCATAGTCTCCGATACTTCGGAAGACATAGGTGCTAAGGTGTTTAACTCTTGAGTGTCTATACCCATTAAAGATAAAACCAATAAGGAAAGGGTTCCTGCAGAAATGATCCATATTACAAACTGTGTGATCCCGGCCAGGGATGTCCCTATTATTTTACCCATCATAAGCTGAAAAGGCTTTACTGATGAAATAATTACCTCTATGATACGGCTGGTTTTCTCTTCTATCACACTGCGCATCACAAAAGCACCGTACACAATAATAAACATCATAATAAGATACCCGAAAACCCCTCCAATAATGGCCTTTATCTCACTTATCCCTTTAAGGTTACGCTCTCCGGTAAATGTTTCTGTAGTGATCTCGAATTTTTCACTCAGGCTGTTGAGATCGCCCAGCGGTACTCCGTAATTTTTCAGTTTTTCTTCCCTTACCTTGTTATTAATAACTGATTCGAGTTTCTCAAGAATACTCATCCCGGGTGCTTTTGCCGAGAAAAATGAAACGTTATGTGCTACTGCTTCAATAGTGTTTTCCCGGGGAATATGAAGAAGTCCAAAATATCCAAAAGACGTTACCGAATCTTTAGCTTGCTGCAGCGAAATATCTTTAAAATAGATGTACGACATCTTCGAATTGGTTTCGAAAACATTTTCAAAAAAGGTACTCTCGTCCAGGATAGCTACAATTTTCTTCTCATCGTTGTTTACCTGGGCCAGATAAACTATAAGGGCTATCATAGCTACAATTAAAAGCGGACTCAATATAGTCATCACTATAAAGGATTTATTCCTTACTTTGGCCAGGTATTCCCTTTTAATGATTAAGCCTAACTTCCCCATTGCAATCATTAGTTTTTAACGGTTTGAATAAATATGTCATTAACAGAAGGTATTACTTCTGTAAAATGAGTGATTTGTGCTTTTTTTGAAAGATATACAAACAAATCGTTTGCAGAATCTCCATTTTTTAACATAACCCGAAGCTTCAATTCATCGCCCACGGTGTTAAAAAAAGCATCGGTAACCTGAAATTTAGTTTCCAGATCACTTCTCAGCGTTTGTTTGTTTTCTGTTTCGAGGGCAATGTCAAAAGTATTGTTTCGATATTGCTTTTTGATATCGATCAACTTACCATCGAGAATTTTTTCTGATCTATTGATAAGGGCAATATGGTCACAAAGCTCTTCTACTGACTCCATGCGATGCGTTGAGAAAATGACCGTAGCACCTTCCTGTCTTAGTTTGAGAATTTCATCTTTTATAAGGTTGGCATTAATAGGGTCAAAACCACTAAAAGGCTCATCAAAAATAAGAAGCTTGGGGCGGTGTAGAACAGTGACTATGAATTGTACTTTTTGAGCCATCCCTTTGGAAAGTTCTTGTACTTTTTTGTTCCACCAGTCTCCTATATTAAGATGTTCAAACCAGTATTTCAATTGTGCCTGTGCTTCCTGTTTTTCCATTCCTTTAAGACGGGCCAGATATAATGCCTGCTCTCCCACCTTCATACTTTTATAAAGTCCTCTTTCTTCCGGCAAATACCCTATCATGGCAATGTGATGGGGCTGGAGGGGTTTTCCATTAAGTATAACGGTCCCTTCATCTGGATAGGTTATTTGGTTTATAATACGAATTAATGTAGTTTTACCGGCTCCATTAGGCCCTAATAAGCCAAAAATGCTGCCTGTTGGTACAGCTATCGACACCTGATTCAAAGCTGTAAAGTCACCGAACTTTTTTGAGACTTCTTTTGCTTCCAGCAAGTAATTCATATGCAGTGGTATTATTCTGTTTACATCTGTTTCTACAGTGTAATAACGATGTGTTGCCAAAGATATTGAAATACCCTTGATATGGCCTATTTATTACAAAAGATTACGCTTTAAAAACAAAACCCACCCTTAATTTGAATATCAAGGATGGGAAAAAATTGCTATGAAAAAGAAAAAATTAACACTAGGCTTTGCTAGCGGTATATCAAATATACATTTTTTTTATTTAAAACAAACATTAATTTAAGAAAACATATCTTTCACTTTTTCGAAAAAAGATTTGTCTTCTTTTTGAGGTTTTGGAATGAAATTTTGATCTTCTTCCATTTTCTCGAAAAACTCTTTTTGTTCTTTCGTAAGGCTTTGCGGGGTCCATACACTTACATGTACCAGGAGGTCTCCTTTTCCGTAACCATTTACACTGGGAATTCCTTTACTTCGCAACCTTAATATCTTTCCTGATTGTATGCCTTCTTCCAGCTTGATCCTTACTTTTCCGGTAACAGTATCTATTTCTTTGGAGGTACCTAAAACTGCTTCGGGAAAGCTTATATACAGATCATAATGCAAGTTGTCCCCTTCTCTTTTAAGAGTAGCATGCTCCTGCTCTTCAATAGCAACTATAAGATCTCCCGAAATACCATTACCTGGTGCTTCATTTCCTTTTCCTGATACCTTTAGCTGCATTCCATCTACTACGCCCGGTGGTATTTTTATGGATACGGTTTCTTCTTTAAATATTAAACCGTGTGCATCGGTTCCTGAAGGGCGGTGGTCCATGATTTGCCCGCTTCCCCCACAGGTATTACAGGGGGCAGAGGTTTGCATTCTTCCTAATATGGTATTGGTAATTCTGGTGACTTGTCCCATTCCATTACAGGTAGAACAGGTTTTATAGGTGACGCCCTGTGCCTGAACTTTCCTTCTTACTTTTACTTTTTTCTCAACGCCGTTGGCTATCTCTTCCAGGACTAACTTTACGCGTATTCTTAAATTACTGCCTTTTACTCTTCTCTGGCCGCCTCCGCTAAAACCGCCAAATCCACTAAATCCGCCACCAAAAGCACTTCCAAAAATATCACCAAACTGACTGAATATATCCTCCATATTCATACCTCCGCCATTAAAGCCTCCGGCCCCTTCAAATGCTGCATGTCCATATTGGTCATACTTAGCTTTTTTGTCGGGATCACTCAACACCTCGTATGCCTCGGCAGCTTGTTTGAATTTTTCTTCTGCTTCTTTATCTCCCGGGTTTTTGTCGGGGTGATATTCAATTGCTTTTTTTCTGTAGGCCTTTTTAATTTCGGCCGCAGATGCACCCTTATTTATCCCCAGTATATCGTAATAATCCTGTTTCATACTTTTGTATTTCTGTAGTTGTCTTATAAATGAGTATTACTGCCCAACTACCACCTTGGGATACCTGATTACTTTATCTCCCAACTTATATCCTTTCTCAATCACATCAATGATCTTTCCTTTCATATCATTAGAAGGAGCAGGGATTTGCGTAACCGCTTCGTGAAGATCTGCATCAAAAACGTCTCCCACCTGGATCTCTATTTGTTCTAGCCCCTTATTCTTAAGCGTTTCTCTTAATTTATCTGAAATAAGTACAACGCCCTTAAAAAGTTCATTGTTATCTGATTTGATTATTTCGGCAAGAGCACGGTCAAAATCATCTAAAATGGGTAGCAGAGCCTGTAATACATCCTGATTAGCCGTTTTAAAAAGATCTATACGCTCTTTGGCAGTTCTTTTTTTGTAATTTTCAAATTCGGCAAACAGTCTCAGGAATTTATCTTTTTCTTTTGCCAGTTCTTCCTGTAACTCTACTTCGCGGTTCACAACTACTTCACGGTCTTCAGCAGTCGCAGTTGCTGTATTTTCCCTTTTTGTTTTTTTATTTTTTACCGATTTATCTTCTTTACTCATATTTTTTACCACTTTTTTGCATCTTTTAAAAGATGGCAAAAGTACTGCCAATTCTTTTAAAATGTCAAAATGTCACAAAAAAAGATACCTAAAACACTTTTAAGTTTGAGAAAACAGTTTAAGTTACTGCCTGTTCTTGGCTGGAAGTATTTGTTTTTTCAAGAAGGATTTCTTCTAATGCTCCTTTGCTATTTGGATGTCTAAACACAAAACCTTCTCTTTCTATTTTTTTACTACTTACCCTTTGGCTCGAAAGTACAATAGTGCTCATCTCACCCAGTAGCATTTTTAGAACAAAAGAAGGAATATTGGGAAGTACTATTTTTTTACGAAGTACACATGCTGTCTCATTTACGAGTTTTTTATTTGTAATGGGATTGGGTGCCACTCCATTATATATACCTTCCATCTCATTTGAGATCAGGAACAGGAACATATCTGCCAAGTCAGTTATATGAATCCAGGACTGCCATTGTTCTCCGCTTCCAAAAGCAGCTCCTGCATACAAACGAACCGGTTTTACTATTTTAGGAAGAGCACCTCCCTGAGAAGACAGCACCAAGCCTATACGAATAATACTAACGGGGATACTAGTCTGTTCAATTTCGAGAGCTGCCTTTTCCCATTTTTGTGTCACCGTACCCAAAAAAGATGTATCGGGCTTATCAAGATCTTCTTCATAATATTCTGAAAGTGAAGACGGATAGATCCCTATGGCAGACGCAGAGACGAAAGAGGTAATATTATGATCCTCAAGCCGGTCTATAGCCTGTTTTAAAAGGGATAGGGAGTCAACCCGACTTCTTAGAATGGTTTTCTTGTAAGATGCAGTCCATCTCTGTGCGATATTTGCACCTGCCAGATTAATAATGGCTGTTACCCCTTCAAAACAGTCCATATCTATTTCATTTTTTGAAGGGTTCCAGTAAAAACCTTTGGCGCCTTCCAAATGATCACGCTTTGAAGGGTTTGTTGTTAAAAAATGAACAGGAAAACCCTTTTTATGACAGAGACGTACAATTTCATTCCCTACCAACCCCGTTGCTCCTGTAATTAATATTTTCATTTTTTTTTCTTTACTTTTTAAAGTTACATATTATTGAGCAGGTAAGAGAAGGGTTTTAAAAAGGTTTAACACAACGCTCGCCGGGAGTAAAGTGCCATATTTATAAATACGCTTGTATTAAGATGGATCATATTGATTTTAAGGCTCTCAGCATTTCTCTTTTTCCGGGTGGGCCCGGTAATCGCTCTACCTCAAAACCGACTGATTGCATGGCTCTTCTTACACTTCCTTTGGCAGAATAGGTTACCAGCACGCCGTTGTTATTTAAAGCACTATACATTTTAGCAAACATGATCTCTGTCCAGAGTTCAGGTTGTACCCGGGCACCAAAAGCATCAAAATAAATTAAATCAAAACCAGCAGTTTCGGCAAAATCTTCAAAACGCTGCTTTCTTTTTATGATTTCAAAATCAGGAGTCAGAAATGAGGAGACTTCCCAGGGCAACGTGTGCAATTCTGCAAATAACTCTTTCTTTTCAGGTACACACAGTTTCTCCGGATAGTTAAGAAGTTGATATTCTTCTTTGGGCACAGGATATGCCTCTAATCCTGTATATTGGACTTTGAGTCGTAATAAAGGAGCTTCAAGTAGCGTAATAAAGGCATTCAAACCTGTGCCAAATCCCATTTCCAGAATACGTAAATGGCGGTTCCTAAAAAGCTTAAGGCCCATTTTAATAAAAACGTGTCTGGCTTCCTGTACCGCTCCATGCCGGGAGTGATACTGTTCGTTCCATTCTTCTAAGAATATAGTATGGGCACCATCTGCCGTAGTTATTATGCTGCGCTTCACCTATTGTTTTATAATCACCCCTACCGCCTCGTACGAGTAAGTTTTTTTAGGAATAGTAATAGCTGCAATTTCTTCGGGTGTACTTCCTGCATCTTCAGCATAATGACGCTGCTCATCTACCGACATTTCTCCTATAAAGGCTTTTCCGTTAATAACTACTTCTTTACCGTCTATGTCCATAGGAACAAAAAAACCATAATCCTTAAACTTCACCATCATCTCTTCTCCTTTTCCCAGATCAAGCTTCATCCAGCATCCCTTGGCTTTACATACATCATTCACTTTAGCAGTGAATTGTACATTAATACTGTCGCCAATTTCCATACCGTCAAGAGTCAATGCCATTTTCTTTGAGTCATACACATCACCGGGTTCAAAAGTTTCTCCAAATAGTTGCACTTCTTGTTTTTCATTTATTACCGGTTGTATCTCTTTTTCGGCAACAACTGTTTCCTTATCCTTATCCTTATTCTCTTTGCATCCTGCCAAAGCGAGCATACAAAATACAGGTATTAATAATCTTTTCATGGCTTACTTTTTGAACATTATTTGGTTAAACACAATTTATCACAAAATAAATCTATTTTCTCGAAACATTATGTTTTGCAGCTTTATTTAATTGACTAATTTTGCATTATATAAAGAAATCTTAAGGTTAAAATAATGTTTAATCTGGTTTAATTTAATCATAATCAGTCATATAAGGATTTTTAATCTTTTTTTCCTGTAAATACATCCATCATTCGTTAATATATTAAGCCCTTTAAGTATGAAAAACGAAACCATTGTTACCATTGAGATCGAAAAAACAACATCGTCTAAAATTACCTCTGTGGATTTTGAAAACCTGGTTTTCGGGAATGCTTTTACAGATCATATGCTGGTTTGTGATTTTAAAGACGGTGCGTGGCAAAACCCGAAAATCATACCTTATCAGCCCTTAACACTGGAACCTTCAGCAAGAGTTTTTCATTATGGGCAGGCTGTTTTTGAAGGAATGAAAGCATACAAGGATGACCATGACAAAATATGGCTTTTCAGGCCGGATGAGAACCTAAAAAGGTTTAATCTATCTTCAGAAAGGCTTGCTATTCCACCTATTCCCAATGATGTTTTTTTTGAAGGGCTAAAAGCCCTGATTCATTTGGATAAAGAATGGATCCCTAAGGGTATAGGTAGTTCATTATATATTAGGCCTTTTGTAATTGCTACCGAACCCAGTGTCATGGCTTCTCCCTCTTCTCAATATAAATTTATGATTATCTGTTCTCCTGCTCGGTCTTATTACGGAGGAGAAGTACGGGTAAAGATCGCAGAAAAATACAGCAGGGCTGCCAGTGGAGGTTTTGGTTTTGCTAAGGCAGCTGGAAACTATGCCGGACAGTTTTACCCAACAAACCTTGCAAAGCAAGAGGGTTTTCAGCAAATCATATGGACCGATGCCAATACGCATGAATATCTGGAAGAAGCTGGAACCATGAATGTTTTTTTCAGAATTAATGACACCCTGTTAACCTGTCCGCTTAGTGACCGTATCCTTGACGGAGTTACCCGAAAAAGTGTACTGGCCCTCGCACATAATGAAGGAATTCAGGTAGAAGAAAGACCCATTAAGGTATCAGAAATTATTGCGGCCGCTGAAAACGGATCATTAAAAGAAATTTTTGGAAGTGGTACGGCAGCAGTTATCAACCCTATTTCAGGATTTGGATATCACGGGCAAAATTTTGAATTACCCAAGCTTGAAAAATCATGGGCCTTACACTTCAAAAAAAGACTGATGGATATTCAATACAATATTTCAGAAGACCCATTTAACTGGCGATACAAAGTATGAAGTGAATTATTGAGATACTAACTTTCCAGAACTCTTTTAATATCCGGCTTGTGGTAATTGGGCCCTTTCAGCACTTTTCCATCTTCTCTGTAAATAGGTTTGCCATCGGTACCCAGTTTACTCATATTACTTTTTTGTATTTCATCAAAAACCTCTTCAATTTTGTATTGCATACCATGCTCCAGTATCGTACCACATAATATATAAAGCATATCACCCAAAGCATCTGCTACCTCAACAATGTTATTTTCAAGAGCCGCTTCATAATATTCCTCGTTCTCTTCAGCCATTAAATGAAAGCGAAGTTTAATTTTCTCTTTACTGAGATAAGCAACCGGTTTGTTTTTTATCCCCAACCCAAATGCTTTATGAAATTCTTCCACCGCTTTTAGTTTACCTTTCATACACTTATTTTGATTAATTTTGCCAAAAATAAATAATATATGTTTAGTACAGGGCAACTCATTTTTGCTGTACTTTTTGTTATAGCTTTTACTCTGCTTATGATAATAAGCTACCGAAAAGATAAAATTCTTCATCAAAAGTTTTATAAAGGATCATGGTTAATACTTATTGGTTTTATCTTTTTCATAAGTATTCTTTTTTTAATTAAGTATAATCTCAAAAGTTAACTCTTTTTAAAATTATCTTCCCAAAGAGATGGTAATTCGCACATTAACATAGTTAAATAGCCGTTTTTTCATAAAAAAAACTTAAATTTGTGCCGTGGTTTTAATTTGATAAAAATGATAACTTTTTTTGTTATTTTATCCGGCTTATTATTAATTAATGTCGCTCTTTTAATCTTTAGTGTTAATAAAATAGATAAAAAACCGTCTGCAGACAGGCGCCTTATCTTAAAAGACAGAAAAGATTTTTCTGAACCTAAACTAGAAGTCGACAAGTACAAAAAAGCAGTTTAATTAGTATTCCCCCTTCCCAATTAAAATAAGCCGCCCTACATCTTTTACCTGCAAGACAAACCTTACCTGGTTTCTTCTTGTAAGCTTTTTATGCCTTTACTCAACCCTTTTTCTGATTTGACAATATTTTGTATTTTAGAGGCTGGAAACTTTCTCAAAAACGACCTGATATGAAAGCCTTAAAATACTTTTTTTTCCTGGTTTTAATTGCAATTATTGTTTTAGCTGTATATATATCTGTTCAGCCTTCAGAATATGATTTTCAGAAAACCAGGGTTATACAGGCACCCGCCCCCGTAGTTTTTAGTTATGTAAACGATTTTCGATCGTGGGAACCATGGAATCCCTGGAAAGAAGCAGATCCTACCATAGTTGTCAGTTACCCTGAAAACACCAGTGGTGTGAACGGGTATTACGAATGGACCAGTTCAGACGGTAATGGAAAAATGGAAACCGTAAGTGTTACACCTCACAGCACCATTTTGCAAAAATTGTCTTTTGAAGATTTTGAACCCTCAGATGTTTACTGGAACTTTGAAGAAACGCCCGAAGGTACCAAAACTACCTGGGGCATGAAAGGCACCAAAAATTTCATGTTTAAAATGTTTACCACCTTCGCAGGCTCGATGGAAGAAACTATAGGACCTATGTATGAGAGTGGTTTAGAAAAACTGGACAGCGTTATTAAAGTAGATATGAGCAAATACAATATTACAGCTAATGGAGTGACCGAGCACGGAGGCGGCTATTATTTATATGTAACCGGCTCTTCCAAACTAGACGAAATTGGAAAAGAAGTACAAAAGCTAATGCCTAAAGTTGGTGCTTTTGCTCAGGAAAACAATATTACTTACGGAGGCGCACCTTTTATTCTTTATCATAAATGGGATGAAAAAAATAATGCCGCTGTTTTTTCCTGTGGTGTACCTACTAAAGATCGTGTCATTACTCCCGCAGGCAGTGATGTTCTCACCGGTGAAATGCCTGCTTTCACGGCATTTAAAACAACCCTTACCGGAGATTACAAATACCTTAAGGACGCATGGAGTACTGCCATGGCTCATGTAGCAGAAAATGAGCTAATTGAAGATATTGACGGGCCATATTTAGAAGTATATGCTAATGACCCTATGCAGGAACCCAACCCTGCAAAATGGATCACAGAAATATACATACCTGTTAAATCGAAAGAATAATTTTTCAAAACCCATAATGCCATTCATAAGGTAGTATTTTCTATTTTTACTTTATGAAATACCTCTTATTTGTATTTATTGGAGGAGGTGCCGGCAGCGTTGCCCGTTATTTGTTGGGTAAACTACTTAACCCCGCCCTGTCAGGTATTCCGTGGGGTACATTCTCAGCTAATATTCTGGGAAGTCTATTTATAGGCTTTTTGTTGGAAACAGCAACAAAAGATTCTTTTATTACACAGCACCATATACTGCTGCTGGCCGTAGGTTTCTGCGGAGGTTTTACCACATTCTCCACTTTTGCATATGAAAACCTTTCTTTCCTAAAGTCTGGAGATATCTTTAATTTTGTAATTTACAGCGTGTTAAGCCTTTCCATTAGCATTATTGCCGTTCTGGGAGGGGTTCTATTGGCAAAAGCCTGTTAATATCTTTTTGAGAACACTCCTCCATCTTCTACTAATAAAATCAATTTTTCTAGCATTAATTTTTTAATTATTCACAATAACCCCTCATTTTAAAGGGGTTGAATTTTAAAAATCAATAAAAAAACACAAATACACCCCATTTTTTTTGGGGTATATCTTTTTTTAATATAGATTTAAACATAGAAATCAATTATTTATGAAAAAAATTGAAGCAATTATTCGTAAATCAAAATTTAATGACGTGAAGAAGCAATTACATGAAATTGAAGTAAACTTTTTTAGTTACTGGGATGTGACAGGGGTTGGCAATGAAAAGGAAGGACATGTGTACAGGGGTATCACATACAGCACCAGCGATATTCAACGAAGGTTTCTATCGATAGTAGTATCTGATGAGTTTCTGGAACGCACTATTGAAGCTATATTAAGTGCCGCTTATACCGGTAATATAGGTGATGGAAAAATATTTGTATATAATATTACCGAAGCTTACCGCATACGAACTCGGGAAACGGGTAAAAAATCACTTAACTAATTACACAAACCACAAAATTTAAAGTTTATCATATGGAAGTTTCTTTACTTACTACCAACAACCTTTGGATGATGATTTGTACTGCGCTGGTTTTCTTCATGCATATGGGGTTCGCTTTTCTTGAGGTAGGCCTTACCCGGCAGAAAAACACCATAAATATCTTGTTTAAAAATGTTTTTATAGTCTGTATGGGGCTGTTATTATATTGCCTGATAGGGTTTAACTTGATGTATCCTGAATCTTTCTGGAACGGCGTTTTACCAGACTATTTTTTAAACCTCTTTGGTCTTAGTGCGCCCGTTTTAGATAATAAACTGGATCTTTCCTATAACCAGGGGTACACCTACTGGACCGATTTCCTGTTTCAGGGGATGTTTGCTGCCACAGCAGCCACCATCGTTTCAGGAGCTGTGGCCGAACGTATAAAACTAGGCAGCTTTATGCTTTTTACAGTTTTGTACATTGGTATTGTCTATCCCATTGTCGGTTCCTGGAAATGGGGAGGTGGTTTTCTCGAAACATGGGGGTTTTATGATTTTGCAGGTTCAACCCTTGTACATTCTGTAGGAGGTTGGGCCGCTCTTATGGCCATATATCTTTTAGGAGCCAGAGTTGGAAAATTTGATGAAAACGGAAAACCGAGAGCCATCCCGGGTCATAACCTGCCTATGGCCACAGCCGGTGTATTTATTCTATGGTTAGGCTGGTTTGGGTTTAATGGCGGATCTGTACTTTCTGCAGAACCCGGAGCCACTTCCCTCACTCTGGTAACCACTTGTCTGGCAGCTGCTTCCGGCGGGGTAGCCGCTTTTATACTCTCTACAGTATTGTATAAAAACTATGACCTTACCATGTTTTTAAACGGAATTCTTGGCGGACTGGTAGGTATTACGGCCGGTGCTAACCAAATGGCACCTACAAGCGCCATTATCATAGGGCTTATTGCAGGAGCAATCATTGTTCTTGGGGTCGCCTTAATAGACAGGCTCACTCTGGATGACCCTGTGGGTGCTATTGCCGTACACCTTATTTGCGGCATTTGGGGTACATTGGCTGTTGGTATTTTTGGAGCACTGGCCAGTTTTCAACAATTTCTTATTCAACTCTACGGAGTACTCATTATTGGTGCCTTTTGCTCTATAAGTTCTTTTGTCTTTATGTATGCCATAAAGAAAACCATAGGGATACGCGTAAATAAGGAAGAAGAACTCGAAGGTCTGGATATCCATGAACACGCTATGGATGCCTATCCTGATTTTCGTTTAAATCAACATTAACCAAAAACACCTTGAAACAAAAAACGAAGTACTCTGCCAAGTACTCTGAATATAATTGTTTACCGGAAAAATGGATTGATAAAACAAAACATACCCATTGATGCAAAACATCAATGAAAACATCGATCAACTAATTGCTTACCAAAAACAATTACACAAACAAATATCGGAAAAATACCGTTTTCCGTATTTTAAGTGTTGATTTTTGAAATAAGGTATAATAAACTATTTCCGTTTTACCAGGAACGTAAAATACTAAGGTTTAAAATCCCGCTCTCCTGCTTTTACTTCAAATGCAATGTGATTCTCAGCCGGCACTATGGGACATGAATACTTTTCGTTATAGGCACAATAAGGGTTATAAGCTTTGTTGAAATCTATTATAATACTGTCTGTTTTAGGGATAGTGAGGTTTAGATAACGCCCTCCTCCGTATGTGTCATTTCCATTTGTATCATCAGAAAAAGGAAGAAAAAGATGATCTTCATACCCCTCATTGAACTTCAATACTTGATTTTGGTACACATTCAGGCTAAAACTGTTTTCGCCTAGTTTGAAATAAACAATTCCATACCGCACCTCTTTATTTGTATCACCGGTAGTAGTTGGCATTAAAAAAGGAAGGTCATTAGGAGTTCTTTCAAATTTTGCCTTTATTTTAAAGGCTTCATCAGGTTGGAAAAAATCGAGTTCTATAAATTTCTTTCGGTCTTTTTCTTTAAGAGGAGATGTGGCCGGGTCCCTAAATTCTTTGTTTAGTTCCTTTCGATGTTCCTGTATTGTCTTGTCAAAAGTAGTTTTGCGTCTTTGTTCTACTTTCTCTGTTCCCAGTTCATCATGGTATTTTTTTCCTTCTTTACAGGAGAAAAGAAAAAATACTCCTAAAATCAAATAAAATCTCATAGCCTCATTTAATGAAATTCAAAAATACGATTTATAGATATTTTTATTTAGATTTGTACATGTATTTCTAAAAATCATTAGCATGTTACATATTTCTCAAAAGAAGGTCTATACCCCTTATGAAAAGGGCGGATTTCTTTTGGTTTACAACTAACAGGTAGTAAATATTATCAAAAGAAGTCCGGTATATACCGGGCTTTTTTTTTACAACAGTTTTAATTATGAAAAAACTTTATTTGGGTTATATTTCATCATTTAAAGGGTTCTCCCGGGAAATATGGATACTTGCGCTGATCACACTAATAAACAGAGCAGGCACTATGGTATTGCCATTTCTTACCAAATATTTAAAAGAAGATATTCAGTTTACACTGGATGAGGTAGGAAGCATCATGATCTTCTTTGGAGCAGGTTCCTTGTTAGGTTCCTGGCTGGGAGGGAAACTTACTGACAAAATTGGCTTTTACAAAGTGATGTTCTTCAGTCTTTTTGTAAGCGGATGTATGTTTTTCGGTTTACAATATGTTAAAACCTTCTGGGGCTTTTGCCTGGCCATTTTTTCTATAATGACCATAGCCGATATGTTCCGGCCTGCCATTTTTGTCTCGCTTAACACTTATGCACGTCCCGATAACCGTACCCGGGCACTTACCCTTATACGCCTTGCTATTAATTTAGGATTCGCAGCAGGCCCGGCCATTGGAGGATTGATTATTGTAACTATGGGATACGGTTCGCTTTTCTGGATAGATGGGCTTACCTGTATTGCCGCTATCCTTATTTTCAGGTTACTTGTCAAAGAAAAGAAACCTACAGATATGGTAGAAGATGTAGGTAATGGAAACACTCCCCTTTCTGTTCTCACAGATGTTCCCTACCAGTTATTTCTGGTAGTGAGTTTTATTATGGCACTGGTTTTCTTTCAACTGTTTACAACAATACCTCTGTACCACGCCGATATATACAAGCTTTCAGAGTTTCAAACCGGACTTATTTTGGCACTTAACGGTCTTCTTATCTTTATGTTAGAAATGCCCTTAGTACATCACGCCGAGAGAACCGGTTTAAGCAATCTTAAAATATTGGCATTTAGCATGTTTCTCTTATCAATGGGGTTCTTTGTTATGGTTATAGAAGGGTGGGCAGGTATGCTGGTAGTGAGTATTCTTTTTATAACCGTTGCTGAAATGTACGGATTTCCTTTTGCAAACGATTTTGCCATGAAAAGATCTAAACTTGGAAAAGCAGGAAACTATATGGGCGCCTATACCATGTCTTTTTCAATGGCACATATTATCACCTCAAAGATAGGGCTCTCTGTTATCAAACGCTTTGGCTATACAGCCAACTGGTTATTTATGGGAAGTCTCGGGATCTTAGGCTTATCACTCACTGTTGTTTTAATACGAATGTTACAAAAAGAAAAAAGATGAAAAAGAACAACTGTCTTTATCTCTGGATTTACAAATCAATAACAAATATTACCCAATGAAAATCCTGATTTTTAAAAAGTTGCCTTTCTTATCATGAATGGCGCCTATAACACCAAATTGACCAGCTCCCTATAATGTTTTTCAAGATATCGTATTTTGGGAAGTGATCAAAACCATGTCTGTAAAGTATCATTTTGAAAGAGTTTTTGTTTTAGCTAAAACAAGATTATTAGGCTATGTTGGCTCTATTACTTTTCCACATGATCTTGACCTGCAGGAAAACCTTTCCCTCACTATAGGTAAAAGAACAGTATCTAATTTGTGTTCGATGGCAGGTATATTGCCTCGACACGAAGTGCCAAAAGTTTTTAAGCCCTGTTATTAGGTATGTGCATATCCTACAATGCAGATATTGCCTGTTCACCGCCTTGTGGTATAGAGATTGACATGAACCTGAAAAATAACACATGTGGTTACAAAACCATAAACCGCATATAAGTAAAATAAGTATCTTTAGAAGCTACTAACCAAAACTCTATGAAAACTTTTATATCCTTTATCTATTTTTTTCTTTTTTTACCTTTTATCGGTTTTACTCAGGCTCCTCATACCGGAGATGGTCCTTACTCACAACTTATCATTCGCGGAGTAACCCTTATTAACGGAGATGGATCACCTCCCATAGGCCCTGTAGATATTGTAGTTGAAAAAAACCGCATTACAGACATAAAAACGGTAGGGTATCCCGGAGTACAGATCTCACCTTCAAATCGCCCACAGTTAAAACCCGGAGGAAAAGAATTACAATGTGAAGGCATGTATCTTCTTCCAGGTTTTATTGATATGCACGGGCACATAGGCGGAGTAGCACAAGGAGCCGATTGGGATTATGTTTTTAAGCTTTGGATGGCACATGGTATCACTACTGTAAGAGAACCCAGCGGACGAGGTATAGACTGGGCATTGGAGCTCAAACAAAAGAGCAGTAACAATACCATTATAGCCCCCAGAATATATGCATATACCCGTTTTGGACAGGATAGCGAACGCCCCATAACTACTCCGGAAATGGCTCGCGAGTGGGTACGTAAAAACGCAAAAAAAGGAGCCGATGGTATCAAGTTTTTTGGTGCTGAACCCGAGATCATGAAAGCTGCTCTTGAAGAGAATAAAAATCTCGGACTGCGCTCTGCCTGTCACCACGCACAACTCAGCGTAGCCAGATGGAACGTGTTGCATTCTGCCAGAGCCGGTTTAACCTCTATGGAGCACTGGTATGGCTTACCCGAGGCTCTGTTCTGGGATCAAACCATACAGGATTATCCGGCAAATTATAATTATCAAAATGAGCAACATAGGTTTGAGGAAGCAGGAAAACTTTGGAAACAAGCCGCTGAACCATACTCCCAACACTGGAATGCCGTAATGAATGAACTCCTGGCATTAGACTTTACCCTGGACCCCACATTTAATATATACGAGGCCAGTCGCGACCTTCATCGCGCTCGCAGAGCAGAATGGCATGAAGACTATACCTTACCTTCACTTTGGCGATTTTATCAACCCAGTATGATATCACACGGGTCTTACTGGCATGATTGGGGTACCGAACAGGAAATAGCCTGGAAAGAAAATTATCGTCTTTGGATGATGTTTGTAAACGAATACAAAAACCGGGGAGGCCGGGTGACAGCCGGGTCAGATTCCGGGTTTATTTTTCAACTATACGGCTTTGGTTACATTAGAGAGCTGGAATTGCTTAGAGAAGCCGGCTTCCACCCACTCGAAGTAATACGAGCTGCCACACTTAACGGTGCTGAAGCATTAGGTGCCGAAAAGCTCATAGGTTCTGTAAAAATAGGAAAGCTGGCCGATTTTGTAATACTGGATGAAAACCCTCTGGCCAATCTCAAAGTACTATATGGTACCGGTGCTGTGAAGCTCACAGAAAATAACGAAGTAATACGAGCAGGAGGTGTTCTCTATACTGTAAAAGACGGCATTGTGTACGATGCCAAAAAGCTACTGGCAGAAGTAAAAGCTATGGTAACCGCCGCTAAAGAAAAAGAGAACTTCACCATTAGGCAACCGGGCATTAAAGAATAGTTTTTCGAAACAGTAATACAACCGTTTCAAAAAGGATTTTCAGGTCTCCCGTAAATGACCAGTTTTCTATATACGCACGATTGAGTCGCACCTTATCGGGCCATATTTCATTATCATAATATGCTTCCGGCTCTTTTTGAGACCGTAACAAGGTTTCTTCTTCAAAATACACAAGAGAAGCGGGACCTGTTAATCCTGGTCTTAAGAGAAGTATAGTACGTTCTTTTCCCCTAAGTGAATCGGCATACTTCTTAACATCCGGGCGTGGCCCTACAAAGCTCATATCTCCTATAAGAATATTTGCAATTTGCGGAAGCTCATTAAGTTTAGTTCTTCTCAAAAAATTACCGAAACGCGTAACTCCCGGTTGTTCATGTCCGGCATAAGATGCGGCCACTCCTCCCCTTACCGTTCGCAATTTCAATAAATTAAAAGGTTTCCCGTCCCTACCTATTCTTGTCTGGAAAAAAAAGGGAAAGCGGGCAGTATCAAACATTATATAAAAACACAAAATACATATAGGGATTAAAAAAGCAGTTAACAAAAAAGCGGACAGTACTACATCAAAAGCCCGCTTTAACCTCATATTTCGGGCTGAGATCACTCCTTGCCTTTTTTAGATCGTTTAAAGAGTCGTGTAAAGATAGAGCGTTTCCTATCATCTTCATGATATCCCTGGCCATACCCTCCATATCCATAACCATATCCATAGGCATACCCATGGCCTTTAGCATATTGGGACTTATGACGATAATCGTTTAGAACAAAACTAATGTTTTTCACTTCTCCTTTACGGTATTTATCATTAATAACCTGAAGCATTCCCTTTCTTGTTTTTCCCTGTCTCACCACATAAAGAGATGCATCTGCAAACATTGAAATACCGAGCGCATCAGAAACCAGACCCAAAGGGGGCGTATCTAATATGATATATTCATAATTGTCTTTTAACTCATTAATAAAGGTTGTCATTCTCTCACTTATAAGTAACTCAGACGGATTGGGAGGTACGGGCCCTGAAGTTATGACATCAAGATTGTCAAAACGGGTATGTTGTACTATGTTATCTAATGCTTGCTCTCCAATAAGGTAATTTACCACACCCTTGCTATTAACAATTTTAAAATCGTCAAATATTCTTGGTTTTCTCAGGTCCAGGCCTACCAATACGGTTTTTTTGTTACTCAATGCAAAAACCGAAGCAATGTTTATAGAACAAAACGTTTTTCCTTCACCACTTATGGAAGAAGTGATCATTATAATTTTACTCCCTTCCAGGGAACGGCTTCGATAAAAATACTGAAGGCTGCTTCGTATAGAACGAAAAGCTTCCGATACGGCAGACCGGGGTTTCTCCAAAACAGCCAGATTCCCTTTTGAATAACTTCTCCCCACTACACCCAGTACGGGGAGTGATGATAACCGCTCAATCTCCTGCGGGTCTCTGATGCTGGTATCTATAAAAGATATGAATAAGATGACAAGTACAGGAGCCAGTAACCCGGCAAAGGTAGCCATCATATAATTTTGTAATGGATCGGGAGAGATAGCAGGTTGATTTAAATTTCGTGCCGGGTCAATTACTCGTATATCAGATACATTTGCTGCCTTTACAATACCTGCTTCGTTCCTTTTTTCCAGCAGCATATTATAAGAAGCTTCACTTATTTTATAGCTACGTTCAATATTAAAAAGTTGTTGCTCCTCTGCCGGTAATTTACTATACTCATAATTAAACCGCTTAATACGTGAATCTATACTGTTGAGTACTATTTGTACCGATGCCCTTACATTGGCTACATTTTCAAACAGTACGCTCTTAAGTGCATCGATCTCGCGGTCTATTTTCTCATAAAAAAGCGGGTTTTTTACTTTTGAACGCAGATTGGATCGCTGCACGGAAAGATTCACCATTTCTGTAATATTCAGTACCAAATTAGGGTCATCAAGACCCGAAGCAGCAGGAGCAGGCAGTTCTGAATAATCTGTACTGTTGCGAAGATAATTGTCTAACTGGTCAAGATAAGCAAGCTTTATGGCAGCTTCATTTTTCTGCCTGTCAAGCTCCGTCATTTTCTCGAAAAGAGCAGTTCCTTTGGAAGAAAGGTCAAAAATTTTATTTTCCTGTCTGAAAACTTTTAACCGATCTTCATCCTGTTTTAACGAGTCGGAGACTCCTTTTATACGCTGGTCAATAAAATTAACCGTATTGGTAGCAAACAGGTTTTTTTGCTCAAGTTGTTTAATACTTAATAGGTTAACCGTAGCATTGAGATAATCAGACAAGATATCTCTGTTGGCCCCTGTTTTGCTAAGAATAAGCATAGAGGCACCTTTAGTTTTAAGGTCTATACGTACATCCCTGTATTTACGTATTTCTTTATTAATATCAGTAAATTTCAAATAGTACTCAGAACCTGTTGTCAGTTTTCGTTCATCCCGCTCCTTTAAAACAAAAGAAAGAAATGGTAATGTAACCGGTTCATTCATCTTAAACGTACCCTTAAAAGGCGATATTTTCTCAAGGGGCCCTACCTTCCCTTTAGCATAATTGATCGTATTTGCTTCATTTTCTTCAGGGGTATATGATAGTTCAAAAGAGTGATTATCAAGAAACTTTATCTTAACCGGAACATTTAAAAGTTGTGGGGCCGTTTCATCTATATCTGCAATAAACGGGGCATCTGTATGAATATCTTCCAGCCTGAAACGCCCTTCTTTCATATAATGTACATACAATTGTAAAAGCCGGACAACTTCTTCATTATGCGAACGCGACCCCAATATAGTACGAATTGTTTCTACTTTATCACTGGCACCTCCCCAGTTAAAAGTAAGATTAAGGGTACTGGTAAAGAATGGGTTTTGTTCTTCCTTAATACTTATAAGGGTTTCCATCCGGTACTGTCTTTCGGCTCGCAGATTCACATAATAGGCAATACCCAACGCAATAAATATGCTTAAAACGATAATATACCAGAAACGAAGAATACGGAACAGAAATCCTTTAATTTCAAAAGTATTCTGAAAATTCTTTATATCTAATTCGTTTTCAAGCATATGTTTACAGGTTTCTTATAAGTAATACCGTACTGGTAATAATAGAAACAATAGATAACACCGTAGTAAGTGTTTGTGTACCGGTAGTACCAACTCCCCAGGACTTCTGCCTAAGCGGTTTTACATAAATAATATCATTGGGTAAAACATTGAAATAAGGAGACTTGAGAATATCTTTATCGGTTAGATCCAAATGGTGTATTTTTTTCCCATCCGGATACTGCCGTATAATAAGTACATCTTTCCGGTTACCGGTTATGGTTATATCTCCCACCCCGGCAATCGCTTCAAGTACATTTACACGTTCTTGAAAAAGCACATTTACTCCCGGATTGGTCACTTCTCCCAATACGCTGTAATTAAGTCCTGCCAATTTTACATTTACAAACAAATTGGTAGATTCATTGAGATATCCGGTAATAAGTTTCTCTTCTATTATTTTTCTAATTTCATCTGCGGTATAGCCCAGTACATTTACTTCTCCCAGAATAGGTAACCTGATGTTACCATGTACATTTACCGCATATCCCTGAAAATACAATACCCCCGGATTATTAAAAAGTATATTCTGATCCCCGCCGGTATTAAATATCGCTACCAGCTCAGGATCTGATGCTTTTAGTTCCACATACAGAATGTCATTTACCTGTACCCTGTACGGCCTTATCATTTCAGTAATCTCATCAGTAACCGGCGCTGTTTTCTCTTTATTTTCCTGCAGATATATCAGTTCTTTATTAGGAACACACGAATGCCATAAAACCATAAAAAAAATAAAAACCGGTAATAATCTTATACGCATAGCGGGCTACTTAGACAACAAATATAGTTTTTAAGCCTTAATAATAAAACTGGCTTCTGTGATATGTTCAATTTGCGTTACTTTGCAAAAAAACAGTCGTGAATTACCTTTCGGTAGAAAATATAGCTAAATCTTACGGAGAACGGGTTTTGTTCTCAGATATTTCATTTGGTATTAACAAAGATCAGAAAATAGCCTTCATTGCTAAAAACGGAACAGGAAAAACCTCATTACTAAATATCCTTACCGGTAAAGATACTCCCGATACAGGGCAGGTAGTTTCCCGTAAAGGTATTCAAATAGCCTTTTTACCTCAGGAACCCAATCTCTCTCCGGAGAACACCGTAGAAGAAACTATTTTTAGTTCAGATCATAAAACCTTAGAAGTTCTTCATGCCTATGAACAGGCCCTTTTGAACCCGGAAAACACAGACCGCTACCAAAAGGCATTTGAGCAAATGGAGATACATCAGGCCTGGGACTTTGAGACCCAGTACAAACAAATTCTCTTTAAACTTAAACTCGAAAACCTCAACCAGAAGGTAAAAACCCTCTCTGGTGGCCAAAAAAAAAGACTGGCTCTGGCATCGGTTATTTTAAGTAAACCAGATCTTCTAATACTGGATGAACCCACCAACCATCTTGACCTTGAAATGATAGAGTGGCTGGAGGAATATTTCGCAAAAGAAAATATTACTCTTTTTATGGTTACCCACGACAGGTATTTTCTGGAAAGAGTGTGCAATGAAATTGTTGAACTAGACGAAGGCAAGCTTTATAGTTACAAAGGCAATTATTCCTATTTTCTGGAAAAAAAAGAAATTCGCATGCAGGCCGAAAAAGCTTCACTTGAAAAAGCCAGGAACCTGTATTCAAGAGAACTTACCTGGATGCGCAGGCAGCCCAAAGCCCGTACCACCAAATCCAAAAGCAGAATAGATGATTTTCATCAGATAAAAGAACAGGCACAACAGCGAAGAAAAGAACATAAAGTAGAATTAGAGATCAATATGCACCGGTTGGGAAGTAAGATCGTGGAACTTCACAATCTGTCCAAAGCTTTTGGAGATAAGAAAATTCTGGAAAAATTTACTTATGTATTTAAAACAAAAGAGCGTATAGGTATTATTGGTAAAAACGGTACCGGCAAAACCACTTTTTTAAACCTGCTTACAGGTGCTTTACCTCCCGACTCCGGAAAGGTAGTAATAGGTGAAACAGTTAAATTTGGATATTATTCCCAAAAAGGCTTAGATATTACTCCCGGCCAGAAAGTAATTGATGTAATTAAAGCCTATGGAGAATACATCCCATTGACCAAAGGGAAACAAATATCAGCCGCTCAACTTCTGGAACGATTTCTTTTTGACAGGAAAAAGCAATATGACTATGTAGAAAAGCTAAGTGGGGGCGAGAAAAAACGACTTTATCTGTGTACAGTACTTATTCAAAACCCCAATTTTCTAATACTGGACGAACCCACCAACGATCTGGATATTGTTACTCTTAATGTTCTCGAAGCCTTTTTGCTGGATTTCCCCGGTTGTCTTATTGTAGTGTCTCACGACCGTTATTTTATGGATAAGATTACCGATCACTTATTTATATTTAAAGGCGATGGTTACATCGAAGACTTCCCGGGCAACTATTCAGATTTCAGAGCATATGAAGAAAGTACCCCCTCTGCAGAGACCCCTCAGGTAAAAACAGAAAAGAAAACATGGCATAGAGATAAGAAAATCACCTTATCCTATCATGAACAGAAAGAATACAAAAAACTGGAAAAAGAGATACAAAAGCTGGAAAAAGACAAACAAACATTAGAAAGTGAATTTGCCAGTAATGCGTGGTCAGGCACAGAAATAAATGAAAACTCCATTAAATTACAGGAAATACTTAATGATATTGAACAAAAAACAGAAAGGTGGTTTGAACTATCCATGAAACTTGAAGAATAGCAAACTATGGGTAAAAACTTGTTTTACATGGTCAGAGCCTATTTTCGCTATCTTTTTCGTTCCGTAAATCAGCATGGCATACACTCGCCATTTGTGTATGACCTGGTTACCAGGTGTTTTTACAATAGTACACCCCATACCAGTTACAACACCATAAACCAGTATCGCAAAAAACTTCTCAAAGATAAAAGCACCATACTTATTACTGATTTTGGTGCAGGATCACGCGTATTTACATCTCAAAAAAGAAAAGTTACTCAGATAGCCCGAACCGCTGGTATATCTTTAAGGAATGCTTACTTGCTAAATCGTATCATACGTTATTTTAATGTACGTACCGTATTGGAATTGGGTACTTCCCTGGGTATAGGAAGTTGTGCCATGGCTTCGGCACATGACCAATGCTTTGTAACCACTGTAGAGGGGTGCTCAAAAACTGCTCAGGTAGCTCAAAACACACTGGATGCATACAAAATTTACAATTGTAAAGTTGTTAACAGTACTTTTGATGCCTTTCTCGATTCCCTTACCAATGAGAAATTTGATCTCATTTATATAGATGGTCATCATAGTAAACAACCTACCCTGCGTTACTTCGAAAAGCTCATTGCACATACGGGAAAGAACTCATTATTGATTTTTGACGATATACACTGGTCCTCCGATATGGAAAGCGCATGGAACACCATCAAAACCCATTCAAAAGTGACCCTTACTATTGACATTTTCTCTCTGGGGCTTGTATTTTTTAAAGAAGTAAAAGCCAAACAACATTTTACCGTTAGGTTTTAATACTAAGCAAAAGAATAAAAAACTTTAAAACCCTTATTTTTGCATGTCACCATGCATAAAAGCATAGCATCATAAAAACACATCATGAAAATATACACAAAAACAGGAGATAAGGGAACCACTGCACTTTTTGGAGGGACCCGCGTACCCAAACACCACATTCGAATTGACAGTTACGGAACCGTTGATGAACTCAATTCCTGGATAGGGCTGTTACGAGATCAACCTGTAGATGAATTTACGGCCAATACCCTGATCCATATTCAGGACCGGCTGTTTACATTAGGTGCCATTCTTGCTACTGATCCTGAAAAAGCAGTACTTAAAAGCGGTAAAGAGCGGTTGAACATCCCAAAAGTTACCGAAGAAGACAGTAAACGGCTCGAGAAAGAGATAGACCAAATGAATACAGACCTCCCCCCTATGACACATTTTATATTACCGGGCGGCCATCCTGCCGTGTCATTCTGTCACATTGCACGCTGTGTTTGTAGAAGAGCCGAACGTATGGCCACACAACTCTATGAAAATGAACCATTTGACGAACGTGTACTTAAATATTTAAACCGGCTTTCAGACTATCTTTTTGTATTGGCACGAAAATTGTCCCAAGATTTAAAAGCCAATGAAATTAAGTGGATCCCTGAAAAGCAGGACTAATTCACCATACGGGTAGGTTGGATTACAGATTTTTACTGAATTAACATACCAGAAGCAAAGTTCTTATAAATAATGTGTAATTAATATATTTTTTACTTGACTTTTTCGTATAAAAATTTATTTTTGCAAAAATTTAAACCGTGTAGCATATGTATTGGACCTTAGAACTGGCATCCTACTTAAGCGATGCTCCCTGGCCAGCGACAAAAGATGAACTAATAGATTATGCTATTAGAACAGGTGCTCCTCTGGAAGTAGTTGAAAATTTACAATCCATGGAAGATGAAGGAGAGATCTACGAATCGATCGAAGAAATCTGGCCAGATTACCCTACAGAGGAAGACTACCTCTGGAATGAAGATGAATATTAAAGATATCAAGAATTAAAAGCAAAAAGTCTCATAGGAGGCTTTTTTTTTGCTTAATTTTGATCTATAATCAATATACCATTATGAGCTTATTAAATTCCGTAATCAAGATATTTGTAGGAGATAAAGCGAAGAAAGATATTAAGGAAATACAGCCTTTAGTTGATAAAATTAAATCCTTCGAGTCTGGCCTTACAGCACTCTCCCATGATGAGTTGAGAGAAAAGACCATAACTTTCAAAGAGAAAATAAAAGAAAACAGAAAAGAGGTTGATACGCGTATTCAGGATCTTAAAGAAGAAGCCAATACCACAACCGATATAGATCGTAAAGAAGATATATATTCTGAAATTGACAAACTGGAAGAAGAAGCGTATAGATCTACCGAAATTCTTCTCAATGAGTTATTGCCGGAAGCCTTTGCTGTTATTAAAGAAACCGCCAGACGGTTTAAAGAAAATGAAACCCTCACAGTTACCGCTACTCCTTACGACAGAGAGCTATCAGCAACCAAAGATTTCGTGTCACTGGACAATGATACTGCTGTCTGGAGCAATTCGTGGGATGCCGCCGGCAAAGAAGTTGTCTGGGATATGGTACATTATGATGTACAGTTAATAGGAGGTATTGCCCTGCACCAGGGTAAAATAGCAGAAATGATGACCGGTGAAGGAAAAACACTCGTAGCCACGTTACCCGTATATCTCAATGCACTTACCGGTAATGGGGTACACCTGGTAACCGTAAACGATTACCTTGCCAAAAGAGATAGTGCCTGGATGGGCCCTCTTTTTCAGTTTCACGGGCTCTCTGTAGATTGTATAGACTATCACCAGCCTAATTCTGATGCCAGAAGAAATGCGTATGAAGCCGATATTACCTATGGCACCAATAACGAGTTTGGCTTTGATTACCTCAGGGACAATATGGCCCATTCCCCTTCAGACCTCGTACAACCCAAACATAATTATGCTATTGTAGATGAGGTTGATTCTGTTCTTATTGACGATGCCAGAACCCCCCTTATTATCTCAGGACCCGTACCGCAGGGAGACCGTCATGAATTTAATGAGCTTAAACCCAAAATATCAGATCTGGTAAGCAAACAGCGTCAATACTTAACCGGAGTGCTCGCAGAGGCCAAAAAACTCATAAAAGAAGGAGACACCAAACAAGGAGGCTTATTGTTGTTAAGAGTTCATCGCGGACTCCCCAAAAACAAGGCGCTTATCAAATTTTTGAGTGAAGAAGGCGTAAAACAACTACTTCAAAAAACTGAAAATCACTATATGCAGGATAACAATCGTGAAATGCATATAGTAGATTCAGAGCTTTTATTCGTTATCGAAGAAAAAAATAACCAGATAGACCTTACTGATAAAGGTATCGAGTACCTTTCCGGAGATACTGATCCAGAATTCTTTATCATGCCCGATATAGGTTCTGAGATTGCCAAAATAGAATCGCAGGAATTACCCATAGAAGAAGAAGCTGCCCTTAAAGAAGAGCTTTTCAGAGATTTTGGTGTAAAAAGTGAACGTATTCATACCATGAACCAGCTTCTCAAAGCATATACCCTTTTTGAAAAAGATGTGGAGTATGTGGTGATGGATAACAAAGTCATGATCGTAGATGAACAAACCGGTCGTATCATGGATGGACGAAGGTATTCAGACGGTTTACACCAGGCTATTGAAGCTAAGGAGAATGTTAAAATAGAAGCAGCCACCCAAACCTTTGCAACTATTACCCTGCAAAATTACTTTAGAATGTACAGCAAGCTTTCCGGTATGACCGGAACCGCTGTTACCGAAGCAGGTGAATTCTGGGAGATCTACAAACTGGATGTAATGGAGATCCCAACCAACCGGCCCATTGCAAGAATAGATCGCGAAGACCTTATTTATAAAACCAAACGGGAAAAATATAATGCCGTTAGTGAAGAGATCGTAAAACTCGTGCAACAAGGGCGTCCCGTACTCGTAGGTACCACATCTGTTGAGATATCTGAGCTTCTGGGTAAAATGCTCACTCTAAAAAAAATACCTCATAATGTACTTAATGCCAAACTGCATAAAAAAGAAGCCGATATTGTGGCCGAAGCCGGTAAAGCAGGAGTAGTAACCATAGCCACTAACATGGCTGGCCGGGGTACAGATATTAAGCTATCTAATGAAGTTAAAAAAGCCGGCGGACTCGCCATTATTGGTACAGAAAGACATGATTCGCGAAGAGTTGACAGGCAGTTAAGAGGACGTTCAGGTCGTCAGGGAGATCCCGGTAGCTCACAATTCTATGTATCTCTCGAAGATAACCTTATGCGATTGTTCGGATCAGACCGGGTAGCAAAAATGATGGACCGTATGGGGCTTAAAGAGGGGGAAGTTATTCAACACTCCATGATGACCAAGTCTATAGAAAGAGCCCAGAAAAAAGTAGAAGAAAATAACTTCGGTGTGCGTAAACGACTGCTTGAATACGATGACGTTATGAATGCTCAACGGGAAGTTATCTACAAGAGAAGACGCCATGCTCTGGAAGGAGAAAGACTAAAGGTAGATATCGCCAATATGATATTTGATACCGCAGAAATTATAACCGATACCAATAAAGCTGCCAACGATTATAAAAACTTTGAGTTTGAACTTATCAAGTATTTCGGTCTTACCGCTCCCATTTCAGAAACCGATTTTGGAAAAATGGGAACCACCGAGATTGCCCAGGCCGTTTATAAAACCAGTTATGAAAGGTATCAGGAAAAAATAGAAAAAAGTGCCAAAGCCGCCTTTCCGGTTATTAAAAGCGTATTTGAAAATCAGGGCGATCAATACGAAAGGATCGTAGTACCGTTTACAGACGGCACTAAAACCCTTAACGTGGTAACTAACCTAAAAGAGGCCTATGAAAGTAAAGGTGCACGACTTATTACCGATTTTGAAAAAAATATCTCTTTGGCCATTATAGATGAAGAATGGAAAACCCACCTTCGCAAAATGGACGAGTTAAAACAGTCTGTTCAATTAGCTGTTCACGAACAAAAAGACCCCTTGCTCATATACAAGTTTGAAGCATTTGAATTGTTTAAAGCAATGATAGACCGGGTTAACAAAGATATTTTATCTTTTCTGTTTAAGGGCGAACTCCCTAACCAGAACGCAGATACTATACAGGAAGCCCGGGTTAGCCGAAGACCAAAAGAAAACCTGCAAACCTCAAAAGAAGAAGTACTCAACAGTGATGAACTTGCCGCCCGTAATCGTGCAGTAGGCCAAAGTGCAGGAGGTGGACGCCCCCCGGTAACCGAAACTATTGTAAGGGAACGTCCTAAAATAGGGCGTAATGACCGCGTTATAATAAAAAACGTAATGACCGGAGAAAATAAAGAAATGAAATACAAGCAGGCACAGCCTCTTCTGGATAAAGGCGACTGGGTGTTAGTAGAAGAATAAAATATGAGCGCGTCATGAAAGCACTTATATACCCATAAAAAAAAGGAGGTGAGTCCTCACTCTCACCTCCTTTCTCATACTAATCATTAAAGATCAATAAAACACTAACTAAAAAAACAACAATTAACAAAAACTAATCAAACTATATTTAATTCAATATTTCAGGGTTTGAATACACATACTTTCTTTTTATATACAGATCTATAGCGCGGGTAGCTGCAAATTTCCTCAACACTTCAAAAAAAGAACGATCTCTCTTCACCTGTTCAAATAAATAAGATTTATACACCCAGGGTAACGTCTCTAACAACTGTTTTTTTCCTTTCACTTCTGCCCACAATATCTGGGTTCCTATATCTACGTAAATCGACACTTGCTCGTATGCTTCGTATGAATAACACCTTGTTAGAAAGTGCGGTGAAAATTTATGATTCAATTCTTTACTCATGCTTGACAAATTCTTATTTCAAAAGTACATCGATCTTCTGTTTGCCCTACTCTGTAATCGTTAACCTGAAGATATCTGAAGACCAATGGAAGGAAACCTTCTGTAAACGGTTTATACCGCTTTTTTTTTTGCGTAAGTAAGTAACCGTTTGTATAGATCTGAAAGAAGAAAATGCTTTTTTAGTACACAAAAATGAAAAAAGCATCATTTAATCTGTTTTTTTGTGATCTTAACTAAAATTTATCACAAAGCTTTTGATAAAATCAAAAAAAAATTATATTTGCCCAGCTTTTCCCCATCTCTTTATTAGATTAAAAATGCCCCACATTCGTTTTCGAATTATCTCGCGATAGTTCAGAGAATGCGTTTGCGTGGTGTTGACTTATTTATAGGTCAAATTCAAGCGAAAATATCGTATTAATGTAGTAGTTTAAATTGATTAATATAGCGATGGGGAGTGACTTTATATAAAGTGGCTCCCTTTTTTTATTCTTGTTGTAATTTCTCATATAACGTATATTTGATAGAATTAAAAGGAATAAGCCATGGAGACCTATGCCACTGCCTTACTTATAGCCATTCCGGTATTTCTTATATTGGTTATTGCAGAAATACTGTACAGTCATTACACTAAAAAACAATTTTACACCCTAATGGATACCGTTTCCAGCCTTAGTTCCGGTATCACCAATATTATTAAAGATACTTTAGGGCTTGCAGTTATTCTGGTATCTTATCCATATTTATTAAAAAACCTGGCCTTATTTGAAATGCAAGCTTCCATACCAGTATATATAGTTACATTTGTTATTGTGGACTTTGCCGGTTACTGGAACCACAGACTATGCCATAAAGTAAATATATTCTGGAATCAACATGTTATTCATCATAGCAGCGAAGAATTCAATCTCGCCTGTGCCTTAAGACAATCGGTTTCTAACATCATTGGTTACTTTCCTTTGTTGTTAATTCCCGCAGCACTGTTAGGTGTTCCTGAGAAAGTTATAAATATAGTGGCCCCTATTCAACTGTTTGCCCAGTTTTGGTACCACACACGCCATATAGGTAAATTGGGATGGCTGGAATACATAATCGTTACTCCTTCACAACATCGGGTTCATCACGCCATCAATCCGGAATATATTGATAAAAACTTAGGACAGATATTTTGTATCTGGGATCGTATGTTTGGCACCTTTCAGGAAGAAAGAAAAGATATTCCACCCGTATATGGTGTACTTAAACCGGCAGGTACCTGGAACCCGATGATTATTAATTTTCAACATTTCTGGAGGATCTTCAAAGATGCCTGGCGCACTAAAAACTGGCTGGATAAGCTCAGGATATGGATCATGCCTACAGGTTGGCGACCAGAAGATGTAAAAAAGCAATACCCTGTAGAAACCATTAAAAATGTATATAACTTTAAAAAATATGCTACCCACACCACACCTGCATTTTCATATTATACCATCTTTCAGCTTGTGGGCACCACCTTTCTTTTATTGTTTTTGCTTTATAATTTTGGAGAACTCACCACACAAAACCTTTGGATATACGGTTTTTACATTTTTATTTCAGTTTTTGGTTATACCTCTTTTATGGACGGAACCCTGGTGGGTGTCATCACCGAAATAACACGGTCTTTAATAGGTATTGGCATTATCCTGTTAACGGGAGACTGGTTTGGTATAAATGACTCAATTCCCTACGGGTATATATGGACAATGCTTTATTTTGTAGTTACCATAGTCGCTACTCTGTATTTTTCCAATGCCAATAAAAAACAAACTTCAAAACTCGCACTGTAATTCACTCAGATCAAGAAATTATTTATGAAAAAAATTTACATTCTAGTATCCCTTTTGCTATGTTGTACCCAGTATCTGGAGGCACAGGAATATTTTCTGAAAAAATATATGCCTTTTAATCCTCAAATACCTTCCCCTGAAGAGTTTTTAGGATATCCTGTAGGGCAACAGCATACGCGCCATGACCAAATAGTCGCATATCTGAAAACACTGGCTACACTCTCTGAAAAAGCTTCTATCTATGAATATGGGAAAACATATGAAGGCAGACAACTTGTTATGCTAACCGTGACTGCTTCTCAGAACATGGAACAACTGGAGCAATTAAAAGAGCAGCATCTTGCTTTTACCGATCCGGACAAAGAAGTTACCAATTACAATGAAGTACCTGTTTTTATAAACCTGGGGTATAATGTACATGGCAACGAACCTTCCAGTTCTGAAGCATCTATGCTTACCGCATATACCCTTGTAGCATCTAATGCACCTGAGATTAAAAAGTATCTTCGGGAGGCCGTTGTATTTATTGACCCTACCATAAACCCTGACGGAAGGGACCGCCATACCCAATGGGTTAACAGCTATAAAGGCAGTCCTTTGGTAACAGATCCACAAGATGCAGAACACAATGAATACTGGCCCGGGGGAAGAACCAACCATTATTGGTTTGACCTTAACCGCGACTGGCTGCTCGCCATTCACCCCGAAAGCAGAGGAAAATTGAACTGGTATCACCAATGGTATCCCAATGTAGTTACCGATTTTCATGAAATGGGCACAAATAGCACTTATTTTTTTGAACCTATGAAGGCCAATGGTTCACTTAACCCCATAATGCCTAAGGAAAACTATAATGACCTCAACAATGCATTTGGAGAGTATTATGCTAAGGCACTGGACAGTATTGGCTCTTTTTATTTTACAAAAGAAGTTTTTGACGGTACCTATCCGGGATATGGTTCCTCCTACCCCGATCTTCAGGGTGGGCTGGGCATCCTTTTTGAGCAAGCCAGTTCACGGGGACATGCCCAAAAAACAGCTTTTGGAGAAATTACCTTTCCCTTTACTATTCGTAACCAGTTTCTATCTAGTATTACCACAATAAAAGCTGCCGTAGAAAACAAGGCACTACTTAGAAAATACCAGCAAGACTTTTTTAAAAGCGCATTAAAAAATGCGGCTCGTAGTAAAACCACTGCTTATACTTTTAAAGAAACTCACGACAAGAACAGGCTTAAAGCCTTTATAGATAAACTACTTATTCACAAAATTAAAGTATATAGGGATCCTTCAGGTAAAGACGCGTTTGTAGTACCAACAAAGCAACCGCAATATCGCATGGTTCAATCCTTTTTTGAGACTTATAAAACTTACAGGGACAGTGTGTTTTATGATGCTTCTGCATGGTCTGTAGCCAACTTTTATCATATTAATTACGAAGCTTCCACTAAAAAAGTATCCTTAGGGGAGCCTGTAAAAACTCCCGAGAGTATCTTTTCGCCAACTCCTCCGGTTCGTTCAAACTATGCCTATATAGTTGATTATAGTGATTATAATATTTTTGCATTTATTTATCATTTACAATCCAAAGGAGTTAACCTTGGTACTGCGTTCAAGTCATTTTCTGCCGAAACACATCTGGGCACAAAAAGTTTTGCGCACAACGCACTGGTCATACCCGTAGCACTGCAATCCATGACCGGCGATTCTCTTTTTAAGATTATTGACAACGCAGCAAAAACCTTTAATATATCTGTTTACAATGTCTCCAGTGGTTATAACCAGGGAGGTATTGATTTAGGTAGTCAATATGTAAGGCCAGTTCAAAAACCAAAAGCTTTTATGCTTATAGGTGATGGTGTACGACCGTATGAGGCCGGTGAAATCTGGCATCTTTTAGATCAGCGTGTGCATATGCCAGTTACCAAGATCCCCATGCGCAATTTCCATCAAGTCTCTTTGGAAAAATATACTACTATGATCATGGTATCGGGCAGTTATCACCAGTTAGATTCTGTACAACGCAAACGTATATCAGACTGGGTTGCCAAAGGCAATACCCTTATCAGCATAGGTACAGCCTCCAAATGGCTTATCGATAAAAAGATGGTTAATGAAAAACTTACTAATCCTATACCGGCAGACTACACGAAGTTGGACTCTCTGCAACGTAAACGTATAACGGACTATTTACTCGCGAATAACAATACTCTGGTTAATGTAGGCACTCTTATTAATGATAAGATAGTAAAAGAATGGCTCACAAATTCTGAAAATCAAAAAGAAGACGGTACTTCTAAAAGACAACCGTATGTTAATGCACCAGAACTCTTAGGAAAAGAACGTCTGGGAGGTGCTATTTTTAAGGTTTCACTGGATGTAACCCACCCTTTAGGTTTTGGGTACACACGTTCAGAAATACCGGTCTATAAAAACAATGAAGTATGGCTGGCACCTTCTGAGAATGTGTTTTCTACCGTAGCACGGTACACTTCATCTCCTCATATAGACGGCTTTATAAGTGCTGAAAATCTGGAAAATTATCTTAAACCTTCCTCTTCCCTTATCGTGAGTCCGCTTGGAAAAGGAAGAGTAATTCTTTTTGCAGATAATCCTAACTTTAGGGGGGCGTGGTACGGCACTAACCGATTGTTCTTAAATGCTTTGTTTTTAGGCAATCACATACGTGTTCCCGAATAATATTAATATCAGGGTAAATTGAACAGTAAATTTGGGTTGGGGCAATTGGCGAGGTAGCGGTTCTTTTCATGAACCGTGGTAACACCGGGATAATCTCCGCTGCATCCGTTTAAATTTTCAATGATCTGAAAATGAAGATGCGGGGCATAGTTTACGTTTTCTTCCGGTGTTCCTAAAGTAGCTATGGGTGTTCCTTTCTTAAAAAGTTTACCAGGGTAGAGTCCTTCTAACGAGGTACGGGATAAATGGCCAAAAAGTGTATAAAAGCGAAAGTTGTCAACCTCATGGTATAATATAATGGTAGGTCCGTAATCACCGGAAGTGGCATTGTCTTTAAAACTATGTACTTTTCCATCCAAAGGAGTCAATACGGTAGTTCCTGCGGTACACCAAAAATCCATCCCTAAATGAACCGTGCGGGCTTCTGTGGCCGCATTACCAAACAGATTTCGGTTTTTATATAGATCCCTATTTTCATTGTATCCGCCATAGGCTACCTGTGCATGTCTCTTCAAAAGAAATGTGTTTAAATAGCTTTCCATACGGTAAGGGTCTGTAAGGATGTCTGTCGTAATAGCCGTATTATGTACTGAAAGGTCTAAAGGCGTGTACTTTGTACGTTCTATGGATGCATCCATAGGCAAAACCGCTTCTTTTGATAAGCACTTAAGTAATTGTGATAGATTTTCTGTCATTACTTTTGATAAACGTCAAGTGATCGGTCAAAACGAGATTTGAATAAATACATTTGTAGTAGTACCAATACAAGGGTAAGGATTATAGAATACGATATCCATCCGGATAGGGAGTATTCTCCAAAAATGGTAAAATCCAGCCGAGGCAGACTGAGGGAAGGCCATGAAATATATTTGGATAGAAATTGTGAACCTTCTGCGAAAAATGAACTTCCCACAAGAATAGCAAAAGCGCCCGCAATCATCCACCACACAGGTGCTGAAATTAGCGGCTTATACGTTACCGTTTCCATTTCCACTCTCTCAAGATTGAGCATTACATTGCGTGCAAAGTTTTCCGAAGGTTTATCTAGCCCGGCTTCCTTTACCAAAGCTTTTATTTGCTCATCAAAATAGTTCTCTTCATTTTTCATAATACTCATAACTTTAAGATCGCTTCCTTACCTTTTAATATCTCTAAAAGCTTTTTACGGCTTCGATACAATCGTATCTTAATAAGATTCTCTTTGAGTCCTGTAACTTCTTTTATCTCTTTCAAAGATAACTCTTCATAATAATATAACGTAATTAACAATTGATCCTTCTTAGTTAATTTCGCAATGGCACTCTTAATCAACATCTTACGATCAATATCTTCCAGAAGGGACAAGGCATCCTCGCTTGAATCTTTTATGGTCGCTACCACATCCAGATCATTTACCGGCAATTTTTTTTTCTTCTTGAGCCTGTCAAGACACAGGTTATATGTAATTCGATATAACCAGGTAGAAAAACGGGCATCTCCTTTGTAAGACGGTAGTGCACGAAACGCTTTAATGAAAGCTTCCTGGGCCATGTCTTCTGCTTCTTCTGTATCCTTCAATAATTTACGTGCTATGGTAAAAACCATATCCTCATATTCTTTAACCAAAAATGCAAAGGCATCGGTATGGCCTTGTAATGTCTGATCGATATAGTGTTGGTCTGATGGGTTAGTCATTTGTCTATAAGACTCTGAATACTCTTTTAAGGTTACAGTTTTACAGAAAAAATTTTTTTGACACCATATGTAACCTCATTGCTCATTAAACAGTCATACCTATAAAACAAATTAATAACCTTTTAAATTATATACTATGCCTGCAGAAGTGATTATTTTCGTAAGTCTTTTTTTGGTAATCTTTGGGATATTTTATTTACACTATTCCACCCGTAATAAAGAACGTCTTGCTCTTATAGAAAAGGGAGCCGATGCTTCCATATTTGTAAGTTCCAGAAAACGCGCAACACCTTCTTTTTGGAAAATCCTGATACTCAATCTTTCGTTATTGTTAATGGGTATTGGTATAGGTGTGTTTGTTGGTTCTATTGTACATTACGGTATGGGGGTAGATGAGGAAATAGCATATCCCGGCACTCTTTTCCTTATGGCCGGAATTGGATTATTTACCGGTTTTAAACTGTCTAAAAACCTGAGTTAAACTACCATCAATACAAAAAAACAACAGTTTAAAGATGTAAGTGCTGCCATAGGCAGCACTTTTTGCATATACAAATCTTAACATAATTTATAAATGATTTACGTAAGGAATTTAGTAATATTAAGACCGTTAATGTCCAAAATCTTATATAACGATGAAAAGATTATCATTAAATTCCCTATTCACAATTTTGTTGTTTTCAATGCTTTCATGCCATTCAAACACCCACACGAAAGAACAGCCCGTAATGCAGGAAGCAATAAAACCCACCCAACTCTCATCTTATGAAACTGCCTATTTTGCGAGTGGTTGTTTTTGGTGTGTTGAGGCTATTTTTGAAAGCGTAAAAGGTGTTAAGGAAGTAATTTCCGGATATTCCGGGGGCAAAGAGCCTAATCCCACATATGACCAGGTGGGCAGAGGGTTTACCACACATGCTGAAGCTGTTGAGGTGTATTACGATCCTGACGTGGTGAGTTTTGAAACGTTGGTTGAAGTATTTTTTGGTTCTCACGATCCTACTACACTTAACCGACAGGGACCGGATCGCGGGCCTCAATACCGCTCTATTGCCTTTTACAAAAACGAGCGTGAAAAAAATATTATCACTGATTATATAAAAAAGCTGGAAGATGCCGGCACCTATTCAAAAAAAATCGTAACCGAAGTAGTCCCCTTTACTGTTTTTTACAAAGCAGAAGATTACCATCAGGATTTTGAAAAAAGACACCCGAATAATGCTTACATTAGAAATGTCTCTATACCGAGGTTGCGAAAATTTCAGGAAAAGTTTCCTGAACTACTTGCCGAAAAGCACTAAAAAGAGATACTGGTTATCGACACCTCTTTTTTGTTATATTTAAATTATGAAACTTTTTTGGTACGGATGTCTGCTTTTACTGGCCGGTTGTTCTTCTCCTGCGAAAGAAGACCATCAGCTTATCACAGTAAAAAAGGCATTGAGGGCTCCCGTAATTGATGGGAACTCTGAGGATAATGTCTGGGAACAGGTTTCATGGCTTCCTCTGGACCAGCGATGGCTGGGAAAGCCATATTTAGCTACAGATTTTAAAGGTCGCTATAAACTCACCTGGACTCCTGAGGCTCTATACCTCCTGGTAGAGATTACTGATGATGTTTTATTCGACCAGTATAAAGACCCGCTTTATTTGTGGTGGGATGACGATTGCATTGAGATCTTTATAGATGAAGATAACTCGGGAGGTGAGCATCAGTTTAATCATAATGCTTTTGCTTATCACATAGCATTAGATGGCAATGTGGTTGATCTGGGGGCCGATAAAAAACCACATCTCTATAATGAACATATCACCTCAAAACGTATTACTCATAATACTGTGAGCATCTGGGAACTTAAGGTATATATTTACGATGATACTTTTAAAGACGGAAAAACATCAAACCCTGCGAGATTATATCCCACGAAGAAAATTGGATTTACACTGGCCTATTGTGATAACGATAGAAGCGAAGAAAGAGAGAACTTTATTGGCTCTGTGTATATACCGGGAGAAGATAAGAATCAGGGATGGGTCAATGCCCATGTTTTCGGTACACTTAATCTAATTGAGTAGAGTTCTTACTGCATAGTCACATTACTCAAGTCTGCATAAATAGTAATCGTATTTCCGGAATTCTTATCCTTAAAAAACCCTGTAACATACTTTTGTCCACCTTCTTCTAATACTTTTAGATTTAAGTTTTCAGGATAACGCATTTTAGAATTTATTGATTTACAATCTATAGAAAACGGGGTCTTTGGGAGTGAAAAAACAAGATCGGTATTGTCCAGATGTATATCCAGATATTCAAAAGAATCTGATATTTTATCAATAGTGAGTTTACTAAATGCGCTTTCTATATCTCCTTGTTTCGCAATTAAGCCAATACGTATATCTGAAGAGTTTGAAGTAAGCTTCATGTTTTTTACGTTCTCAAGCTCTACCTCTTTGCTATAATTCACATTTAAATTACCATAATTCCAGTTCTGTACTTTAAGCGGCGAGTACGAAGCTTTAATAAAAGTATTATACCCGTCAATGGTACCGGCAAGCAACCTTGTGTGTGACAAGGTTGCTTTGATATTTTTCATATTCTCGGCCAATTTTACTTCTCCGTGCCGTACATTGATCTTTAGCCTGGCACCTTTAGGCATTTTAATCTTGATCGTTTTCTTTACATTAAGGTTCGAGTTTCTTCCCTCTGCATTTCGGTAAATGAAAAAATTATCTTTTTTATCCCGGGCTGCTTTTTCAATAAGTTCTTTTCGAATGCTTTGTGTTTGCTCTCGCAGTTCCTGAACCTTTTTTTCACGTTCTGCTTGTGTTTTTTTAACTTCTTCTTTCATACGCAATACCTGCACTTTCATTTCTTCACGTTGCTCTGCCATTCTTTCCTTGCGCTCTTCAAGTTCTGCTTTCCATTCTTCCATTTGCTTTTTGAAGTTACCGTCAAACTCTTTTTTAAACTTCTTTTTCCATTTTTCAAGATATTTATCCCCGTCTTTTTTATAAGCCTCATAATCAAAGTTAATTGATTCTATACTTTCAAAAGCTAAGGGAGGCATCGGGGGTAAAGGTGGCATATCAGGCATTTCAACCACAAAAGGAGCGATCTCCGGAAAGTCAACCATTTCAGGAACCACAAAATTAAAATCATCATCACTTATTATATGCTCATTACGCCTTCCGTAGTAAAAAATATTTGGAGAAATATTGCTGGATACAGAAACCTCACTACTATTTCCAATAGCTTTGAAGCCCCACCCGTCAAAATAAGCTTCCGCTTTCTCTTTGGTAGCATCTTCGATTTCAATATAACCTGTAACTTCTACCACATCTTTATCCCAGGTTTCAAATTCAATATTGGTATAACTGGTGTTAAGATCAATAGTTACATCTTTATTCACATTAAAGGTTTCTTTATACGTTTTAGATTGTTTCTGTGCGTATGTGAAAGAAACCGCCAGTAACAATACAATAGCTGCTTTAAATTTGTTGATCGTTAAATTTTTCATTTTTGTTTTCTTTTAATTCTTTTAACTTCTCTTTTAATCGGTATAGCAATTGAAGTTTTAGCTGCAAATTGGTAATAATGGCAGATACGGTTTTTTCATTGGGCCCTACGGTATTGAGCTCTTTATTAAGATTTACATATTCATCGTTTAATTCAGATAACCGTTGAATATAGCCGTCAAAGAGCTTTTTATTGTCTTTGGTAACCTCAATGTTGGCCAATTCGAGATTAATATTGGCCAGGTAATACTCCTCTACTTTTTTAAGATCAGGTGAAAGGTCTCCAAGAGTAATGGCAGGCGTTTCCTCATTCTTAACCGGCTGGGTATCTACTATACCATTACCGGCATCAGGAAGACTGTTCATATCTTTCATATAAAAAAGTCCATATCCTAATGCAGCTACTATGGCAATGACAGCTGCTATTTTTAAGAAGAAAAATGAATTTTGGTGCTTTACCACTGGCAGCTCCTTATCCAGTTTCTCCAAAAAAAGTGCTTCATGCCTTTTACTAAGCTTATGAGGTGACAATTCCCTGTGTTCCTTAAACATCTCTTTAAGATCTCGCTCCATATCTTGCACTTGTTAAAAGTTGTTTTAATTTTCGTTTTCCCCGCATTAGCTGAGTTCGGGAGTTGATTTCTGAAATCTGCAGTATTTCTGAAATCTCGCTATGGTCGTACCCTTCAATCAAATACAATGAAACTACATATTTGTAATTTTCAGGCAGTTCCTCAATAGCATTTTTAACTTCACTAACCGTTATTTCCGCTTCTACCTTCCAGTCATCTTCTTCCTCAGTTAGGTGCATGTAGGTTTCGTCTAAAGAAAGTGCCTCATTTTTTCTTATTTTTAAAAAATCAATACACTTATTAATGACAATACGTTTTAACCATGCACCAAAGGTGACTTCTCCTTTAAACTGATGCATTTGCTTAAAAGCTCTTATAAATGACTCCTGCATAACATCCTCAGCGTCCTGAGTGTTTTTTAAAAAGCGCATAGCTACATAAAACATGGCTTCGCTGTACTGCCGGTATAAAGACAGTTGCGCTTTTCGGTCATTTAATTTGCACTTTTCAATCAATTCGGTTTGAAACATGCCAGCTAGTTTCTAGTTTAATTACAATTGCTAACTACCCTAAAGACGATATAAAAAAAGTAGCGTTGCAAATTCTTTAAACTTTAATTTTTTTTAACTAAAGTTGTCTTTTAAAGATACATTTTTTAACATAAGAAGGATTATCTGTCTTTTAACCAACTGATACTTTTTTGATAGTTTCAACAGTAAAATAAGTAGTTTAAAGGGTATTGAAACACAATGCATAAGAGACTCTATGGCATTTTGAATATCTTTGTAAAACAAATATAGCTGCCTTTGCGGGGTGGAAGACCGATCTTAAAACTGAACCACCATGAAAAAAATACTGAAATGGGTTGCCGGGATTATTATTGTTTTTATAGGTATTTACCTCATAGTACCCCCTATTATGAAAAAACAAACTAAAAAACACAGTCCGGAAACTACCATTAATTATCAGCAAAAAGGGTATGATCTTTCTGTGTATTATAACAGGCCCTCTGTGAAAGGGCGAGTAATATTTGGAGACCTTGTTCCTTATGGAGAAGTTTGGAGAACGGGCGCCAATGAAGCAACTGTATTTACTACTGGTACCGATATCATGATTAACGGGAAGCCTCTAAAGGCAGGCACATATACATTGTGGACCATTCCCGGAGAAGCGTACTGGGAAGTGATCTTTAACAGTAAACAATATGAATGGGGTGTTACTTTAAAAGGCACCAAAATACAGGTGAGCAGAGAAAGTGATCACGATGTGTTAAACATACGTGTACCGGTCAACCAAAAAGAAACACTTACAGAAATATTTACTATTGCTTTTGAAGAAGATACTTCTTTGCAAATGACCCTGGAGTGGGAAAAAGCACGAATTGTTATACCTATTGAATAAACTTGAAAAATCCAGAAAAAAAATCTGCGCTTAGGGAGAAAGGTGGAGTGAAGCCTCAGGAGAGTACACGAGAAGACGCCGTGGCGCGAATTCGTAAAATACGGAAAAAACAACCTTCTACAGATCAATTGGTATTAGGTATCATTCAACAGGATAAAGTAGCTTTGAGCAGAGCCATTACTCTTATTGAAAGTACGCATGACTCCCATGTTAACAAAGCTGCTGAAATCCTTAAAAGATGTCTTCCTTTTGCCAATGAGTCAGTTCGCATTGGGATTACCGGTGTTCCCGGAGTTGGAAAAAGCACATTTATTGAGGCTTTAGGCAAACACCTTACCTCAATGGGTAAACGAGTGGCTGTACTGGCGGTTGACCCTTCCAGTAGCATTTCCAGGGGAAGTATCCTGGGCGACAAAACCCGTATGGAGCAGTTGGTAAAAGACGACAATGCCTTTATAAGACCCTCTCCGGCAGGCGAATCTCTGGGCGGCGTTGCCAGAAAAACAAGAGAAACCATTATACTCTGTGAAGCTGCAGGATATGATGTTATTATTATTGAAACCGTTGGTGTGGGGCAAAGTGAAACCGCTGTACATAGTATGACCGATTTTTTTCTGCTTCTCAAACTGGCAGGTGCCGGAGATGAACTACAGGGTATAAAGCGAGGTATTATGGAAATGGCAGATGCTGTGGTTATTAACAAAGCAGATGGCGATTACCTCAAGCAGGCGCACCATGCCAAAACCGAGTTTATGAGAGCTCTTCATTTATTCCCCCCGAAAGAAAACGGATGGTCTCCCAAAGTAGAGATATGCTCTGCACTTCACAACAAAGGAATTGATACCACCTGGAAAATGGTAGAAGAATATGTTCAGTTTACCAGTGATAACAGCAGTTTTCAAAAAAACAGAAAACGGCAAAATGCATTTTGGTTACGCCATACCATAAATGAGGAACTTAAAACACGGTTTTATCAGCGGCCTGAAGTTCAGGAAGCCCTTGAAAAACAGCTTAAAGCTCTGGATGATAATGAAATAAGCCCTTTTGAAGCTGCAGAACTCATATTGGGCTTGGCACAATCCTAATTCATCGCTTGCCATACGCAATAAAACAATACCTTTGCAAAATCATTTTAACTGCAAATGAATTACGACTTTACTATCATTGTTCCTGTATATAATGAAGAGGAAAACCTGGATAGGGTAGAAAAAGAACTTCTCAACTACCTAAATATCGCCTCACTTAAAACCCGTATTCTGTTTGTAAATGACGGCTCTTTAGATAAAAGCCAATCGTTGATCGAAGCAATTTGTAACCGTAATGAAGCATTTCATTACCTGCAATTTGCACAAAATCGCGGACTCAGTGCAGCGATAAAAGCAGGGTTTGACCATGTAGAGACCAGACTGGTAGGTTATATAGATTCTGACCTACAAACCTCTCCCGAAGATTTTAATATTTTACTGGGGTATATAAATGAGTACGACCTGGTAACCGGTGTACGTTTAAACCGAAAAGACTCTTTTGTAAAAAATATCTCTTCGCGTATTGCCAATGGTATAAGAAGGGCCTTTACTAATGATGGCATGGATGATACCGGTTGTCCCCTAAAAGTAATTAAAACCGAATATGCAAAAAGGATCCCTATGTTCAGAGGGCTTCATCGTTTTCTTCCTGCCATGATATTACTGCAAAACGGTAAGATCATTCAAGTGCCTGTGCGCCACTTTCCCCGTATGGCAGGAACTGCAAAGTTTGGCTTGTGGAACCGCCTTCTGGGGCCATTATCTGATTGTTTTGCTTACCTGTGGATGAAAAAGAAATATATTAACTATCAGGTTATTAAAAAACAATAAATGGCAGACTGGCTAATATATGCAATAGGCTTTTTGGCACAACTGCTTTTCTCCGGAAGAATGTTATTGCAATGGGTTCTGTCCGAAAAAAACAAAAAAGTTCTCACGCCGCGACTTTTTTGGCAGCTAAGCCTTCTGGCTTCTTTCCTGCTTTTTGTGTATGGCTGGTTACGCGATGATTTTGCCATTATGCTTGGACAAACGCTTACCTACTTTATTTACATAAGAAACATACAGTTGCAGGGAGAATGGAAAAAATTACCCTGGGCCTTCAGAGCCTTTTTATGGGTGTTCCCTGTAATGGTAGTGGTGTATGGGTATAACAACAATTCGTACGATCTCAACGATTTCTTTAAAAATGAAAGTATCCCTGTTTGGCTCATTCTTCTCGGTAGTATTGCTCAGATAATATTTACCTTTCGATTTGTATATCAATGGTTATACTCAGAGAAACGTAAAAAATCCAGTTTGCCCATGGGGTTCTGGCTCCTTAGTCTTATTGGAGCCTCCATGATCCTTACCTATGCTATCATACGACGGGATCCGGTATTATTTGCCGGCCATGCCCTGGGAATAGCAATTTATACCCGAAACCTGTTTTTACTAAAAAAAACCCATGAAAAAGTGGCTTGAACAACATCCGGTTAAAACTATTGCCGGTGCCGGGATACTTATTTTTCTTTTACATCTACAGATATTGCCCGTAACCATTATGGAAGCCCGTAATTTTATTACAGCCCGGGAAATGGTCATTGACGGTCACTGGCTGCTTACCACTATGAATGGATTACCCCGTTATGAGAAGCCACCATTACCTACCTGGTTCACTGCCATATCTGGAAGTATATTTGGCCTCCATGTTTATGCTTTACGCTTACCAACGGCACTTATGGCCGTTTTTACGGCCATTATCACCTATTTCTTTTCATTAAAACTGGTAGGCAGCAAACTGCAAAGTATAATAAATGCTTTAATATTGCTCACCTCCTTTTATATCATTGCCATTACCAATGAAGCACCCTGGGACATATATACCCATGGTTTTATGCTGACCTCCATTTATTTTTTGTTCCGATTACTTCGGGAAAAACCCAAAAAATGGCAAAATGCCCTGCTTGCCGGATTTTGTTTTGGGGCTTCTTTTATGAGTAAAGGCCCAATTGGCCTGTATGCTCTCTTTTTGCCTTTTAGTATCGCTTATGGCATAAGCTACCGTTTTAAAACCTCTGAGAAGAAAACCCTTTCTATTATTTTGTATATCTGTACAGCTTTAGTTACGGCAAGCTGGTGGTTTATATACGTTAGGGTCACAGATCCCGGGGCCTTTATTGAGATTACCCGTAAGGAAACAGGGAACTGGGCCAGCTATAATATACGTCCTTTTTACTACTACTGGAGCTTTTTTACACAAAGTGGTATTTGGGCAATTCCTTCGCTGGTAGCACTTATGTATCCCTACCTACGAAAGAAAGTAACCAACCCCTCTGCTTACCGCCTTACCTTCTTGTGGACCGTTTTTGCAGTGATCCTTTTATCGGTAATCCCAGAGAAAAAAACCCGCTACCTGGCACCGGTACTTATTCCCATGGCCATGAATACCGGTTTTTATATTACCTATCTTATCAACCATTTTCAAGAGATTAAAAAAAGCTGGGAAAAATGGGTAGTCTATTTTAATTTTTCACTCATTGCCTTAATAGGACTGATATTTCCGCTGGCAGGTTTCTTTTTGTTAGATGATGACCGCAACAGTGCCGTTCTTCCCTTTGTACTAACAGCTACAGCACTTTTTGTACTAGCTATTACGATCATAAGGCAACTTTTTAAAAAAAATATTTTTAAAGTGTTTATAGCCACTGTTAGTTTCATTATAGCCATTACTGCCTTTGGCCTCCCGCTGGCTCGCCTTTTTCAAAAAAACACCGCTTTTCATAATATAGATACTCTGGCAGACAAAATGATAATGAAAGAAACCCCCGTGTATGGTTTTGGAGATATTGCACCGGAGATGTTATGGTACTATGGCAGCCCACTCCCCATAATTCAACCGGAAAATATGGTTTTTCCTGATGAGGAGCAGTATGGGGTTTTGCTGACTCCCGCAATGGAAAATGAATTTAAACGTATATTTGCTCCCGGGTATGATATGAAACAAACAGAAGTTTTTGATCTTAATTACGCTTCCGGACCTGGAGAAAAAGGCCATAAAAAAAGGTTGGTAAGTACATTGTATATACTTTCAAAAAAATGATTTATTTCAAAAATAATACCATCCGTAACATTAGAATGCAAAGTTATCGTACTAAAGAAATACATATATTTAATTTATAACTTATGAAAAGGCTACGTAGAAGTGACCGTATTGGATATTTTTTTCTGGGACTGGTTTTTGTATTAGCTCTGTATTTTGGCTTCACTGACCTCGACTACTTTGACCATAGTTTTTCGGTTGAAGACGGCCCTGTAGAATGGGGTACAACCCTTGCCTTATTCTGTATCAGTATTCTTTGCCTGCAAAGGCTTTTTACTCTTTGGTCTCTTAAAAAAATACCGTGGCGTTTAGGTACTTTTATGTTTGCACTTCTTTTTTTCTTTGCTGCAGGAGAAGAAATATCATGGGGCCAACGAATTTTTGATATCCAATCTAGTACATTTTTTACTGAAAACAATGCCCAGGGAGAAACCAACTTACATAATCTTGTAGTGGGAGGAAAAAAAATAAATAAAATTGTTTTCAGTCAATTACTTATGCTGGTCATGGTTATTTATTTACTGGTTGCACCGGTCATGTATCGAAAAATAACCTGGTTCAAAGAATTAGTAAATAAGTTTGCCATACCTATCGTTCAGTGGCACCATACGATTGCATTTTTAATAAGTACCGGGCTGGTTGCCCTGAATCCCTCCAGTAGAAAATGGGAAGTATATGAACTGGCTTTCGGAGTAATCTTTTTACTTATTTTTCTTTATCCGTTGAACCGTTGGGTATTTACGAAAGAGAACGTGCACTGACCTCTGCACTTGCTTTTAATTTTTTATACGTAAAGCAGCCTTTTCATATAGAATGGAAAACAACCATCCTGAAAGCATTCCAATACTAATACCGGTTACCACATCTAACGGAAAGTGAACTCCTATGTAAATACGGCTATACGCTACCAACAGGGCCCATAATATCAAGACTACCGGTAAAAACCGAAAATAGGGACTCAGAATTAATGAAAAGAATGTAGCGACAGCAAAAGAATTAGCGGCATGTGCCGAAAAATAACCGTACTTTCCCCCGCAAGACGACTTTACCAAACGCATCACATCTACCAGAGAGTCGTCATGACACGGACGTAAACGTGCTACTCCATACTTAAAAAAATTGGCGAGCTGGTCTGTAGCAGTTATCATAAGTGCCACAAATAATAAGACCAACAGGGTTTTTTTCCATTTTAATTTGCCGATTACCAAAAGCAAAAGAGCAACGTAGAGAGGAATCGCTGCCCATTTATTAGACATGAACATCCAGAAACCATCCCAGGATTTAATACCCATAGTATTTAGAAAAAGAAATACTTCTTTATCAATTTCAATAAGCTTGTCAAACATAATTTTCTTAATAAAGTAGTTTACGTTTACTACAATTATTCTTCATAACGGCTTATCTCACGGTCATAAAAGGCATTAGCCTCCTGAACCAGATGTATCATTTCCTCTTCCAATTCTTTGGCTTCAGAAGTGTCCAGATCTTCCAGCCATTCCAGCTCATCAGTAGCCAGGTCAATAATAAAACGAGGAAAATCTGTATGAATAACAAACAGGGCATCAGGATAATCAGTATTATCACCCAGTAAAAATTTTGGTACTTCCATAATGATACTTTCTGTTTCTGTTTTTATTTTTTAACTAAAGGTGTTCATAAGGGGGCTTTTTCCGTGATCCACTTATTGGTAAGCAAATTAAAACGAATATACAACAAAACAGCAGAGGTAGTTAACCCTGCCAGTAAACCTATCCAGATACCGGTACTCTTAAGTTCTGTGTACAGCCCCAATATCCATGAAATGGGAAAACCCACAATCCAATAAGCAATAAAGGTAATAAGCGTAGGTATTTTTACGTCCTGCATCCCCCTAAGAGCCCCCAATACTACTACCTGTATCCCGTCTGAGATCTGGAAAAAAGCTGCTACAATGAGTAATTGCGCAGCCATTGAAGCAGTTTCCATAGTATTAGCGTAATCTGCCGTATTGGCCTGGTCCATGTACATCCAGGGGGCCTGCTTGTGAAAAATCAGGAAGAGTGTGGCAAAAAAAGTTTGTAACAAAAGGGTCATCATAAAAAAAGAGAGTGCTATTCGCCGTAAGTCTTTAAAATTTCTTTGCCCTTTTTGGTTGCCTACCCGTATCATGGTAGCAGCACCCAGCCCCATAACAAACATAAAAGTAAATGACGAGAGGTTTAAAGCAATATTGTTGGCTGCCTGTGCATTTTTACCCAAAACCCCGCTTAACCAGATAGCTGCCGTAAAAATAGCCACCTCAAAAAGCATTTGTAACGCAGAAGGAAAACCTAAACTTGCAATTTTCCTAAAAACCGAACTGTAAACTACCCTAAAGTTGATGTTTGTTACATATGGTCTAAACTTTTCCTTATTTCGGATCATAGCCCAAAGAAAAAGGACCATAAGAAAACGGGATACTAATGTTCCGATAGCAGCTCCCAGAATACCCATTTGGGGAAAACCAAACTTTCCATAAATAAGAAGATAATTAAGTGCAATATTGATTACATTACAGACCAGTGCTGCATACATGGCATATCTGGTTTGTGAAAGCCCGTCAGAAAATTGTTTAAATGCCTGAAATACGACCAGAGGGATAAGTGAAAAAGCCACCAGGTCCAGATAAGGCTTTGCGAGTACAACTACTTCGGGAGGCTGGTCAAGTGCATACATAAGAGGCTTCACCAACAGTAGGATAAAAAAAAGTAATGTACCAATTACGGCACATGATATAAGGCCATGTTTAAAAGCCTGTTTACCTTTATCAAAATTACCCGCACCATCTGCTTCTGCCACCAAAGGGGTAATAGCCGTTGAAAAGCCTATCCCAATACTCATGGCAATAAAAATAAAGCTGTTTCCCAATGATACGGCTGCGAGTTCGGCTGTACCCAACTGCCCCACCATCACATTGTCAAAAAATTGTACCAGTGTGTGCCCTAACATACCGGCAATTACGGGAAGGGCCAGTTTGGCATTATAACGAAACTCTTTTGTATAGGCAGTAAGTGGCATGACCTGAATTGAATTTGCAAAGATAGATTTTGCAGTCAATTACAATTGGCCATTTTTACATTTTTTTAGCTTCTTCCCAAAAAACATCCATTTCAGCCAAAGTCATTTCCTTAAGTGCTCTTCCTTGTTCCTTTGCCTTTTTTTCAAGGTATTGAAAGCGTTTTATAAATTTCTTGTTGGTTCTTTCCAACGCATTTTCCGGATTTACATTGAGAAAACGGGCATAATTGATCATACTAAACAGTACATCTCCAAACTCTGATTCGATAGCCTGATGATCACCTCTCTCTACTTCTTCTTCAAATTCACCCAGTTCTTCTTTTAATTTTTCCCAAACCTGCTCAGGTTGTTCCCAGTCAAATCCAACACCGGCTACTTTATCCTGAATACGATTGGCTTTTACTAGGGCGGGCAGGCTTTGAGGTACCCCTTCTAAAACACTTTTTTTACCTTCTTTTAATTTCAGGTTCTCCCAGTTCCGCTTTACATCCTCTTCATCATTTACTTCAACTTCACCATAGATATGAGGATGCCGGTCAATTAATTTATCGCATATAGTGTTAGCGACCTCTGCAATATCAAAAGCCCCTTTCTCACTACCTATTTTGGCATAAAAAACAATGTGCAGCAACAGGTCTCCTAATTCCTTTTTCACTTCCTCAAGGTCGTTGTCTAAAATAGCATCGCCCAATTCATACGTCTCTTCAATAGTAAGATGTCGTAAACTTTGTAGAGTTTGTTTACGATCCCAGGGACATTGCTCTCTGAGTTCATCCATTATGGTTAGCAGGCGGTCAATAGACTGTAACTGGTGTTCTCTTGAATTCATAATATGGCTTTGCACAAAAGTAAACAATTCTCCTATCAACCTTTCTGTTTTATTAAGTGATGTAAATAGCGTATTTTTACATGGCTCCCACTCAAATATGTTACTTGGTGAGCAATGTGTGTTTATAGAATTTCCTGTTTACAAAAGCTAAGGTCATGAGATCATACAATAAAAAAAGTCCGACTCCTGCTAAAATAGATCTATCGCAAGCTAAATCGACACAAATTACTCAATTTAAAGGTGTGCGAAAAATAGATGCGCAAATCAATCAAATTCAAACCTATGCACAAATGAGTTCTGAGGTAGCTAAACTCAGTACTTTACAAAGAAAAGCAAATGAGGGAACAAAAGCCGGGGTTGCTTCTAAGGGCGTTGTACAACGTATGATCTCGGTCAAGGAAAATTCAAAGGGGCGAATAACGGCTACAGGAGATGGTAAGAGGCCCGCCGGCCCTCTCTCTGGAGGTAGCCAGGGAGACCATACGACCGCTTATGTAACTTTCGAACATCAACTCATCAATGCGGTTTATGGTGTTACTCCTGCACAAGCATGGCAGGGACTGGTGGTTACTCATAATACCATACGCTCATTACCCGGTTATGCACAAACTGCCAAATGGCTTACCAGCCAAAGTGACCAGCGTCATACCAATATGAGCGCAGTAGATCCAAAAACGGTAACTGCCCAGGACATTCAGGATTATGCAAACTTTATACTCGAAGTGAGAAACCGCCTTAAACTAACTGCTCTTGAGACCAAAGGTGGTTCTACCGGAGGGCATAACGAAGCTACAAATGCAGGAGGATTACAGAAAGAGGAACAAAATATCAGGAATGGCAAGGCTCCAAGCTATACTAAAGATGACATTATGCTTTCCATGATGAGAACGCTGGATCATGAGAGAATTAAAAAAAATGCGGTAGATTCAACCACAAAAGGAGATATCGTTTCGCAACATATCACTTCCATTCTCGATACGTACTGGCAAGTAGCGGCTGCTTATAAAATCACGTCAGCCAATCTTTTAACATATTATAACTCGTATGTATGGGCATAGATAAAAGTCATGGTCATTATTATGATTAGTCCTTTTTATGGAAAACCTGCTTTCTTCTTTCAAAGTACACTTTTCCATACCTGAAGGGGGTTCTTCTTGAAAAATGAGTATCCGATTTAAATAAAAAGTTAAGATTGTTCTTATTTAGCAGGTAGTATGTCTTTTTCAGAGTATTTTTGCAATCATTAAAACCTGCATTGTGATTTTCGGTTTTTTTAATCAATTATAAAGATAACCGGGATTCTCAATCTTAAAATTATTATTATGAGAAAGATTTCAAGTACACTAGTAGTCCTGGTGTTGTGTTTTGGGTTTTATGCCTGCAATACCCAAAAAGAACAAAAAGAAGAAACGGTTCAAACGGAAATAGAGCAACCGGAAGTAAAACCTTTGGTTGAAAAGGTACTCTCTGCAGAAGAACAGGCAAAGCTTACACCTGATGAAGTAATACGTATTTTCAAGGAAGGTAACCAACGGTTTATGAATAATGATCTTACTACAAGAGATCATTCTGCACAGGTGAGAAACAGTACTAACGGGCAATTCCCCAAAGCAGTAATCCTATCATGTCTGGATAGCAGAGTACCTGTAGAAGATGTTTTTGACCGGGGTATAGGCGACATTTTTGTAGCACGTGTAGCCGGTAATTTCGTGAATGAAGATATACTGGGTAGTATGGAGTTTGGTTGTAAAGTAGCCGGAGCAAAACTAATACTGGTAATGGGCCATGAACATTGTGGTGCTGTAAAAGCTACCATAGACAATGTAAAGCTAGGAAATATCACTACCATGCTTGATAAAATACAACCGGCTGTAGCCATGGCTGCCGATTACGAAGGAGAAAAAAACTCGAAAAATGACGAATTTGTTCACATGGTATGCGAAAACAATATAATAAATACCATTAATGAAATTCGTGTAAACAGTGAAATCCTTAATGAAATGGAAAGCAACAATGAGATTAAGATCATTGGTGCCATATATGACATGGATACGGGAGAAGTAGTTTTTATTGACGAGGCAGTTACTGCTCCGGCACTGTAAATTATTTTTAAAACCTAGTCTTTCCGGCATCTTTTGTACAAAAGATGTCGGATTGTTATTGTACCCCTCCCTTTCAACATACGCTTACATCTTTCTTGCACATTTGTTTTCCTTACCTTTGTTATTATTCTAACACGTTTTCCATGAATAATAAAATTCATATTAAAAACATGGTTTGCCCTCGGTGTATTGAAGCAGTAAAAACGGTTTTTGCTCAACAAAAAATACGTATTAATTATGTAAAATTGGGCGAAGTAGAAACTAGTAGCCCAATCTCGGAAAATGCTAAAAACTCATTGGCAAAAGTCTTAAAAAGTAAGGGGTTTGAGATCCTTCAGGACGAAAAATCAAAACATATAGAAAAAATTAAAACTCTGATACTGGAAAAAATCCGCAATGCTGAGGCTTATTCAGATCTGACACTTTCCGAGCTTTTAACTCAGGAATTACATCATGATTATTCATATGTAAGTAAACTTTTTTCATCAGTACAAGGCATTACTATTGAAAAATATTGGGTAAAGCAGAGAATTGAACGTGTAAAAGAACTCTTGTTCTATAATGAACGCTCCCTCTCTCAAATAGCTATTGATCTGCAATACAGCAGCACGGCACACCTTTCTTCTCAATTCAAAAAAGAAACCGGAATGACTCCGTCTGCATTTAAAAAACTAAAAACACCGGGGCACGACCCTTTAGATTCATTATAATTCTTTTCCAGAATTCTATAATGCTCTCCCTCCGCTTTTTTGAGATTTTTGCAGAGACCGATTAAAGTTTTCGGTTTTTGTCTGAACCGCACATAATTTTTAAAAATGAAAAAAATAGAAAAAACATTTCCTGTTACCGGTATGTCATGCGCTGCCTGCGCATCGGGAGTAACTAGTGTTTTGAACAATACCCCCGGAGTTTTTGATGCAGACGTAAATTTTGCTACCGGAACCGCTAAGATATCCTATGAAACGGTTGTAAGTGAAGTAACCCTGCAGGAAAGGTTACGTGCTGCGGGGTATGACCTTATTATTGATACCGAAGATCCTACAGATGCACAACAAGAAATACAAAATAAGTACTACCAGCATATTAAAAGACGAACGTTAGGAGCGGGATTGTTTACACTGCCTGTTTTTATACTGGGCATGTTCTTTATGGAATGGAATGCCGGTAAATGGATATCCATGGTATTATCTATACCTGTTCTCTTCTGGTTTGGCAATCATTTTTTCGTTAATGCCTATAAACAAATGAGACAAAAGCGTGCTAACATGGATACACTGGTTGCTTTAAGTACCGGTATTGCTTTTTTGTTTAGCGTTTTTAACACGCTGTTCCCCGAATTCTGGGTACAACGAGGTATTGAGCCCCATGTGTATTTTGAAGCTGCTACAGTAATTATAAGTTTTATTTTATTGGGCAAACTACTTGAAGAAAAAGCCAAATCCAATACATCATCTGCTATAAAGAAGCTTATAGGGCTCCAGCCTAAAACGGTTACCCTGCTCATAGACGGGCATGAAACCGAAGTTACCATTGCCTCTGTAAAAAAAGGAGATCGTATTCTTGTGCGTCCCGGACAAAAAATCCCCGTAGATGGTGTTGTGGAAGACGGGCACTCTTACGTTGATGAAAGTATGATTACCGGAGAACCCATAGCCGTAGAAAAACAAGAAGGTGATAAAGTATATACAGGTACGGTAAACCAGAAAGGCAGTTTCACATTCAGGGCCCAAAAGGTAGGAAGTGAAACTCTGCTTTCACAAATCATTCAAATGGTACGCGAAGCCCAGGGAAGTAAAGCTCCTGTTCAAAAACTGGCCGATAAGATTTCCGGGGTTTTTGTACCGATCATACTGGTAATAGCAATTATAACTTTTATCATCTGGATGATCTTTGGAGGTACAGATGCTTTTACACATGCCTTATTAACTTCCATAACCGTGCTGGTAATTGCCTGCCCATGTGCTCTGGGATTAGCCACTCCTACCGCCATTATGGTGGGGATAGGTAAAGGTGCTGAAAATAACATCCTTATTAAAGATGCAGAAAGCCTGGAACGTGCACATCAAGTGAACGCTGTTGTTTTAGACAAAACAGGTACCATAACCAAAGGTACCCCCAAAGTAGTGCATTTACATCTTAAAAAAAATGTTCCGGTCTCCGTTCTTTCCGTATTCATGGCCCTGGAGTCGGCCTCCGAACATCCCCTGGCCATAGCTCTGGTAGAAAAGCTAGGAGAAGATGGTACTGTGCCCGGCACTGTTTCCAAATTTAACAGCATTACCGGTAAAGGGGTTTCAGCGAGAGGAAACGATGGTCTCATGTATTTTGCAGGGACCGCAAACCTGTTGGCTCAACATGGTATTCCCATTGATGAAGAAATGAAAAGTAAAGCAACCTTATGGCAAAAAGAAGCCAAAACGGTGGTATATTTTGCCAATGAAAAAGAGGTTTTGAGTATTGCAGCAATATCTGATACCGTGAAACCAACTTCCCCACAGGCCATTAGCAAACTTCAACAAAAAAAGATAGCGGTGTATATGCTTACCGGTGACAATTATGAAACCGCTGCTGCCGTTGCCAGACAAACGGGTATTAATAATTTTCATGCCGGAATGCTTCCTGAGGATAAAGCACTTTTTATTAAAAAATTACAGGCAGAAGGAAAAATAGTTGCTATGGCGGGCGATGGTATAAATGATGCACAAGCGCTGGCCCAGGCCGATGTAAGTATTGCTATGGGGAAAGGAACAGATATTGCCATAGATGTAGCCAAAATTACATTGACCACTGCAGACCTTTTGTATATTCCTAAGGCCATTGAATTATCGAGGCAAACGGTACGCGGTATCCGGCAAAATCTGTTTTGGGCCTTTATTTACAATCTAATAGGGATTCCCCTGGCTGCAGGTATTCTCTATCCTTTCAACGGTTTTCTATTAAACCCCATGATTGCAGGAGCAGCCATGGCCTTTAGTTCCGTATCTGTAGTTACCAATAGTTTACGTTTAAAATGGATCAAATTATAAAACAATAGAACATGAGTACATTAACTTTTAAAACGAATATGAAATGTGAAGGGTGCGTATCTAAAGTAGCCCCTCTTCTCGATAATGAGTCATTCATTGATACCTGGCACGTAGATCTTACCGGTGACGAACGCTTGCTAACGGTAGAAACCTCAGTACTTTCTCCTCAAACTATAAAAGAGATCGTAGAAAAATGCGGTTTTATTGCCGAGCTTACAGAAGATTGAACGTACTTTCCAGAACCTTACTCTTTGTGAGTACTAAACCCTTTTTAAGCTTACTTAACTATCTGGGCATAAAGATAAGTCTAACAGGTTCTTTTTTAAGGAGGTCCCTTAAAGGTTTTTAATATATTCCTTTTGGTATTCCATTTCTGTGCAAAAAAATCTGTGAGTAGTTAAATAATCGTTGATATGTACGTAGTTTCAAGCAAAAAATCTATGTTTTTTTTATATTGCATAAAAGCTAACTAAATTGCGCTTAGGCAGTAAAATGAAAATATATGGGAGAACACAATGTTCAACAATCACAAAACCAGGAAGAAAGAACAAAGTTTGTACGACATCTTCTGGACGATATTAAGGCCCTGGAAATATTACTGGAAAAAGGACTTATTGAGGACGACATTATTCGAATTGGTGCTGAACAGGAGTTTTGCCTTGTAAATGACCAATGGCGGCCCTCAATGAAATCAGATAAAATACTGGAGGCGGTTAACGATCCGCATTTCACCACTGAACTGGCTCGTTACAATCTGGAAATTAATCTGGACCCGGTAGAATTGGGAGGCTCCTGTTTCTCAATTATGGAAAAGCAGCTCAATACTTTATTAAAAAAAGCCGCTGTAGAAGCAGAAAAGCACTCAAATAAAATTGTTCTTACCGGGATCTTACCTACCATAAGCAAAAATGAGCTTGAATTTGATTACATGACTCCCAATCCGCGATACAAAGCTCTGAATGATGTCATCAAACAATTAAGAGGTACTGACTTTTCATTGCATCTCAAAGGGGTAGATGAGCTCTCTATCATTCATGATTCAGTTTTGTTTGAAGCCTGTAATACCAGCTTTCAGCTACACCTTCAGATCACCCCTAACGATTTTATATCCAGTTATAATTGGGCTCAAGCTATTTCCGGCCCCATACTGGGTATATGTGCCAATTCACCGCTCTTGCTGGGAAGAGAGCTATGGAACGAAACGCGTATAGCCTTGTTCCAGCAAAGTATTGATACCAGAAATTCTTCGTATGCTTTGAAAGATCAAGTAGCAAGAGTAAGCTTTGGAAGTCACTGGGCCACCGGTACCGTAACAGATATTTTTAAAGATGACATTTCAAAATATCCCATTATACTTACCAGGGACATTGAAGAACATGCGCTGCATGAACTTGAACACGGCCGTGTACCCAGGTTAAGAGCCCTGTGTCTTCACAATGGTACCGTGTATCACTGGAACCGAGCCTGCTATGGGGTGGGTGGCGGAAAAGCACACCTCCGAATTGAAAACCGATACATTCCCTCCGGGCCTTCTACACTAGATGAAATGGCCAATTTTGTTTTCTGGGCGGGAGTTATGCTGGGAAGACCTTCCAAGTTTGATGATATGCCCGGTTGTATGGATTTCAGAGATGCTAAATCAAATTTTATCAAGGCTTCCAGAACCGGAAAGGAATCGGTAATGCGGTGGATGGGAGAAAAGATAATGGTAAGCGATCTCATAACAAAAGAATTACTCCCAATAGCCTATTCAGGACTCGCAAAACACGGAGTGAGTGAAGAGGATAGTAACCGATTTTTGAAAATTATAGAAGAGCGTACCCATAAAGCTTCCGGTGCGCAATGGATCATACACAACTACAGGCATTTAAAAAAGCATTTTACACAAGATGATGCCCTGGTAGCACTCACAAAAAATATATACGACCATCAGCAAACCGAATCTCCGGTGCACGAATGGCCTATGGAAATCGTACCTGAAAAAAAATATAAAAAAATACCCCTGGTTAGTCATATCATGTCCACCCGCCTGTTCTCTATTAATGAGAACGATCTGGCCGAATTAGCAACTAGTATTATGCAATGGAAAAATATACATCATGTGCCTGTAGAAAATAATTTTCGTAAATTCACCGGATTACTTACCTGGTCTCATATAGAACGCTATCAAAAAGAAGAAAAAAAGCATGACGGTGACTTGTGTGTGGCGGATATTATGATTACTGATGTGATTACGGTAACACCTAAAACCACTTTAGACGAAGCGAAAGCCATGATGAAAAAACATGAAATAGGATGTTTACCCGTAATTCAGGATGATGACCTTGTGGGCATTGTTACACAAAAAGATATAAGTTTACTGGAACATGGTGAAGGTATATAGCAAAGCACTAAACCAAACTATTGAAATTGAAAGAATTATTGGAAAAATTAAAGGGGATCCCGGGGGGCCTACAATTATCTTTGTAGGTGGTATTCATGGTAATGAACCTTCCGGGGTATTTGCTTTACAACACGTACTGGAAACGCTTCAAAAAAAAGAAGTCCCCGTAAAGGGTAATATTTATGCATTAGGAGGTAATTTACCTGCTCTTGAAAAAAATGAAAGATTTCAAAAACAGGACCTTAACCGAATATGGATCGATGAAAAAATCCAGCATCTGGTTAATGGCGCATCAAAAGGAATACAGGGGGAAACTGCAGAACAGGCTGAAATTTGCGAGATCATCACAGATATTATTCATATAGAAACCGGTCCTTTTTATTTTATTGACCTCCATACCACCTCCAGCGAAACCATTCCTTTTCTTACAGTCAATGACAATTTGTTAAACAGAAAATTTACATCTCAGTACCCGGTACCTGTAATACTGGGCATTGAGGAATATCTAGAGGGCCCTTTGCTAAGCTATATTAATGAGTTGGGATATGTGGCTTTTGGTTTTGAGGCGGGGCAACATGATGCGCTTCAGGCGTATGAAAATCATGTAGCCTTTATTTATTTGTCATTAGTGTTTTCAGGGGTTGTAGATCGTGAATATACCCATTTTGATGATTGTTATAAAAATCTTTTACAGGCCTCAGGTGGTATAAAAGGTGTGTATGAAATTTTTTATCGCTATGGTATTCAAAAAGGAGAACAATTTAAAATGAAACCTGGTTTTGTTAACTTTCAACCTGTAGTAAAAGGGACTCCCGTTGCGAAAAGTGATGAAAAAGAGGTCATAGCTCCGGAGAACGGGAGAATGTTTATGCCACTGTATCAAAATCAGGGAGATGATGGTTTTTTTACTATACGCAGTATTGCTCCTTTGATCTTAAAACTCTCTGCTTTTCTGAGGAAGGCAGGCGTGGACCGTATTCTTCCTTTTTTACCGGGAGTTCGGTGGGATTCTGATAAAAAAGATACATTATTAGTGAATAGAAAGATTGCCCGTTTTTTTGCTAAACAATTCTTTCACCTTTTAGGATACCGAAATAAAAAACTCAACGATACCTACATACTTATGAAGAACAGAGAAGCGGCCTCCAGGGAAGAAGAATATCCCGTAGCCGCATGGGATCATTCGTAAAAGTTAACCACTTCTCCTGAAATCATGTTTTACAAAGTATTATGCCTAAATTTCAACCTATATCTTTTCGTACTACTGAAGCACTGTTTGATTATCTACCCACCCAGGAACTTGAGGTTTTATTGTTTTTGAGGGATCTGATACTGGAGAGCATTCCGGGAGTACAGGAAAAAATTGCATACAACGTTCCTTTTTACTATAAATTTCGAAGAATACTGTATTTATGGCCCGGCGCTGTTCCCTGGGGAAAAGTACCGGAAGGATCTGTACAAGTAGGGTTTTGTGATGGATACCTTTTAGACAATACTGTTTCTTTTCTTGAAAAGGGTAATAGAAAACAAATACGATCTGTGAGTTTCCAAAAAATAAACGAAATTGATGTACCCCTTTTAAAAAGTTACATTTTTCAGGCAGTTGCTTTGGATGCAAGCAAAAGAAAACCCTAACGTTTTTTTAATATCTCCTGGTTAATTTTTCTAATTAATGCAGGGCCCTCATAAATAAAACCAGTGTACAGTTGCACGAGATCTGCGCCGGCTTCCAGTTTTTCAAGAGCATCATCAGGAGTATGTATGCCCCCTACTCCAATTATTGGAAAAGCTTTATTGCTTTTCTCTGCTAAAAATCTAATCACATCCGTACTTCTTTGCCTAAGTGGTTTTCCACTAAGCCCCCCCTGCTCATTACATAGATCTCGGGGAGATTCAAGTCCCGATCTATCAATGGTAGTATTCGTAGCAATTACTCCCGCTATTTTAGTTGTCTTTACAATATCTATAATGTCCAGTAATTGCTCATTACTTAAATCAGGAGCGATTTTTAACAAAATGGGTTTAGCGACCGGTTTACAATTGTTTTGATGCTGCAGGGTATGCAAAAGCTCCTGAAGTGGCTCTTTATCCTGAAGTGCTCTTAAGTTAGGGGTATTTGGAGAACTTACATTGACCACAAAATAATTTACATAAGGATACAGCGCTTCAAAACATATCTCATAATCGCTTATAGCTTCCTCATTGGGAGTAGTTTTGTTTTTACCTATATTTCCTCCAATAATTACATCTTTGTTCTCTTTTAATCTGTTTACGGCTGCCTCTACTCCTTCATTATTGAAGCCCATACGGTTAATAATGGCGTCATCGGCTGTAAGCCTGAATAATCGTTTTTTAGGGTTTCCCGGCTGTGGTTTGGGAGTTACTGTTCCAATTTCAATAAAGCCAAAACCAAAAGCTGATAATTCTTTGTACAGAACCGCATTTTTATCAAAACCGGCTGCCAGACCCACTGGGTTTTTAAATCGTATTCCAAAAACTTCTCTTTCCAGTTGTGCATCTTTTACTTCATACATTTCCCTTAAAAGTGCCGGTACCAGAGGGATCCTGTTCAGGATACGAATAACTGCAAAAGTAAAATGGTGCACCTTTTCAGGATCAAACAGAAAAAGAAGTGGCTTAATCAGGAGTTTATACATGGTAATCGTAAGTCTGTAAGCGCAAAAATAGTTTAAAAAATACGAATGGAAAACCCTTAACAGAAGTCTGGTTCCTTACTGTAAAATACCCCTCCATAAAGCTTTTTACTTTTAACGATATGGTCAAACATAAATTAATTATAAATACTACTTTTGAAAAAATTTCTGACCATGCAAGAACTCATTGACCGTTTTATACGGTATGCCAAAATTGACACACAATCTGATCCTGCTTCTCTAACAACTCCCAGCACAAAAAAACAATGGGATCTTGCCCATAAACTGGTGCTAGATCTTATGGAAATAGGAATGCAGGAAGTAACGATAGATGATCATGGATACATTATGGCAACCCTACCTTCAAATGTAGAAGGTGATATACCTGTAATAGGATTCATTTCACATTATGATACTACTCCTGATTTTACAGGAACGAATGTGAATCCACAAATAGTGGAGAATTATGACGGCAGTGATATTATATTGAACAAAAAAGAAAATATTGTGCTGTCTCCTTCTTATTTTGAAGACCTTTTACTGTATAAAGGGCAGACGCTTATCACTACCGATGGTACTACCCTGCTAGGTGCTGACGATAAGGCGGGAATAACAGAGATCATTGAGGCGATGCAGTACCTCATTAAAAACCCTGAAATACCCCATGGTAAAATACGTGTTGGTTTTACACCGGATGAAGAGATAGGGCGGGGTGCTCACAAGTTTGACGTGGCTAAATTTGGAGCAGACTGGGCCTATACTATAGACGGGAGCCAGGTAGGTGAACTGGAATATGAAAATTTTAATGCTGCAGGAGTGACCATTACTATTAAAGGAAAAAGTGTACACCCCGGTTATGCTAAAAATAAAATGGTAAATGCGATACTTATTGCCAATGAGTTTTTAGGCGTTCTGCCCGCACGTGAGGTGCCACAACATACAGAAGGGAGAGAAGGCTTTTTTCATTTTTATGAAGTAGATGCTATGGTAGAAAAAGCTACGCTAAAAGGTATTATAAGAGATCATGACATGGCTACTTTTGAAGCCCGAAAAAAACTTATTCATCAAATTACCGAAGATCTGAAAGAAAAATACGGCCCCGTTGTTACCGCAGAAATAAAAGATCAATATTTCAATATGCGTGAAAAAGTAGAGCCGGTTTTCAAAATCGTGGAAATTGCCGAAGAAGCTATGCAGGTAATGGGGATAAAGCCTATTATAAAACCTATACGAGGCGGTACCGATGGCTCACAATTATCGTATATGGGTTTGCCCTGCCCCAATATATTTGCCGGAGGGCATAATTTTCACGGCCCTTATGAATATATTCCCGTAGAAAGTATGCAAAAAGCTGTGAAAGTGATTGTTAAAATATGTGAATTAACCGTAAAAGAGCGAAGAGATTAAAAACTTTAGTATATTTGTTATGCCCAAATCTTAACAAATGAACGAGATAATCATCTTCCAGCTTCAGAAGAATATCAATATTTTTCTAAAATTATTCAGCAACGTAGATAAAAAACTACAGTATTGGAAACCCCAGAAAAACCAATGGTGTTTATTGGAAGTTCTATGCCACTTACTGGATAAAGAACGTGAAGACTTCAGAGTAAAAACCCAATGGGCCATTAATCAACAGGGAAAGCCCATGCCGGTTACCAACAGTGTAATTTGGGCAGAATCGAGAGGTTATCTCTCGCAAAATCTGAGCCGTAACTTACAACGATTCATGATAGAAAGAGAAACCTCGGTACAATGGCTTAAATCTATTACTACTGACCTATGGAACACGCCGTTTGAACATCCTGAAGAGGGTACTCTCACTGCTAAATACTTCCTTACAGAATGGCTGGCACACGACTTTATACATTTACGACAGATCATTAAGCTCAAGCATGATTATCTAACAAACATAAGTAGTGTTGATGATAAAAGCACAGAACCTGAGTCCCTGCGATATGCAGGAAACTGGTAATAACGACAGATCGATACCCAGTGATTTTTTTCTTTGTATTGAATGAAAATATAATATATAATTAACACATACACATAAAACAAAAAACACCGCTTTTACAGCGGTGTTTTTTTACTTTTTTATAAAACCCCTACTTTTTTTCAGGAGCATTTAATTTTTGAGACATTTCCATGGAAATAGCGGAACGTTCAAATTTGATTTTTCCAGCTCCGGTTTCAATCACACAGGTAGTATTATCACTTCCCAGATCGATTATTTTGCCATGCATGCCGCTTTTAGTAACAATACGGTCACCTTTTTTTAATTCGTTTGCAAACTTTTTTTCCTGTTTCTGACGTCTCATCTGTGGTCTGATCATAAAAAAGTAGATCACCACAAACATTAAAATAAAAGGTGCCAGTGAGTTAAGTGCTTCCATTAATATATATGAGGTTATTATTTTCTTACTACCGGAACTTGATTATCAGTTTTAGGAGTTACAAACGCCTTGATAACCAAAACTTCCGAGCCTTTTTCAGTATTGGCGGTAACCGTTACATTTTTAGTGACCTGATTAGCTCCCGAGCCATTGAACTTTACTAAAAGCTCTCCAGATTCACCTGGGGCAATGGGGGTATCTTTAGGATAATTTGGTACGGTACACCCGCAGCTACTCTGAGCATTAGTAATGATAAGTGGTGCGTCTCCGGTATTTGTAAATACAAATTTAGTTTCAACCGCTGTTCCCTGCGCAATCGTACCGAAATCATGTTCAGATTTATCAAAAGTCATAACCGGAAGTTTTTTGGCAGCTTCATCGCGTTGTGCAGCTACTTCCATATTTTCAGACTTGATCTTACTTGCAGCATTATTGTCTTTACAAGAAACAAAAACCATACTCACTGCTAATCCTAAAATTAAAAAAGTTCTTTTCATCATCTTTATTTTTTTAATGCATAAAAATACTAAATAATTTTTTTACATAAGTCCCCGCCCTGTCTTATTTAAGGTATTTTCAGACTGGTACTCTTTCACTAATTTGTCAAGAATGCCATTAATGAAGATACTACTTTTAGGCGTTGAGTATTCTTTGGCTATTTCCAGATACTCATTAATAGTAACTTTTATCGGTATAGACGGAAATTCTTTAAACTCACATATAGCCATTTTCAACAGTATAGCATCTACTTCAGTAATACGCTCCAGATCCCAGTTTGGGGTCCTTCCTGTTATTTCCTTCTGTAACTGTTCGCTTTTCAAAATGGTTTTGCGAAACAGTTTTACTGCAAAGTTACGATCTTCTTCATCTTTAAAAAGTGAAGGCAGAAACCAACTATCTACGGTAGTAGGTTTTGTTTTTCTCAGAATTTTCAGGATAAGTGTATTTACCAGTGGAAGATCGTCTATCCATGTAAGTCGGCTATCTTCAATAAAGTCGTACAACTTGTCATTTGTAGCTATATATTCTTTGAATACCTGCTCTAAAAAGTCGCGATCCTCCTTAAAATCTTGCTTACCCGATCTCATATAAATCGCATATACTTCACTGTCTTTTATAGCATTGTATATTATCTTTACATATTCATTTTCCAGATCCCAGTCAATCAACTTGCGTTGTTTAATCTCTTCCTGAAGCGCTGTGTTGTTTCTAAGCTTTTTCAAGACCAGGTTATCGATAAATTTTCGATTCGGATTTTTTTCTTCTTCGGTAGCCAGGTATTTTTTGCTGGAAACTGTAAGGTGTTGCTCTGCCATGATATGAATTGACACCATAAGATTTAAGAGCACAAGGTATAAATTGTACATATTCTCCATACTAACCGACAAAAATTTTTCTTCTTTGTCAAGGTTGGTCTCGCTGGATTGGTTAAAAGCATACACAGACTGCATTACTTTTACTCTTATATGCCTTCTTGTTAACATAGGTTAAGAACTAAATAAAAGGCGAAAGATGATCTTTCGCCCGCGAAAATAGTACTTTATTTTATAAAAATCCTGTTCATTTTTTAAGTTTCTCAGCATCTATTCTTGATTGGGCAATACTCAGCGCTGCCTGATGTGTAGTAATACCTGTAGCATCGGCATGTGAAAGTATTTCAAGAGTGGTATTATAAATATTTTCAGTTTTATGCATTATTTCTTCTCTGTTATATCCTTCTATTTCAGCAAATACATTAATTATCCCGCCTGCATTAATCAAAAAGTCAGGAGCATAGGTAATACCCATTTCTTTAAGCATTAAACCGTGTTTTTGCTCATCTTCTAATTGGTTATTGGCAGCACCCGCTATTATTTTGGCTTTTAGCTTTGACAATGAATCATTATTCACCGTCGCTCCCAGCGCACAGGGCGCATAAATATCTACATCTGCCAGATAAGGATCTGTTCCTTCATAGATAGATACGTTATATTTTTTACTTACTTTTTCCAGACGCTCCTGATTGATATCTGTAATTTCAACCATAGCACCTTCTTTTACCAAATGAGAAACCAAAGATTCTCCTACGTGACCTATACCCTGTACCAATACTTTTTTACCGGTAAGGTCATCTTTTCCATAGTGATGCTTCACGGCAGCTTTTAACCCCATAAACACCCCATATGCCGTAACGGGCGAAGGATTTCCGGCACCTCCTTTAGATTCTGATATTCCGGTAACGTAGGGTGTGATTTCTCTAACCAGGTCCATATCGGCTGTATCCATACCTACATCTTCAGCAGTAATATATCTTCCTCCCAGCGAATTCACGAAAAAGGCAAATTTTTTCATAAGTTCGGGAGTTTTCTGGGTTTTTGCATCTCCTATAATAACTGCTTTTCCACCCCCCAGTTGAAGGCCTGTAATTGCCGACTTGTAGGTCATTCCCCTGGAGAGCCTCAACACGTCATTTAAAGCTTCCCATTCACTATTATAAGCCCACATACGGGTACCTCCTAATGCAGGGCCCAAAACGGTATTGTGAATACCTATTATTGCCTTTAATCCTGTATCTTTGTCATTGCAAAAAACAATTTGCTCGTGATTGTCAAAAGAGAGTTGCCCAAAAACAGGCGCAACTTTTTTGAGTTCGTTAATAGAAAGAACTTCTGAAGTCATGAAATTATAGTAATTATTAAATTATACTACTTTAAATTTTTAGAATTTCTTAAAAAGAATATGCAAAATTAGTAAATTACCTAACCATAAGCACTATTTTCAACAAAAAATTATGAATTTGTTAATCAAGATTGTTCTCGTCTTTATATGAAAGAATTAAAATATATCAACAAATTTTTTTCCAAATATAAGTACAAGTTACTTATAGGTATCGTAATTACTATCATTGCCCGCATTTTTTCATTGGTGGTCCCTCCTTACATAAAAAATTCACTGGCTGCCGTAGAAGCCTTTCTCCTCGATCCCGATCAGGACCCGGAAATCATTAAAGGAAAACTTGTAACTTATATACTCATTATTGTTGTAGCCGCTATTTTATCTGCTTTTTTCACTTTTTTAATGCGCCAAACCATTATTAATGTTTCCAGATATATTGAATTTGATCTTAAGAATGAAATATTTCAGCAGTACCAGCGGCTTTCATTAAGTTTTTATAAAAAGAACCGTACCGGTGACCTTATGAACCGTATTAGTGAAGATGTGAGTCAGGTACGCATGTATTCGGGCCCTGCCATTATGTACAGCATTCAAACCATCACTCTTTTTGTTTGTGTCATACCCATGATGTTTTACTCATCTCCTACTATGGCCATATACACTCTTATTCCCCTACCCATACTTTCTGTATTAATTTATAAAATAAGTAGAATTATTCACAAAAGAAGTACGGTTGTACAGGAGTTTCTTTCTAAGCTTTCCACATTTTCACAAGAGTCGTTTTCGGGAGTATCTGTGATAAAAGCCTATGGTATAGAGTCACGAATCAACTCGGAAGCAGAAGTACTTTCTAACGAAGGGAAAGACAAAAGCATGGATCTGGTTCGGGTAAATGCCTGGTTTATGCCTTTAATGGCCCTTTTAATAGGTATAAGTACCATTTTTGTTATATTCATAGGCGGCCGCCAGTATATTAAGGGTGAAATAGACTCTATTGGAGTAATTGCCGAATTCATTATTTACGTTAATTACCTTACCTGGCCGGTAGCTACCGTTGGCTGGGTTACTTCTATAGTACAAAGAGCAGAAGCATCCCAGGCACGGATCAATGAGTTCTTAAAACAGGTACCTGATATTCAAAATGCGGTTACCCAACAAACACCTGTAGAAGGTAAAATAGAGTTTAAAAATGTGTCTTTTACTTATGAAGATACAAATATCACTGCTCTTAAAAATGTATCGTTTGTAGCCGAAAAAGGAGAAACGGTTGCAATTATAGGCAGAACGGGTTCCGGAAAATCTACAGTGCTTGACCTTATTGGCAGACTCTATGATGCTACCAAAGGTGAGATACATATAGACGATACTCCTGTAAAAAAGCTTAACCTCTACGATCTTAGGAATGCCATAGGGGCCGTACCGCAAGATGCCTTTCTTTTCTCAGACACCATTAAAAACAATATAAAATTCGGGAAAGAAAATGCTACTCATGAAGAAATTGTAGAAGTTGCACGCAAAGCAGCGGTTCATAAAAACATTGAAGGCTTTACAAAAAAATATGATACCGTACTCGGAGAACGAGGTATTACGCTTAGCGGCGGACAAAAACAACGTATTTCTATAGCAAGGGCCTTGATTAAAGATCCCAAAATATTTCTTTTTGACGATTGTTTATCGGCCGTTGATACTGAAACAGAAGAAGAAATTCTGGCCAATCTGCATAACTCGGTACAAAAGAAAACTACTATTATTGTGAGTCATCGAATTTCATCGGCAAAAAATGCAGATAAGATTATTGTACTTGAAGACGGGAAGATAGTACAACAAGGCACTCATAATCAATTACTAAATACCGAAGGATACTACAAAGAGCTCTATTTAAGTCAGCTTTCGGAAAAAGATTTATAGAATTTTTTTGTTTCCTTAAGTTTTTTTTCACATTTTTGAGTGGAGAATAACATTTCAAATTAATTTTTAAGGAGGATTATGAGTGATAAAGAATTGTTGGAAAAGGATGAAATCTTTTCCAAGGTACTTAGAGCGGGCAGAAGAACCTATTTTTTTGATGTAAGAGCCACAAAAGCAGGAGATTACTACCTCACCATTACCGAAAGTAAGAAATTCACCCATGAAGATGGTTCTTTTCATTACAAAAAGCATAAAATTTATTTATACAAAGAAGATTTTGAGTCCTTTAAAAGTATTCTTGCGGAAATGACAGACTATGTTATAAGTAATAAAGGAGAAGAAGTCATCTCAGAGCGCCATCAAAAAGATTATAAAAAAGATAGTCATGACATATCAGCACCGGGGTCAGAACAAAACCATTCCGGAAACTTTACTGATATTGATTTTGACGATATTTAAGCTTAAAATCTTAAGGATTTCTAAACCGCTTCCCAAACGAAGCGGTTTTTTTTATCTTTACGCATCTTGATTAATTCAAAAACACACTACATGAAAAAAAGAATACTCCTGGTATGTATTTTATGCTGTTTTTACATTCAGGCACAGGAAAAAATCTCTCTATCTTATTATTTACCGGAAAGCGCCTCTTATAACACTTCTATTCCCACGCCAAAATCGGTTATCGGACATGAAGTTGGCGAATGGCACGTAACTCATGACAAACTTGAAATGTATATGCGTACCCTGGCAAATTCTTCAAACAGGATAACTCTGCAGGAACGCGGAACTACTTTTGAAGGGCGCCAGCTCCTGCTACTTGTTATTACCTCTCCTGCTAATCATCAAAAGCTGGAAACGCTAAGGCAACAGCACATACAACTAACCGAACAAAACGGAACTTCTTTGAATACCCAGGATATGCCTGTAATAGTATATCAGGGTTTTTCCATACACGGTAATGAACCCAGCGGGGCAAATGCCAGTATATTAGCCGCTTATCATCTTGCTGCTGCACAAGGAAAAGAAATTGATGAACTTCTGGACAAAACCATTATTCTTTTTGATCCTTCATTTAATCCCGATGGTTTACAACGATTTGCTTACTGGGCCAACACCAATAAGAGCCACATCCTTAATCCTGACCCTAATGATCGGGAATATCGTGAGGTATGGCCCGGAGGAAGGACCAACCACTACTGGTTTGATATGAACCGTGACTGGCTGCCCGTACAACTACCCGAAAGCAGGGCCCGCATACGCACTTTTCACGAATGGTTACCCAATATCCTTACCGATCATCATGAAATGGGAACGAACTCTACCTTTTTCTTTCAGCCGGGAGAACCCTCCCGAGTACATCCTTTAACACCCGTTAAGAATCAGGAGTTAACCGCAGAAATTGCAACATACCACGTAAAAGCATTAGACAAAATAGGCTCTCTTTATTATTCCGGAGAGAATTTTGATGATTATTATTTTGGTAAAGGTTCTACGTTTCCCGATATAAACGGGAGCGTAGGGATACTGTTTGAGCAGGGAAGTTCACGTGGCCATATTCAGGAAAGCGAGAATGGTATTCTTACGTTTCCCTTTACCATTCGTAACCAGTTAACGGCAGCATTAAGCACCCTAGCTGCTGCAAAAAGTATGCGAACCAAACTACTTGATTACCAACGTGATTTTTTTACGAACGCCCGGAATAACATCGGTGAAAGTAAATCTAAAAATAAGGCTTTTGTATTTGGAGATGAAAAAGATGCCGCCAGGGCGTACCATCTTGCCGAAATCCTACAGAGACACCAGATTAAAGTTCATGAACTAAAGAATGACATTTCTTTAAAAGGAAAAAATTATAAAAAAGGCTACAGTTATATGGTACCGCTTGACCAAAAAAACAGTACCATTATCAATGCTATGTTTGAAAAGAGAACACAGTTTAAAGACAGCCTGTTCTATGATATTTCAGGGTGGACATTTCCTTTGGCATTTAATTTAGATTATACCACCGTAAATACCTTGTCTGATGCCCAATCTGTACCTTCAGAACCTGCATTGAGACCAGGGAATGTTACCGGAAAAAGTGAATATGCCTATCTTTTTGAATGGCATGAATATTACACTCCAAAAGCACTGTATCAAATTCTTAAAAAAGGAGTTCGCGCAAAAATGGGACCCACTCAGTTTACCCTGGAGGGTAAAAAGTATGATTATGGCACTATCATGATCCCTGTTCAAAACCAAAAAATGAACGCAGATGAATTACACACCTTTCTCAAAAAAGTTGCTCAAGAAAGTCATCTTACCATTCATGCCGTGAATACAGGCTATACTCCCGAAGGCATTGATCTGGGCAGTAATGACTTTGATACGGTTAAAAAACCAAAAATTGCTATTTTGGCAGGCAGAGGAGTATCATCATACGATGCCGGAGAGATATGGCACCTCTTTGACCAGCGTTATAATATAGAACTCACAAAAATTGATGCCGAATATTTTGACCGGGTAGATCTGGACCGTTACACTACCTTTATTGTTCCTGATGCCGCTTCATCCACACTTTCGCAAAATGGAAAAAACAAACTCAAAGACTGGGTAAAAAAAGGAGGCACGCTTATTGGTTTCCGTAATTCTTTAAACTGGTTAAAGAGCGATGACTTTATTCCGTTAACATTCAAAAAGAATGAATTGCTGGCTAAAGGTATAACCTTTGAGCAAAGAAGAGATTTCAGAGGAGCTCAGGTAACGGGAGGAACTATTTTTGAGGCTCGTATTGACAGGTCACACCCTATATGTTTTGGTTATAAAAATGACCGAATCGCAATGTTTAGAAATACCAATTTATATCTGGAGCCCGGTAAACAAAGCTACGACAACCCTATTCAATACACCAATGAGCCTTTGTTAAGCGGTTATATATCTGAAGAAAACCTCGAGCTTATTAAAAATTCCGTACCCTTTCAGACCCATTCTACAGGAAAAGGAAGAGTTACCGTATTTACTGATAATACCAACTTCAGGGCTTTTTGGTACGGTACCAATAAACTTTTAATGAATGCTATTTTCTTTTCAGAAATGATGTAATTATTAACATATTATCATAAAAAAGGCTGTAAACTACAGCCTTTTTTTATTAAAAGTCATGATACCTTCACAAGGTACTTACACGTAAACGGGCCTCTTCAAATTCTTTCATCATATCATTTACAATTTGTGCAGTCGGTTTAATAGTGTGTATTAATCCAGCTATCTGCCCTATTTCCAGTTCGCCTTCTTCCATATCTCCTTCAAACATTCCTTTTTTGGCACGTGCTCTCCCTAACAAAGCTTTTAACTCTTCGGCAGAAGGGGCTGTTTTGTAGAGTTCCTGTATATCATTATAAAATTTATTCCTTATAAGGCGTACGGGTGCGAGCTCTTTAAGCGTAAGTGCGGTATCGCCTTCTTTTGCCTCTATCACTTTTTGTTTAAAAAGCGGATGAGAAGATGCCTCTTCACTGGCTACGAAACGGCTGCCTACCTGCACCCCATCAGCTCCCAGTACCATAGCAGCCAGCATTCCTGCACCTGTGGCAATACCTCCCGCAGCAATAAGAGGTATATGTATTTTTTCGCGAACCATAGGAATAAGAGTAAAAGTAGTGGTCTCTTCCCTTCCATTATGCCCTCCGGCTTCAAAACCTTCGGCAACAACGGCATCTACGCCTGCTTCCTGGGCCTTTAATGCAAATTTTACGCTACTCACCACATGCACCACTTTGATCCCGTTTTCTTTGAGATACCCAGTCCAGGTTTTAGGATTGCCGGCAGAAGTAAAAACGATTTCCACTCCTTCTTCTACAATGATCTCCATGATCTTGTCAATATCGGGATACAACATGGGAACATTTACTCCAAAGGGCTCTTTAGTGGCTTTCTTACATTTTTGAATATGTTCTCTGAGGATCTCCGGGTACATAGACCCTGCGCCAATAAGCCCTAAGATACCTGCATTGGCAGCCGCAGAAGCCAGTCTCCACCCACTGGCCCAGATCATACCTGCCTGTATGATGGGATAGCGTATATCAAAAAGATCTGTAATTCTGTTTTCCAATTTATTAATTTAAATATTAGTAATACGGTTTCTACACCTATCCTTAAAGTAAAATGAATGCTTTTTTAGGAGATCACCCCTGAGCCTATAAGTTCATCTTGATGATACCAGGCCACAAACTGGCCTTCGGTAATTGCACTTTGCGGTTCCTCAAAATCAACATACATCCCTGCATCTATTCTGTACAATGTTGCTTTTTGTAAAGGTTGCCTATATCGAATACGGGCCTGTACTTCCATTGCTTCATCTATGGCAGGTGCAAGGTCCGGACGCACCCAGTGAAGTTCTTCATTCAATACAAAAAGTGTTCTTCTAAAGAGGCCCGGATGCTCTTTTCCCTGGCCTGTATAGATTATATTTTCTTCTACATCGGTTTCTATTACAAACAACGGTTCTGCGGTACCGCCAACATTCAACCCTTTACGCTGCCCTTTAGTAAAGTAATGTGCTCCCTGATGTTTTCCTACTACTTTTCCGTCTTTGGGCGAATATTTATACTTTTCCGAATAAAAGGCCAGTTCTTCTTTTTTCAAATCAAACCCTGGTATTTCCCGATGATACTCTTCAAATGTCTGCGGTACTTCTACTATAACCCCTTCACGAGGCTTCAGTTTTTGTTGTAAAAACTCAGGGAGGCGTACTTTACCAATAAAACAAAGACCCTGAGAATCTTTTTTATCAGCTGTTATCAATCCTTCTCTTGCCGCTATTTCCCGTACTTCGCGCTTGGTAAGTTCTCCAATCGGAAAAAGCGTTTTTTCCAGTTGTTCCTGAGAGAGCTGACATAAAAAATATGACTGATCTTTATTCGGGTCTTTTCCAGACAAAAGTCTGTACATCTTTTTTCCATCGACCTCAGTAACTGCTTTCCTGCAATAATGTCCGGTAGCCACAAAATCTGCTCCCAAATTCAAAGCAATTTTCAGGAAAACGTCAAATTTAATTTCCCGATTGCATAAAACATCCGGGTTCGGGGTACGCCCCCGTTCATATTCATTGAACATATAATCTACAATACGTTCTTTATACTCTTTGCTGAGATCTACCGTTTGAAAAGGGATCCCTAATTTATCTGCTACAATTAATGCATCGTTACTGTCTTCCAGCCAGGGGCATTCATTTGAAATGGTGACTGTATCATCATGCCAGTTCTTCATAAAAAGACCAATGACCTCATACCCCTGCTCTTTTAAAAGATAGGCGGCCACACTGGAATCTACTCCTCCTGATAATCCTACTACTACTCTTTTCATAATTCTCAATTCGAATGCAAATCTACAAAAATTCAATGCGTATAAAATATAGTCACAATAAACAAACACACCTTACAAAAAAGAAAAAAAGTGCCGGAACAGATACTTTGAAAAATGGTTCAAAATGTGGAGTCGTCTTTTTTTATTAAGTATTTACTTACATTCATTAGTTGTTTTTGTTAAACTTATGCTAAAAAACGTTAAACAAAAGCAACTAATGAAAAATTACATATCTACTAAGTAGAAAATTATCGTAAATATTTAAAAGCATAGTTTCAATTGCTAAAAAGAAAAATTAACTCACTTAAATTAACTCGTATGAAACATTTTTTAAGATTACCGAAGGCCATGATCTTACTTTTGGTTGGTTTGACCATCTTGTCCTGTAGTAATGATGATGATGGAGGTCCCACACCCTCAAATCAGCTCACCATTACACAAAATGCTTCTAATGATACTGAACTTACTATTCTGGTTCAGGCATTACAAAGAACCAACCTTGATGCTACTTTAGATGGAACAGGGACTTTTACGGTTTTTGCTCCTACCAATCAGGCTTTTACAGACCTTCTTGCCGATCTTGGTGCCTCAAGTATTAATGAGGTAGAAGTTAACACCTTAACTAACATACTTTTAAATCATGTAATTTCTGGAGAAATCCGTGCTTCAGATCTAACTTCAGAAGAAGCCGGATATGTAAACACCCTTTCTGAAACGGGACCAGGAGACACCAGTCTCAGCCTGTATTTTAATACTGACGGAGGCGTAGTCTTAAACGGTGGTAGTGATAACAGCGGAGCAACAGTTTCTTCTGCAGATATTGAGGCTTCCAACGGGGTTATTCATAAAGTAAACGGGGTGATCCTGCTTCCTAATGTTGTGAATCATGCCCTTGCTAATCCTGAATTCTCTATTTTAGTATCAGCTCTTACCAGAGCTTCTTTTGGTACTACCTACACAGATTTACTTTCTGGAACTGCAAGTTCGCCTTTCACAGTTTTTGCTCCTACTAATCAGGCGTTTAACAACCTTTTTACGTTTTTAGGGGTAAGTTCTATAGATGAAATTGATGATAATACCCTGCAAACAGTACTCAATTACCACGTAATTGCAGGTAAAAACATTACTGCCGGGGCTATTAACAACGAAGCTAGTGAAGAAACTTTTGAAGGCAGCTCTATTAGTTTTACTAAAGAAGGTAGTGCTGTAAGTATTATTGACGGTTCTGATATGGAAACCAATGTAGTGGAAAGTGATGTACAGGGAACCAATGGTATTGTTCATGCCATAGATAAAGTATTACTTCCCGAAAGTATTTGGGATGCCGTGAATCCCACCATTGCCGGGTTTGTTGCAATGAATTCGGATTTCTCATTATTATTAGAAGCTGTGCAAAGAGCTAACCTGGTAGCTGCTCTGGATAGTGATGATAATGACTATACTGTATTTGCACCCGGAAATGCAGCTTTTAATGCTTTCTTACAGGCCAATTCTTTTGCCAACATACAGGAAGTACCGGTAGAAACACTTACTCAGGTATTATTGAATCACGTGATAAGTGGTACAGCTCTTTCAGGAGACCTTTCTACCAGTTACGAAAATACCCTTGCTACCAATGCTGATGGAGATAACCTTAGTATTTATATCAACACCGAAACCGGTGTAGTACTTAACGGCGGAGCCGCTAACGGAGGAACTACTGTGGCAGATGCAGACAATCAAGTACGAAACGGGGTGATACATGTAGTAGAAAATGTAATTAATCTGCCTACTGTAGTAACGTTTGCAAAAGCTGATGCTAATTTCTCTTCACTGGTAGCTGCTCTCACCAGAGATGATCAGCCTGATTTTGTTGCGACACTTTCAGGAAGTACAGATGCGCCTTTTACTGTTTTTGCTCCTGATAACGATGCCTTCCAGACCCTGCTTGACAGCAACAGCGAATGGAATACATTGGCAGATATAGACGGAACATTACTTACAGCAGTACTGCAACATCACGTTATCGCTAATGCTAATATACGGGCTGAAGATCTGAGTGACGAACTGGTATCTCCTGCTACGCTTCAGGGAAACACCCTATTGTTTAATAGTGCAGGCAGCAGTTTTGTAATCACAGATGGCAATGGTAACAATAACATTAGTATTGACAATGTAAATGTACAGGCTGTTAATGGTGTTATTCATGTTATTGGTTCGGTTTTAATCCCAAACCTGCCTTAACTGGTAACAAGTATATATTACTTTAAAAAGTTCCGGTAAAATATGCCGGAACTTTTTTCGTTAGTACCATATTTATATATTTTTTTAAACCCAAACTTAAATACCATTTTCATGAAAAAACACCTGCCTGCAGTACTACTGCTATGTTTTATTTTTTTATCTTTTTTTAACAGTTGTAGTTCTGACAATAGTGAAGATACTACTACGGACCCTCCCGATAACGGAGGTGCTGTTTCCCAAACACTCACCGCTTATTTTGAATCCAGACCCGAGTACAGTATCCTCAGCGAAGCTATTGAGCAAATAGGGTTCAGTCAGGCACTGGATAACCCCAGTTCTTTTACTTTTTTCGCTCCCGATAATGACGCTTTTGAACGCTATTTATCTCAATTGCAAATAAGTAACGTAAAGAGTATCCCTACGGGATTACTCACCCAGATCATACAGTACCACATGTTAAGCGGTGCCAGAAACCTCGATCAACTCACAGCCGGATATACCAATACCCTGGCAAAAGAATTTTCTTCTCAGGCAGCCGTACAAATGTATTTTACCAAAGTGCAGGGGCAAACCCGTATAAACAATGCTTTTAGTGTTTCTCAGGGAAATATTGAAGCTACTAATGGAACTATTCATAAGGTTAATGAAGTGCTTGATCTACCCACGGTAGCTACCTTCCTGAAAGCAGACCCTCAATTAAACAGTATGGCACTGGCTTTAGACAGGGAGAGTACTTTTTCCTTCCTTACTGAGCTTGCTGATCGTGACCGTGATTTTACACTTTTTGTACCTTCTGCCACAGCCTTTGGCAATGTACTGGAAGAATTGAGCTATTCTGACCTGAACGCTGTACCAAAAACCGAACTGGAGGGTATTCTTAATACCCATATACACCTCAACAGTATAAAGAGGCAAATGAGCCTTACTAATGACATGACTATTGAAATGAAGAACGGAAGTATCCTTACCATACGTACAGGCGCCAATGCAGGAATTACCGATGGTAACGGTCGTGATGCCTTGTTCAGTGTATATGATATACAGGCATGGAACGGAGTTATTCATGTAGTGAGCACAGTTATGCTTCCTTAAGTATAGTATTACTGTATAAAAATACCCCCAAATAGTATCTAACTTTTTGGGGGTATTTTAATCCGGGTGCTTTTTTTATTTTTTGCCTTTGTTTTTTTGTTGTTGTTCGGCCTGTTCCATCATTTCCCGCATCTTACGCTGAAATTTGTTTTCTTTTTTGGGTTTTTTCTTATGCTCTTCCATCTTGGCATGTATTTTTTCTTCATTAAGAATGAAATGTTTAATCGCCAACATTATGAAAATAGTGATCAGGTTTGAAATAAAATAATACAAACTTAGTCCACTGGCATAATTATTAAAGAAAAAGAGCATTAAAAGCGGGGAAAGATACATTATGAATTTCATATTGGGCATCCCCGGTTGTGTTTGCATATTCTGCCCTGTGGTCATCATCATGTAAATAAAGATAGCAATGGAAGCCAGAATTGGAAATAAACTCACATGGTCTCCGTAAAAGGGAATATGGAAGGGTAATTTGGCAATTACATCATAAGAAGCCAGATCTTCTGCCCATAAGAAGCTTTTTTGCCTTAGGGCAAATGCTGTTGGGAAAAACATGAAAAGTGCATAGAAAATAGGAAGCTGCAACAATGCCGGGATACAACCGCTCATAGGGCTTACACCTGCTTTCCCATAGAGTTTCATGGTCTCCTGCTGCTTTTTCATGGGCTCATCTTTGAACTTTTCATTTATAGCTGTGATCTCAGGACGTAATATTTTCATTTTGGCCTGAGAAACATATGATTTGTATGTTACCGGAGAAAGTGCTATACGTACCAGTATAGTCATTACTATAATGGCAATACCATAAGGCAGAAAACCGCTAAGCCAGTTATACATGGGTGTGAAAACATACTTGTTTATCCATCCAAAAATACCCCATCCAAAGGGAATGGAATCATCCAGATTAAGCCCTTCATATTTCTCGAGTACAGCCACATCGGTAGGACCAAAATACCATTTAAGATTGCGGTTTATTTCTCCCCCTTCAATAGCCATAGGTATGGAAGTACTGTAAGCTTTGGTAAACTTTGTATTCTCATCCTCATCTTCCACAAAATCTTCAGAGGTAAATGATACGGTTTTAAAAGGTTGGTCTGCAACCAGTATGGAGCTAAAAAAATGTTGACGATAAGAGATCCAATCTACGTTGGTTTCAGTATCATCGTCATTACCGGAAGGGCTTAATTTACTTATTTTCGATCCTTCATATTGATAGGTGAGCCGTGTATATCTGTTTTCATAAGTTACACTTTTGGAATGTCTGATACCCTTAAGCCTCCAGTCCATATCCATAGGCATGGCAGTATTGAGATAGGGTTCAAGCCCGCGGGTACGAATAGTAAAATCTACCATATACTCACCGGGTTTTAACTCATAGCGATACTCCAGATAGCGGTCATCAGAGACCTTGAGCTTCATAGACAAGACTTTATCATCTCCATTGGAAGACATGGCGGGCTCAAAATAGAGGTCACCGGTGTTAAGGGTCCGGTTATCGGTGGTGCCAAAATTAAGGTTGAAAGCTGAATTTCCATTATGTATAAGATACACGGGTACAGAATCGTAAGTTACGTATTGTTTCATCCGGGCCTCTGTAATTTGCCCTCCTTTATTACTTATGGCAAGATACAATACATCGTTTTCCAGCACGGTTACATCATCTGTGGCAGAGGGCAGGGTTGCTGAATAGCCAAAAGCGCCCAAAGCACTTTTATACGCTGCCATTTGTGTAGAATCCTGAAGTTCATTGGTAATCTGTGGATTCTCAATAGTATCTTTTTGAATGGTTTCATTTCCAGAGATGACTTCTTCGGTGGGTGCAGGCTGATTACTGGCTTCTTCAGGGACTGGTTGATTGGTATAGAAATACCACATTATGATCAGTCCGATTAAAACAAAACCAATAATCGAATTGATGTCTAGTTTTTTTTCTTCCATTTACATTTTCTTAGTTATGCGAAAGAGGAATCTATCTCAAGTATAGTTCCTCAATTTTGGTCTGCAAAGATATCTCCAATTATTATTTTATGCCATAGTGGCATTCTTTTTTTGCATTTTATAGGATAAGGCTGCTTTTACGAAAGCTACAAACAGAGGATGGGGTGCTGCTACGGTACTTTTATATTCAGGATGATACTGTACTCCAACAAACCAGGGGTGAGAAGCTATTTCAACAATCTCAACCAACCCGGTGTCCGGATTAAAACCGGTAGCCTCCAGCCCTTTGGCTTCAAACTGATCTCTGTAAATGTTGTTGTATTCGTACCGATGCCTGTGTCTTTCTGAAATTTCTTCGGCATTGTACACTTCTTTTACAATACTGCCTTCTTTAAGTATGCATTTCCAGGCCCCAAGTCTCATAGTACCGCCTTTATCGGTAATATTTTTTTGTTCTTCCATAAGATCAATTACCGGATGGGGAGTATCACTATTCATCTCAGTAGAATTAGCTTCTGCCAGTCCCAGAACGTTACGGGCATATTCTATAACAGCCATTTGCATTCCCAGACATATACCTAAAAACGGAATGTTGTGTTCCCGCGCATACTTTACAGTAGCTATTTTACCTTCAATACCTCTTTCTCCAAAACCAGGCGCTACCAAAACCCCGTCAAGATAAGCAATTTTTTCAACTATACTTTCTGTATCAAGATATTCGGAGTGAATGGTCTCTACTTTTACTTTTACTTCATTTTCGGCACCGGCATGAATAAAAGACTCCAGAATAGACTTGTAAGAATCCTGTAGTTCCACATATTTACCCACTAAACCAATGGTTATGTTGTTTTTAGGGTTTTTGTGACGGTTCAGGAATTCGTTCCACTGTGTCAGGTCGGGTACACTCTCTTCTGTCAATGCCAGTTTTTTAAGAACCACACGATCCAGGCCTTCATCAAGCATTAAATTGGGAACATCATAAATGGTAGAAGCATCTATAGACTGAATAACAGCTTCTCTTTTTACATTACAAAAAAGCGCCAGTTTATCACGAAGGTCATCAGACAATTCATGTTCGGTACGGCACACAAGAATATCTGCCTGAATACCACTTTCCATAAGTGTTTTTACTGAATGCTGTGTAGGTTTGGTTTTTAACTCTCCGGCAGCCGATAAAAAAGGAATAAGGGTAAGGTGTATGACAATAGCATTGGTATCTCCCAGCTCCCACATAAGTTGGCGCACAGCTTCAATATAGGGTAATGACTCTATGTCTCCCACAGTACCTCCAATCTCAGTGATTACAATATCATAATCGCCTGTTTTACCCAAAAGCTGGATACGTTCTTTGATCTCATTGGTAATATGAGGGATCACCTGTACGGTTTTACCCAAAAATTCGCCTCTGCGTTCTTTTTCAATAACACTTTGGTAAATTCTTCCTGTGGTTACGTTATTGGCCTGTGAAGTACTTACGTTTAAAAACCTTTCGTAGTGCCCCAGATCAAGATCGGTTTCGGCACCGTCATCTGTCACATAACATTCTCCGTGTTCATAGGGGTTTAAGGTACCCGGATCTACATTGATATACGGGTCCAGTTTCTGGATGGTAGTCTTATAACCTCTGGCCTGTAATAACTTACCCAGTGAAGCTGCAATGATCCCTTTACCTAACGATGAAGTAACTCCTCCCGTAACGAAGATGTACTTAGTATCAGACATGAATAAAACTGTTTGAAATTGTACTTACGGGGCGTAAAGGTACGAATTGATTGTGGAATATTTCTATTAAAAAGAAAATTGTTTAACACATGGCCAAAGTACATTTTTAAAAATTTTGCCGGTAGTGTGTAACCAAAGCTTACCTGTACTCTTTTCTAATACGGGATATAAGGGGCTCCAGCCCGTTGATCTTGATCTCATGCATAGCCTGTAGCATCATCCCCAGATTTCCTTTCGGGAATCCTTTTTGTGCAAACCAGTTTAGATAGGCTTCTGGAAGATCTGAAAGGTATCTGTCTTTGTACTTTCCAAAAGGCATTTTATAATGGGCCAGTTTTACTAAAAACTCTTTGTTTTGTGAAAGAAGGTCCATAAGTAATGAATCGGGATTTAAAAAAACTACTACTGATGGTAGGCACTGTACTTGTTAAGTTCATTGGCTATTTTACGTTCCCAGTTTGACTGTATGTCAGGATTTCTTGAAAAATTGGTTTCCCGGTCATACAGGCGTTGGGTGGCCTGAAGTTCTGAAATGGTTTTATGATAGATGCGCTTAACTTCTTCACGAACATTTTCGGTAAAGGTGCTGCTTTGTATTGCTTTTCGCATTTTGCGGGCATGTAACTCGGTTATATCAAAATGCAATTGCTCATGCCTGAGAACGAGACTGTCTCCCAGCTCTTTTCGATACCATGATTTTTGCGGATAAAAAAAAGTTTCTATTTCACAATCTACTGTAATCCTGTTTCCTGTAAATGTAGCACTTAATCCATATGTGATACCGGAAGCAGTTACTGCCGCCGCATCTGTACCGGGATCTACCGGCCCTTGAAAGTCGCTCCATGTAAGGGGGCGGGCTGAATTCCATTTAACAGAAGGCTCTTCGTCTGCCTGCCCTTGTACTGGACACAGCAACAAAAAGAACAGTGCCTGAATGTAAAACAGTTTTTTCACGTGTTCCAGTTAAAAATCACCTCTTTTTGAATATCCGGGTGTAAGCTGTAATGCACCGGACAGGTATTTGCGGTATGCTCCAGTATTTTTCGGGTTTTAATATCAGGATGATTATTAATATTAAAAACTACCTTTATAGCAGCTATTCTTCTGGGATTAGATGCCATAACTTTGGTGACTGTTGCAGAAGCTCCGGTAAGGTCTATTTCCAGTTCTCTGGCTTTTATTCCCATAACGGTAAGCATACAACTTGCCAGGCCCGTAGCAACTGTATCGGTGGGTGAAAAGGCCGCTCCTTTACCGTTGTTGTCGGTGGGAGCATCAGTAATAAATTCATTTCCTGATTTAAGGTGTACGCATACGGTACGCAAATCTCCGGCATAAGTTACTGTAGAAGTCATTTGGCAGATGATAGGTCAGATAATTGAACGTCGGGTTCCTGTTTTACTTCAAGGTCTTCATAGTAAAGAATATATACTGAGTTGTTAGCATATACCCCGGACCATTTCTTTACATAATTGAATTTATTCTCCACATACTCGGTTTCACCTATTCTTTGTGCCAGGGCTAAAAGGTTTTTCTGATACCCCAATTTTAAGAGAATATCAAAAGTAAGGTCAAACCCGCGAACGGCATATTTGCCGGGCAGCGTTCCATATCGGTCCTGATACAATCTGGAAAACCGATTATTGGAAGTAATGATACCATTAACCGAAGGAAAGTGAAAGTTAAGGTTTGAAAGATAGCTATTGGAAATATTAATATCCTCAAAAGCATCACTTTTCCTGGTAGTAAACATTTTTATGGCAAACTTTTCACTTAGAGTTGAGTTAAGTACTGATGTAATATTTGCTATTAAGGAGACTTCTTCGGTTTCTACGAGTACCCAGTTTTCTTCATCGGTTGCCAGTAACGGGGTGATATCATCTATGCGGATGAACTTATCTTCATGCGGTTCCAGTATTTTAGCTTGGGGAAAACGCGTTGTGAGTCGTTGTCGTACCCCTTCATTTTTCTTATCAGCTATGATAACCATATTTACTTCTTTGGCATGTCTATCTAGAAAGGAAGCCATTTTTACATACATGGCCTCATCATCGGGATAGGATAAAAAAACATTGGGCTGAGGCTCAAAATTCTTACTTCCTACTAATGAAAATATGGGAATATTTATTTTAGATAATTCCCTGGAAGCTACGTTAAAAGTTTTAGGTAATAAAGGGCCAATTACGGCATCTACGCCTACAAAAGATTCATTATAGAAAAGCCTTTGGGTTACTTTGTCGTTAGCCTCGGTATCAAAAACACGAACGTTTACCGAGAGTCCCAGTTTCTTAATAGAATCTATAGCCATTAACACCCCTGTATAAAAATCAAGGGAATAACTCATAAGCCTGTCACTGGTAATTCTTTCTTTAAGTGCCTCATCAGAACTGGTTAAGGCCTGCTGGGCTTTAAAAGGCAACATAATCGCGATGTGAGGTGTATTGTAAACATTAAGGCTGTCTATCAATGAAAATTTTTCTACTAATAACCCATTGTTAACGAGAAAGGCATCTGGAACTGTTTTCCCGGTTTTGAGTACCATTCCAGCTTTCAAACCTGTATTTTTAATATCCGGATTAAGTTCTTCCAGCTCTTCTCTGGTAAGTCCCAGTTTTACTTTAAGCCTGTAAAAGCCCTCTTTGGGTTTTACTGTATAATAGTTGTAAAGAGAGTCTATTACTCTTACCTTTTTTTCTTCTACTTTCTCAGGCACATAAAGCATTTGCCCTTCGGTAAGGTATTCACTCATATCGGGGTTGAGTTCCTCCAGCTCATTTAGGGTAATACCATGAGTATAAGCAACTCTCCATTTGCCTTCCTTTGGTTTTACTTTATATAACATAAGGCCTTCGGGAATGGTATCCTGAGCAGCAAGTTCCCGGCGTTGCGGAAATTGGGGAATACGAATACGTTCTCCTTTTTTGAGTTCTCTACTGTAAAGTTCCTTATTGTATTTTTTAATATCATCTACTGTGATATCATACTCTTTAGATAAACTATAGAGTGTTTCTTTACGCCGCACTCTGTGTTTTATAAAAGTTACTTCAGGAACGCGTACAGTTATATCAGGGGTTTGTTTTACCTGTACTGATGTAACTGGTATTACCAGAATGGTATTGGGCTTTAACCCGTTTTTTATTTCGGGGTTAAGCCTGGTAATATCTGCAATAGACACCTTATATACTCTGGCAATTTCTTCCAAGGTTTCCCCTTCTTTTACGGCATGTGTTTTAAATTGCTGTGCAAAAGACACTGAAACTGAAAAAACAACAACAAAAAAAGCGATCAAAAATTTCCTCATACTCCTAATTACTTATTCCCATTCTATAGTGGCCGGTGGCTTGGAACTGATATCATACACTACTCTATTAACGCCTTTAACCCGGTTTATTATTTCATTTGATGTTTTTTGTAAAAAATCATAAGGCAAATGTACCCAATCGGCAGTCATTCCATCTGTACTTTCTACGGCTCTTAAAGCTACGCATTTTTCATAAGTGCGCTCATCTCCCATTACTCCAACCGATTGCACGGGGAGTAAAATAGCACCGGCCTGCCATACAGAGTTATACAGGTTGGACTTTTTAAGGCCGTTTATGAAAATTGCATCTACTTCCTGTAACATCTGTACTTTTTCTTCGGTAATATCTCCCAATATACGAATGGCCAGTCCCGGTCCGGGAAAAGGGTGCCTTCCTAAAAGTTCAGGATCTATTCCCATAGAAGCGCCCACTCTTCGTACTTCATCTTTAAAAAGCATTCGCAATGGCTCTACGATCTTGAGTTTCATATAATCAGGCAATCCTCCTACGTTGTGATGTGATTTAATAGTTGCCGAAGGCCCTTTTACTGATATAGATTCTATCACATCCGGATAGATCGTACCCTGCCCTAACCAGGCGGCATCTTCTATTTTATGCGCTTCATCGTCAAAAACTTCAATAAATACTTTTCCAATGGCTTTTCGCTTTAACTCGGGATCACTAATTCCCTTTAAAGCTTTCAAAAAGCGTGCCGAAGCATCTACTCCTTTTACATTGAGGCCCATACCTTTGTATTGGAGTAGGACATTTTCAAATTCATTTTTTCTGAGCAACCCGTTATTTACAAAGATACAGTGTAAATGATCGCCTATAGCACGATGAAGTAATACAGCAGCTACTGTAGAATCAACACCTCCGGACAAACCGAGAACCACCTTCTCTTTCCCTATCTGTTCTTTGAGACTTTTTACAGTCATATCTACAAAATTGTCAGGGGTCCAGGTTTGTTTTACACCCGCAATAGTTACCAGAAAGTTCTCAAGCAATTGTATTCCATGTGTAGAGTGATAAACTTCAGGATGGAACTGAATCGCATAGGTAGGTTCTCCTTCAAATTTATACGCTGCATTCTTTACATCACCTGTACTAGCCAGTCTTCTGGCTCCTTCGGGAAGTTGCTTAATGGTATCGCTATGGCTCATCCATACCTGGCTGCCCACCGGAATATTTTTTAGAAAAGGGTCATTTTCTTCTATTTCCGTAAGATGGGCTCTACCATACTCCCGGCTGTCTGAAGGAGCTACTTCTCCTTCGTTAAAATGCGCCAAATACTGAGCACCATAACATACTCCTAACAAAGGTTTTTTACCTTTTATTCCTGATAGATCAGGATGGGGGGCATCTGAACTTCTCACCGAAAAAGGTGATCCGGATAGGATGACGGCTTTAAAACCGGAAAGATCTGTTGGAAGGTGATTATAAGGGTGAATTTCACAATAAATGTTAAGCTCTCTCACTCTTCGTGCAATCAACTGCGTGTATTGCGAACCGAAGTCTAAAATTAATACATGGTTTTGCATGCGCAAAAATACCACAATAAGTGAAAAGGGAAAATGCAGGGTCAAAATAATTATAAACAACCTGTTAAATTCTATAATTACATTTAGTTTTCCTATTTTAGGAAGTTGTAACTCAATAAATATCAATTGATTTATGAAAAGATTAATCCTGTTTTTTTGGGCCGGTATTATGACTGTTCATGCACAGGAAAATGCTGAAGGGTGGACTATCACTTCCGGTAAGGTGACTAAATATACCGGTATTGTTGCTGCCAATGGACGCATAGGGATCCTACCCTCTGACCGGCCTTTTGAAACAGCATCTATAATTTTAAACAATGTATATGACAAAGAATCGCCATTAGGCGTAAGTCGCATACTTATGGGCATGAACTTTGGGAACCTTAACTTAACTATAGACGGAGAGCGTATTACAGAGACCAACGTGTCCAACTGGTCACAAACGCTCAACATGAAAGAAGCAGGCTTTACTACTTCCTTCGATTTTAAGGATAAAGCGAGTATATCCTACACCCTGTATGCTTTGCGAAATATCCCGTATTCGGGATATATAGACATTGAGATCGTTCCCAAAAAAGATGTTGTGATAGAGGTGACCGGTAAGATCAGTACCCCAAAAGAATACCGGAACCCATTAAGCACTTTCAGGATACTTAAAGATCTGGAGACCACTATGCCTATTTTACAAACGGTAGCCGATAGCAGGCTGGGTCGCCATACAGTGGCCACTTCGGCCACGTTTATCTGGCACGATATTAACTCGACAAGAGAACATCAACGTCCGGAATTAACGCACCAAAAACTTTCGGAATACGAACATGGGCTTATGTTTGAAAAAAAATTAAACGCCGGGCAACCCTACAAATTTGCATGGACAGGTGCACAATGTACCTCTCAGGATTTTCACGATCCGCAAACCGAGTCTGAGCGTTTTGTGATCTTTAATCTGCTGTCACCCGTAAAAGATCTGTTGGGAGGACACAAAGCTCTGTGGGAGGAACTATGGGAAGGAGACATCATTATTGAAGGAGACCTGACCTCGCAACAGGATGTACGTCTGGCACTTTACCACTTATACGCGTTTTCACGTGGTGATTCAAACCTAAGCATCGCTCCAATGGGATTATCATCCCAAAACTATAACGGACACATTTTCTGGGATACTGAATTATGGATGTACCCTCCTCTGCTGCTGCTTAATCAGGATATTGCCAGATCTCTGGTAAACTATCGTTCTGACCGATTAGGGAAAGCACGTCAAAAAGCAATTAACTTCGGGTTCAAAGGAGCCATGTTCCCGTGGGAAAGTGACGATACAGGAGAAGAAGCTACGCCTGCCTGGGCACTAACAGGCACATTTGAACATCATATTACGGCAGATGTAGCCATTGCCTTTTGGAACTATTACAGGGTCACAAAAGATAAAAAGTGGCTACAAGAGCGGGGATACCCCATGTTAAAAGAAATTGCAAATTACTGGGTAAGCCGGGTAACCCGGAATGAAGACGGTAGTTACTCTATTAAAAATGTAGTTGGGGCTAACGAATTTGCTCCCAATGTAGATGATAATGCCTTTACCAACGGAGCTGCGATTACCGCATTGCAATATGCTACTCTGGCGGCCAGAGAAACCGGGCATACTCGGGATGCAGAATGGGAGGAAGTAGCAAACGGTATTGTTATTCACAGATTTCCTGACGGTACCACCAAAGAACATAAAACCTATACAGGTGATATTATAAAACAGGCAGATGTAAACCTGCTCACCTATCCTTTAGATGTGGTTACCGATCCTGAGATCGTTGTAAAAGATCTTGCGTATTATGAGCCTAAGCTTTCACCTGAAGGCCCGGCGATGGGGCAATCCATCTTTGCGGTTATTTACGCTCGTTTAGGGAACGCCGATGAAGCTTTTCGTTTATTTAAACGTTCATACGAACCTAACAAACGTCCGCCTTTCGGAGCCCTGGCAGAAGCTGCGACCAGCAACAACCCTTATTTTGCTACGGGAGCCGGTGGTATGCTTCAGGTAGTCCTTTTCGGTTTTGGTGGTCTTCATATAACCGATAAAGGTATTGAACAAAAAAATGCGATCCTGCCCAAAAACTGGAAATCGTTAACCCTGAAAGGCATTGGCCCTGATAGAAAAACATATATCATAGAGTAATTGGGAAGGTATATAGATCTGGTTTGGTTTTTTAATATACCCTACTGTATTATGAATACAAAAAATCAAAGCCTCTGCATCATAACTTTCAGATATGTACAACAGAGACTTTAAAAATTAAATGTTTACAGAGCGAAACAAAACTGACCCTCTCGAGGACCACTGCTAAAAACGCAATACGTACCCTGGGGGGTAACACAATGGCATCCTCGTGGACATAGGGCTGCACCCGGGCCGGGACAGTTCTGTGCCACAATTTCAATACCTGCTTTAACAGTTCTCTGCTCTACTTTACTCAGAACTGTACCTCCTTTAACCTTTTTTAGTTTTTTCATGATTTTTGAGTTAATAATTAGTAAACCTTTTTAATTATTTTAAAATTATGTAAGAAAAAACTAACTGTATTATAAATATTGTTAAACTTATCTATTAAAACTATACGTACCTAACCAGAGTTCAATAAATACCTACTTTAGTTCTTAAACAATAAAAAAACGGGCCATACCCGTTTTTTTATTGTTTTAATCAAAGCGAATTTTTATTCAAGAGTCGTTGCACAATGACTGTCTGTCCAAAATTCGGTTACGCATTCAAAACTGTCACCACTTAATGTCCCACAGTGCATAGAAGGTTTACCCTGATCTGTGTTCTTAATACAGGGGTGCTGAGAAAAGAGAGCATATCGCCCTCCCTGTACCGTGTTGGTGTTCAATTTTGAAATACTTGTTCTTTTCAATTGCAAATTCTTAAGGTTTTTTCTGATCATATCTTATTTTTTTAATTACTACCTCAAAATTAGAAAGCAGGTATCATAAACGCTTGTAATATGTTGCTATAAGTATAACCTTTTCTATTATTCATATATGTTTTTTTGAATGTTTACTACTAAAATGGTGTACCTGGTTTTAAATTCCTATATGTATTCTGACAAAATTTCACTTGATGTAATAAAAAAAGCGGGCATAGCCCGCTTTTCCAAGTTTTCATAACTTCTGTGTTATCCAAGAATTACTGCACAATCACTATCTGTCCAGAAAGGAGTGATACAACCAGCACTTTCACATCCCAGTGTACCGCAATGCAGAGAAGGCTTACCTAAATCTGTATCTGCAATACATGGGTGATCGCTATGACCTCTTCCTCCCTGTAGTGTTCCTGTGTTCAATTTAGAAATGTTTGTTTTTCTTAATCGAAGATTCTTAAGATTTTTCTTTTTCATTACTTAAATTTATTTGTTAATATACCTCAAATATATCAAAGTTTTATGGTAAAAACCTACTTTTTTTATAATAAAAAGTTTGTTTAATGATAAATTAAAGGGTTTACAAATATTCTTACTTTTCACAGATAGCAGATCATATTGTCTGTATATAGCAAGTATTTTCTTTATAAGTAAAGTTAATTATAGCGAACCAAATAAAAGCATAGAACACAAAAAAGCGAGGAAATCCCCGCTTGTTGCCTTGTTTTACTTCTATTGAAATAAATACTATTTCCTACTGTTTCGTTCTGCCTGTGAAATATACATTTTGGTACCGAAAACCGGAAACATTTTCAAAAATTTGCTTTAGTCCATCGTTTCCAGAATCATTTGAATATCATTTTCGGTCGTATCAGGATTTATGAAGCAAAAACGGGCAACGGTTTCATACGTATCTCCTTTTTTCCATTTGGTAGGCGTTACAAGGGCGAATCCTTCTCTGTGATTTTTATAAGTCCAGTTTTTGTAGTCCTCAGGAGACCATCCTTTTCTTCTAAAAAGTACGCATGACAGTCCTGGTTCTCTTACCAGTTCCAGATGGGGTTGTACCTCTATCATTTTACCTGCTTCCGCAGCGAGATGAATGCCTCGCTCTACTGCCCACTCATATTTACTGGTTCCGTGCATGGCCAGGGAAAACCACAGGGGGAGTCCGCGTACTCTGCGCGTTAGTTGTATCTGGTAATCTGCGGGATTAAATCCTTGTGCGCCTTCGTCTTTAAAGATATCAAGGTAGGAGCCCTCCTGAGAATGGGCCTCTTTGGCCAGTTCCGGCTCTTTATAAATTACGGCACCACAATCATAGGGTGAAAAAAGCCATTTATGAGGGTCTATCGTAATACTATCTGCCTCTTCTATCCCTTTAAAAAGATGTCTTACAGAACGGGCGGCCAAAGCGCCACCACCATAAGCTGCATCTACGTGAAACCACAATTTTTCTTTAGCACATATCTGTGCGATACCTTCCAGATCATCTATAATACCTGCATTGGTGGTACCTCCGGTTGCCACTACTGCAAAAAGACGTTTTCGCTGTGAAGCCGAAAGTGAAGCTATGGCTTTTTGCAAATACGCAGCTTCGAGTCGGTCTTCGGTATCTACCAGTATAACATCGGCATCAATTACTTTGGCCATCGCTTTTATGGAAGAATGGGCCCCGATGGAGGTCATGATCAACCCTTTTTTGTTCTGGTTTTCTCTGTTCTTTCGCCATGCTTCACGTGCGGTAACCATTGCCGAGAGATTGGCGGCAGTACCTCCGCTGGTAAAAACGCCAAAAGCGCCGGCGGGGAGCCCTGTAAGGGATACAAGCCATTTCATGGCTTCATTTTCGCAGAAAATGGCGCCGGCACCTTCCATCCAATACGCACCATGAATACTGGATGCTGAAGTTACCAGATCAAACATAACTGCCGCCCGTGTGGGAGAAGCAGGAACAAAAGCCAGATGTCTGGGGTGGTCAATAGGTACTGTAGCCTTTACCAAAACATCTTTAAAAAGTGTAAAGGCTTTTTCCCCTCCAATACCTTCTTTGGTAATAGTTTCTCCCACCAATTGTTTCAACACTTCTTCCTTTTTGGGTTGCCCCAATTGCGGAGATCTGTCCGTAATTCGATTAATGGCATACTTCATGACATCTAGTGTCATCTCTACCAGATCAATATCTACCTGATGCATAAAATTTTTTTACAAAGGTATAGGCAATATCATCGATAAAAAAGAAAGTTATAGGCTAAATACCATAAAAAAGTACTAAAATGTGTAACTTTATACAGCCTTACCAATTTGTGAAAAATGGACATTATTTATGCTTCTCTTATAAGTGATCTAAAAAAAGCAATTGACCAAAAAACTCATCCGTTTCGGTATTTTACAATGGCCACTGTTGACCCCGGTGGAACCCCAAGGCTTCGTACTATGGTATTACGAAATGTAGATGAGCAGTTAAACCTTACCGTTTATACAGATCGGCGTTCAGAAAAAGTACAACATTTACAAAATAGCGATACTGTAAGTTTGCTGTTTTATGATACCGCCCGCCTGCTACAGATCACGATGCATGCCAAAGCCAGTATGATCACTGATGACCGGGTACTGAATACTATTTGGAACACGATCACCCCAAAAGCACGGAAAGATTACACCACAGAACTACCTCCGGGTAAAGAAATAAAAGATCCTTCTACTATTGAATATCTTGATCATAAAAACTATTTCCTGGCGGTAGATCTCATACCGGAGCAAATAGAATACCTCAGATTAAAAAGGCCTAACCATATCAGAGCACTTTTTAGAAAACAGGGGACAAACTGGAAAGGTTCTTTTCTGGTTCCTTAATGTTTTAAAAGAAGTATATAAAATTCCATATGTAAGGGATCCAGTTCGTCCTTTATTTGTTGAATAAGATTGGGGCCATACTCTAAAAAGTATTCTGAAAAATTGTGATTACGCTCCTGTAAAGACCCCCCGGGAAATAATTGATCCTGTAATTCGGTGCTTCGGCTTACCCGATCCTGGAGTTTGCGTTTTTGCGCCTTTACTAATCTTTTTTCAAGATTCTCTAATCCTTTTAGCTGTTTTACTTCCTGTGCATTTACAGCTCCTAAAAAAGAAGCATCGGTTTGTCGCGCCAGTTCATGAAGTGCTTCAAATTGTTTCTTTAAATGATTTTTCTGAGGGGTAAGGTCTATGGTAATATCAGACCACTCTTTTACTTTAGTATTCTCAAAAACGTGCTTTTTTAAAAACAAACTATGATAGGAAATTTCCAGTTTTTTAAGTTTTCCCGCCTGCTTTTCAGAAATCAGTAATGCTGAATTACGCAGCAATAATATAGGGAAAGGCACCTGCACTCTGTTAAAAACTTCTTTTAGCTCTAACCAATATGCCAGCTCTCCCCCGCCCCCTATGTAACAAAGATTGGGGAGTATGACTTCCTGATACAAAGGCCTGAGAACTACATTTGGGCTAAAACGTTCCGGATGTTTACTTAACTCTTCCAGAAGTTTTTCACGGGTAAAGTAGATATCGGTATCAAGTACTTCAAAACGATGTTCATTTCGTACAATACGTTTTCTTAAACCTTCATCGAGATAAAACAAATTAATTTCTCTCGGATTCACCTGAACGGAATAGTTTAGCGCCTTTAAAGCCTCCGCTTTTTGCATAACTGCAGTATAGGATGATTGCGCCAACAGTTCTTCTTTCATATAGGGCTCAAAAAGACGTTTAAGTGCCGGTGAATCTCCATCTATTACCAGTAACCCATATTCTCCAAAGAGTGTGTTGGCCAGATATCTGGTTGCTTCACTTAAATGATCGTGCTCCAAATATGCTTTTGTGAACATATCACGTAAGGCATTTGCATTTTTGCCGGTTCCCAGATCTGCGGAAAAACGCTCAAAAACAGCAGATAATCCCTCAGTGGAAAGCCGGCCCACAGCCCCCTCCTTATCCTGATGCCACTGAATTTTTTTACCTTTAAAATTGAAAAAGTTAATCTCTTCAAAATCGTGATCTTCGGTAGCCATCCAGTAAACGGGTACAAAATGGTACTCCGGATATTCACGTGACAACTGCTCACATAAATTAATGGTACTGATAATCTTATATAAAAAATACAACGGGCCTGTGAACAGGTTTAACTGATGACCCGTAGTTACGGTAAACGTAGATGTTTCACTTAACTTTTCAAGATGAAGCCGGGTGGTATTACTAACTTCTGTATGTGCATATTGCTCTCTCAATGCCGTTACCAGAGCAGTTCTGGTATCTGCCGAAAAGTGATCTTTTTTATCAATGATCTGATCAGCAAAGTTTTTTACATTCGGAAAACGGCTGTAAAAGTTCTGTAGATGTGGATTTTCTTCCAAATAATCACATATAAGGTCTGAGAAATATCCGGTCTTCTTAAAAGAAACACAGTCAGCAGGCATAGAAATCTTTAGAAATTATTTGAAGTAAGACACTTTTTAATGCAAAGCCTTACATTTTGCAGCCAGAGAAATGATATAAAGACACCTAATTCCCTTGGGCACGCAGTAAAGATAAAATTCTTTGTCATTTCTGTTCTAAAAAATACGTTAAGATGAACTGTTCTGTTTTAAACAATTTATTTAGTAGCTTTGGAAATTCATCTCTAAACTAACCGTTACTTATGAGAATTAGGTTTACATTTTTCTTTGTATTAACAAGCGTTATACTCACTGCCCAGGAGTTAAAATCACCTTCTGAATTTCTTGGTTACGAACTGGGCACTCAATTTACAAGACACCATCGTGTTATAGACTACTACGAGTATGTAGCCGGCATGTTTCCTGAAATGGTTAAAACGGAAAGATATGGTATGACCTATGAACAGCGCCCTCTTATGCTGGCATTCATATCTAATGCAGAAAATATAAAAAACCTGGAAAACTTACGACAGGAACATTTAAAAAACACACGTGGAGAAGGCAATCCTAAAACTGCCATTGTGTGGCTCAGTTATAATGTACATGGTAATGAAAGTGTAAGTACTGAGGCCTCTATGCAAACGTTATATGAACTGCTTACCAGCAAAAAAGACTGGCTTTCTAACACAGTAGTGATCATAGACCCCTGTATCAACCCCGATGGAAGGGATCGTTATGTAAACTGGTATAATCAGTTTGCTAATACTCCGCATCAGGTGGATCCTAACAGCAAAGAGCATCGTGAACCCTGGTTAAGCGGGCGCCCTAATCATTATATGTTTGATCTGAATCGCGACTGGGCCTGGATCACACAGGTAGAGAGCAAGCAACGTCTTAAGGTTTTCAATAAATGGTTACCTCATGTACATGTTGATTTTCACGAGCAGGGCGTAGATGAACCTTATTACTTTGCACCTGCTGCTGAACCTTTTCATGAGATCATAACTCCCTGGCAACGGGAGTTTCAGGTTACCATTGGTAAAAATCATGCCCGGTATTTTGATCGTGAAGGGTGGTTTTACTTTACCAAGGAAGTGTTTGACCTGCTATATCCCAGTTATGGAGACACCTACCCTACCTATAACGGAGGGATTGGTATGACCTATGAACAGGGTGGTAGCGGCCGTGCCGGATTAGGAGTTATTACTTCTTATGGAGATACTTTGACCCTTAAAGACCGTATTGCACATCATCATACCACCGGCCTGTCAACTATAGAAGTATCTGCAGATAATGCCGAAAAGCTGAATGCAGAGTTTAAAAAGTTTTATACCGATGCTTCTTTCACCTATAAAAGTTATGTGCTACAAGGTGACCAGGATAAAATTAACTTATTAACCCAATTGCTTGATGCCCATGAAATAGTTTATGGCTTTGCCCAGGGAAATACGATAAAAGGGTATGACTATGCCCAGCAACGCAACGGAAGCATGAAAACCACTCCCAATGACCTGGTGGTAAGCACCAATCAGGTAAAAGGTAAACTTGTAAAAGTTCTCTTTGAACCAAAAACAAAATTAAGCGATTCGCTTACCTATGATATTACAGCATGGTCACTGCCCTATGCTTACGGACTGCAAACCATAGCTTCAGAGAGTCTGGTAAATTCGGCAAAAAAAGAAGATAAAAATACACCCGTTGTGCTCACTAACGATGCCTACGCCTATGTTACCGACTGGTCCAGCATGGAAGATGCTCGTTTCCTGGCTGCCTTACTTAAAGAAAATATACGGGTACGCTTTCACTCAAAACCCTTTATAGTAGAGGGCAAAAGTTATAAACAGGGAAGTCTTATTATTACACGGCTCGATAATAAGAACCTGAAAAACTTTACACAAAAGCTGGCTGCACTGGCCGCAAAACATCAAAAATCATTAACTCCCACTGCTACCGGTTTTGTAGATGAGGGCAAAGATTTTGGCTCCGGTTCAGTGAATATGATCCCTAAATCACGTATTGCCATTCTTGCCGGCGGTTCGGTCTCTACCCTTAATTTTGGTGAGGTATGGCACTTTTTCGAGCAACAATTGGGATACCCTGTAACGGTACTGGATAAAGATTATTACAACCGGGTAAAATTATCTGATTATGATATCATAGTTCTCCCCGAACTTTGGGGTAGTCCTTATTTCAACGAAAATCAGTTAAAAAACCTAAATGACTGGATCAATAAAGGAGGTAAACTTATAGCTATCGGCGGGGCTTTAGAGTCACTGGTTGGCGCAAACGGTTTTGGTATTCGCAAAAAAAGTACTGCCAAGGACACTGTCGCAGATCTTGAGAACTACCAGTCCGGAGAGCGAAATTATATAAAACACCTCATTACCGGGGCTGTTTTTAAAGCACAATTAGACCCCACACACCCTCTCGCTTTTGGATACAGTGATACCTATTTCACCCTTCGGTTACAGGGAGGTGCTTATGAATATCTGGAAAATGGTAATGTTGCCTATATTGAATCAGAAGGAGAACCGGTTTCAGGGTTCGCAGGTAGTGAAGCTCAAAAACTGGTTCCTGAATCACTGGTTTTCGGAGTTGAAAAAAAAGGTGCCGGCTGTGTGGTCTATATGGTAGATAATCCGCTCTTCAGAGGTTTCTGGGAAAATGGAAAACTCTTTTTTGCCAATGCCCTTTTTATGGTTAATAACCGATAAAAGTATTCGATAAAAAAGTAAAGGCCCGATATCGCGATATCGGGCCTTTTTATATATCACAAAAGGTCTTGCTAATTCTTTAAAGGTTTTTTAAACTCTTGTTTGTTAAGGTGTTTTGCAAAAAAGCCCATCATTGACCTATACAATGCAATAGAATTTTCTTCTTTTGCAAAACCATGCCCCTCATCATAACGCACCATATAAGGTACATCAAAACCTTTCTCCCTCAGCGCACTCACGATCTGGTCTGATTCGTCAATATTTACTCTGGGATCATTGGCCCCCTGCACCACAAACAAAGGTTTCGTGATCTTATCGATCTGATAAACCGGTGATACTTCTTTCATGATCTTTTTTTCTTCCGGTATATCTTCATCATACCATATTTCCTTAATGATCTTTAAATAGGGCTTCCAGTAAGGCGGAATGGTTTTCATAAATGTAAATAAATTCGAGACCCCTACATAATCTACACCGCAGGCATAGAGATCCGGAGTTTTGGTAAGGCCGCGTAACACAGCATACCCTCCATGACTTCCACCATATATCGCTACTTTGTCTTTGTCTATCCATCCCTGTTCTATGACATATTTAACACCATCTTCCACATCGTCCATAGCTTTACGTCCTATTTGCTTAAATCCGGCTTCCAGGAATTCTCTTCCATACCCTCCTGATATCCGGAAATTAACGTGAAGGGTAGCATACCCCCGACTGGCAAACAGTTGTGCTTCCGGATTAAAACCCCAGGAATCCCTTATGCCCTGAGGCCCTCCGTGAGGGTTTACAATAAGTGGCACTTTTTCACCTGCCAATGCTGCTTTGGGGAGCGTAATATACCCGTGAAGCGTTAAACCGTCCCTACTCGTAAAAGTTATAGGGCGCATTTCGGCCATATCTTCAGCTTTTAATTGAGGCATCAGATTATACAACAGCTCAAATTGCCCCGTTTCAGCATCATATGAATAATATACCCCATAAAGCCGGTCACTTTGCACAAATATCAAATACTTACTTTCATCATCGGTAGCATCAGGTATAGAATATTGCATTCCCGGAAACTCTTTTTCTATTTTGGCATGAAGCTGTTTATAGTAAGTGCTTACCGGCACGATCACCTGCTTTTCACCTTCATACATGAAGTAATCCAGTTCATAGTTCCTGTTTCTGGAAGTACCCATACCAGATACATCGTACTTTTCGTGACCAAAGAGTCTTTTTAACTGCTTGTCTTCTTTCAGATCGTAAAGATACACCTCGGCTTTGTCGCTTTCCAGATTGGAAATTACGTATGCATCATGCGGATAATCGGTTGTATAGTTAAACTCTGCTATAGAGAAATTATCTTTCCAACTCAGCGTTTTCATAAGTTTGAAAGAACCGTCATCATTGGCATAAAAAAGATCTACATCCACCCCATTCTTTATTTTTCCATAGGCCCTCAGGTTTCCTTCTTTATCAAATGTAAACCCCACAATAGGGTTTTCTGCATCTTCATTCTTAAAAAGTTGTTTGAGGTCACCGGTCACTATATTGATTTTATACGGTTCAAAGATCTGCGGATTGTTTTTGTTCATAGAAATAATCATATGGTCCTTATCATCTTTCAGATCTTCAAGGATATTCACGCGAACCCCCTCAAACGGAGTAAGTTCTTTTTGGTGGGTACCATCAATATTGGCTGCGAATAAATGGTAATTCTCATTACCCCCTTTATCCATTACATATACCAGTCGTGAATTATTAGCCCATCCATACCCCCGTATGAGTTCTTCCTTTTCTTCTATGACCCTTGTAACAACACCCGTTTCCAGATGTTTTACGTACACGTGGTTCTTATTGTTTTCATCTTTTTCCCGATAAGACAGATAAGTACCGTCCGGAGAAAAACGAAAAGAACGGGCTTTAGGCCTTGCAAAATAATCTTCTACCGTGTACCGGTAATCCAGGCTGTCTATAGCTGCCAGGGCCATAAGATCTGCTTCACTGGTGACCAGCTCCGGGTTGCCGGGAACGGTGTTGACCGTCTTTTCCATCACTAAAGGGAACTCCATTCCCGATTGGTAGAATGTTCCTTTTAGCTGGTTTCCTTCCAAACCGGCTACATACTTAATACCTGCCTGTTTAAATTCAATAGTGAGCGTATTACTTTCAAAAAAAGTGTTATCCATGGGTATTCCGGTAGCCCCCTGTGAAGGACTGTCCATGGTAGAGGATAGTTGTCCGTTTTCCTCAGTTACGTGAAAAACCAGTGGAATGTCTGACCCCTCTACCGAAAGGTTTCCTTTCCACGATCCTGTAACCTCCTGTGACCATAAAGCGGTCACAGAAAGGAAAAACAACAAAAAACAAATGAACTTGGAAATGCTTTTCATAGTTACGTGTAAATTAAATTAAAAAAGGTTGTGACTATGAGACTTCAATAAAGGCATTTTGTTACAATATCTCTTTATTTACCACATATACCTGCCTGAAAATACACAGGTAAAAGCACTTTGCCTGTAACACTGAAAGAGAATATGTTACTTCATTTTATAGTTGGAAGACCTGGCCTTCTTCTGCAAATTTAAATCCCTGTGCCTCCCATTGTTTTCGATAATGGTTTTGTGGAAACCATGCGGGATTGGAGTGGTTAAAATGAATAAAAACCACCTTAGCCTTTACACTTCGGGGTTCCTTTTCCAGAAGAGCAACCGTTTCCTGAATATACGGATGCGGTACTTCACTCATAGGGCGGTTTATTTCATTTTCAGACATAAAAGTAGCATCCAGAAATGCGTAATCAACCTTTCGTATTTCCTCTACAATATCACGCTCCCATAAATGCCATTTATTGATATCCGGTATAAAGAGTGCCGATTTTTCCGGGCCTTCTATTCGGTATCCCACTGTTTCCGAATACTCATCTCTATGTGGTACAAGGAAAGGAGTTACTTTCAGGCTCTTGTTTAAGTGCACCGTACTATCGGCCTGTAAAGGTTGTAATGCCAGGTTTTGAAGCGTTACCATCTGGCTCCAGGGGCCATTATTTTCCAGAAAATGTTTCATTACGGGCATAACATACGTATGTATGCCCCTGGCATTCATGGCTTCTTTTCCAAAATACATGAGTCCGGTATAATGACCAATATGCGCGTGCGTAAGAAATACACCATCAATTATCTGTTCTGATGTTTTTACATGTTTTTCAAGATCATAAAGTTGCTGCGGCATATCTGGTGTCGCTTCAAAAAGCCACTTTTTACCGGCCTCTTTATCAATAAGCCCCAGGCTTACCACTCTGCCTTTGGTCAAAGTACCTTCAGCTACCGCTTCAAATTCATTAGAATGATCAATATGTGGAAAACCGGCATCCTGAAGCGTACCTAAAACTACCAGATATTGTGCATAAGACACCTTCTCCGGCTCTTTGTCACTTTGGCATGACAGCAAAATAGTACAAATAATAAATGCATAAAATATATTTTTAAACATAAAAGTTTAAATTTGGGATCGTTGCCGTAACCATAAATATACTGTTTATCATGAAAAAAACCGTGGCCTTATGTTGTTTTCTTGTTCTTACTTCCTGTGCAGAATTACAACAGGTAGTCAATCAGTTACCCGGTACAGGAGCTCCTAGCCCGAACGAAATAGCTTTAGGCCTTAGGCAGGCGCTGCAATTTGGTATTGACAAACAAGTGAGCAAACTAACTTCTAAAGACGGTTTTTTTAAGAATGAACTGGTAAAAATAGTATTGCCCGATGAACTGCAGAAAGTGGACAAGGCCCTTAGAGATATAGGGCTTGGCAGCCTCGCCGATGATGGGCTTAAACTACTTAACAGAGCCGCTGAAGATGCTGTAAAAGAAGCTACCCCCATTTTTGTAGATGCCGTAAAGGGAATTACTTTTATCGATGCCCGCGATATACTTCTGGGTCAGGACAATGCAGCAACCCTGTACCTTTCCCAACGTACAGAAACAGCCCTTTATAATAAATTTAACCCCATAATCCAATCTTCACTTGACAAAGTAGGGGCCAATGATATATGGAAAACCATCATACAAAAATATAATACCCTCCCTTTTACAAACAATGTGAATCCCAACCTCACCGATTATGTGACTACAGAAGCCTTGAAAGGAGTATATACTATGATCGCAGTTGAGGAAAAAGAAATACGGAATAAAGTATCTGCCAGAACAACCGACCTTCTGAGAAAAGTATTTGCCTTACAGGACAAAAATTTTTAACGTATGTATAAAATAGCAGTTGCCGGCCCTATACCCAGAGACACGATCATTACCCACAGAGGAGAAGTTATTGAGAAGTATGGCTGCGTAACACATCCTGTAATTGCCCTGGCTAAACTGCTTGAAAATGAAGGCGAAGTATATCCTATATCTCATATTTGCAAAGAAGATCTGCAACCTGTAACCGGTGTTTTTAGCCCGTATGCCAACATACGTACACAGGGCCTCTACACTAAACATGACCAGGGTACCATTATTGAATTAAAGTTTCTCGATCAAAACAACCGGCAGGAAAAACAGATTGCCAAAATGCACACTATTGAACCGGACGATGTAAAACCCTTTCTAGATGCAGATGCTTTTGTTTTTGTGCCTATAACCAATTTTGAAGTAAGGCCCGAAACACTTGAATATATTAAATCTCATTCAGACAGTATGGTTATTTTTGACGCTCACGGCCCTACTACGCTGTTAGATACTAATGGTAACCGGCACCGGAGATACTGGGCCGACAAAGATGAATGGCTGCCTTATATAGATGTTCTTAAAATGAACCTTGAGGAGTCTGTTTGTTGCTGGTTTGATCGCGACTATCAACAATTGGGAGAAGCCATTTTTAAAGAAACCCAACTAGACCACCTGGAGGCCTTCGCCTCTTATGTTTTAGAAAAAGGCGTTTCTGTAGTATATATTACTCTGGATTCCAGAGGTGCTAAGGTATATACTAAAAATGAACAGACCCTTAATGAATTTCATGTCCCATCGGTAAAAGTAGATCATGTGGTAGATACCACTGGTTGTGGTGATTCTTTTGCAGGAGGCCTTGCCTATGGCCTTACTGTACATAAAGATATTGTAAAGGCCGCTCAATATGCAAATGTCCTGGGCGCCCTGCGCACCCAAGGGAAAACTTTTGATGTTTTCAAAAACCGGGATGAAACCAATGAGATCCTTAAGCGAACTTACTCCTGAGTGCGGCGGTAAATACCCTCAAAAACTACTTTCCACACAGCACCTTCATCTGTAGATGTTTCCCAAAGTTGACGAACTGTTCCGTCGGTACCGGGAGTCCAGGTAACCCTGTTTATAAGATCATAGCCTTCCTTTTGTGGTATAGGGTCACTAAGCAGTACCATGGCTCCATTTTCCAAGCCCCCTTTAAGATGTAAACTTTGCCCGCTGTTATCAATCCACAATTGCTCCCATTCATCCGTTTGTGAGTTATAAAAATTGTAACTGGTACCCGTATATCCCGCACGGGCACTTACCCAGTTTTCCCGAACAATGCAGTTACCCTGTATTTTATCAATTGTATTAGTACCCAGGAACGTTCCCTCAGCATCTGCCACTTGCCAATCTCCCAGCCAGAAATCAAACGATCTATGGGATTCCGAGCAACAGTTACAAGCAGTATTTTGCCCGTTTACAAAAGAAATAACTAGCAAAAAGATGCAAAAAAGAAGTGTTTTAAAAGATTCCATGACCGTTTTTCACTTAAAGAAAAGTTAAATATACAATAAAAGGAGTTTATGACCTCGAACTTAAAAAAAAGCGCTAAGCTTCAGAAATATATGGTTTTACAGTATTTTTTATGTGGTTTTTGTATTGATCCGTGCAGGTAAACTATTATCGGGAATTACTGCTCAAAGGTAAAAGTGCTTCGGCAAGGCTCTTTTTTTCGTAATTTAACATAACGCTGATTCATGAGAAATGAGAACATTTTATACTATACATATTGGCATATTTACAGTTATTTTTCTAGGTGTTGTTCACAGTACGTTGGCATGGTCAAACCCTTATTTCAATACTTCAGATAAAGACTCTTTGATGTATGCTGCCAGTTATCATTTCTCTGTTAAAAATTATGAAAAAGCTATTTATTACTATGAAAAGGCACTGGGTGACAACTATTCCGACTCCATGACCTTCTATCTCAGAATTGCGATGTCTCATGCAGGGCTTGGCAATGGAGAAAAAACGGTGCTGGCCTTACAAAACTATCTCAACCTGAAGTACGATCCGCATGTTATGGATCATCATGCATTTGACAATATAAGAGAGACCAAAGCTTTTAAAACATTTTATAAGAGATACATTCCTAAAATAAATGGCTGGATCGTTTTTTATTTCTATTCAGGGCTTATTGGCATTTTTATAGCACTGATCATTAACCTTAAAAAAAACAAAGATTACCTGGCCAATCTATTAATTAGTATTTTCATATTACTGCATTCTTTATTCATTATTAATGTATCCCTGTACCTGAGTAATTACACCTATTATATACCACATACTCTATATTTAACCGCTACATTTTCATTTTTATACGGCCCTTTGTTGTTTTTCTATTTCAAACGGGTTACCCAACAATATCATTTTAAGCTGATAGACCTTTTACACCTGCTCCCTTCTATTGTTCTTTCTATTTATATATTACCCATCTATCTGCTTTCGTCTGAAGAAAAACTGCATATGATGATAAATAGGGATACTCTCATGTTTCCATTTATGGTCACGGTGGTTATTCTAAAAATACTGTCTCTTTCCATATATGGTTTTCTTGTATATAGAATATATGTAAAGGCAAAACATAAAAAGCATGAAGCGCCCGTAAAAAAGTGGCAAAGAAATATAGTGATCTTTAATGTGAGTTACATTTTTGCCTATCTCATTTATGGCCTTATTCTTATGAAGATCATAAAAATAGATTTTCTTATTCATCCTCAGATCATACTTATGTCTATGTTAGTTTTATATGTAGGTTTTTCTGCCTATGCACGCCCGGAAGTATTTAATATGCCTATGCCCGCTCATGAAGATCCCAAATACCGGAAATCTGGACTTACGGAAAGATTTTCTATAGAACTAAAAGAACAATTAGTACATCTTTTTGAAGCAGAGAAAATTTTTAAAGACAGCTCCATAAGCCTGGATTCTGTTTCAGAGCGCTTAGGCACTACCAGACATAATACTTCACAGGTAATTAATGAGCATTTTAATATGAACTTTTTTGAACTGGTAAATACCTTTAGAATTGAGGAAGCCATAGAAATGCTTAAAAACGATTCCCACCGTAATCTTCATATCATAGATGTAGCTTATGAAGTAGGTTTTAACAACAAAGTCACCTTCAACAAAGCATTTAAAAAGGAAACACAGCTCACTCCTACCCAATTCCTTAAAACCTTCGAAAAGCAGGTACACGTAAATTACAGGTAAGCATGTATCGGCAGGGGAAACGTTTATAAGGCATTCCCTTAAAACCGTTTATAATGGGTTCTTTTACTAAGCAGTCCGGTAAGAAAAGGCAGCGTTCGTAGTTGAAAAAAACCCATTAACTCCACTAAACTTTTGGGCTCATTTTTCGAAATAATTAATTTGAATTAGCAAACCAGTCTTTACTTCCTGCCTTTCTTCCACTGCATCATATCATAAGAATTAACCAAAGAAAGACAAGATATGAAAGCAAAAAACTACTTAACCCTGTTGCTATATATAATGGGAATAGCGACAGTTGTTGCACAGCAGAGAACCATCACGGGGCAAGTTACCGATCAGGAAGGCTTACCGCTTCCGGGAGTAAATGTATTGGTGAAAAATACAACTCTGGGTGTGCAAACCGATTTTGACGGGAATTACTCCATAACTACCGATTCGGGAAATATCCTCGTTTTTAGTTTCATTGGTTTTAGAACCACAGAACAAACCGTAGGTTCAGAATTAGTGATCAATGTTGTACTACAACCCGAAGTATCAGAACTGGATGAAGTTGTTCTGGTAGGTTTTGGTAAACAAACCAAAAGAAAAGTAACCGACAATATTGCCTCTCTCTCATCAGAACAAATTAACAATGTACCTACCCCCAGCCTGCAAAGTGCCCTTACAGGTAAGGCAGCCGGGGTTCGAATCACCCAGATAAACGGTAAAGTAGAAGGAGGCGTAAAAGTGAGGGTTCGTGGGGTTGCTACCATTTCATCATCTCAGGAACCTCTGTATGTGGTAGATGGCATTCCAATTAACAATACCGATGAATCTATTAATGATTCTCCCATTAACCCCCTGGTAACTATTAATCCTAATGACATCGAGTCTATTGACATTTTAAAAGATGCATCTGCAGCAGCTATTTACGGGGCACGAGGCACCAACGGCGTAGTTATTATCAAAACCAAACAAGGTAAAGCCGGAAGAACCCGAATATCGTTAAACACATCATACGGATGGAGTACCGCCACCAACAAAAGAGACTGGTTAAATGCTGAAGAATATGCAGAACTTTTTACAGAAGCTGCCCTTAATTCAGGGTTCTCACAGGCAGGTATAGAAGGACAATTTGATTTTTATGCCAACGGGCTTGACTGGAGAAACGGTGAAGTAGATACCGACTGGCAGGACCTCGCACTGGTTAACGGCTCAATTCAGGATGTAAATTTCAATATTTCAGGAGGAAATGAAAAAACGCTCTTTTTCCTATCTACTGCATACAATCGCACTGATGGTATTGTGAGGGGAAATGTGTTGGAAAGATATAATGTACGTTCCAATATAGACCATACCATCTCCGAGAAATTCAAAGCAGGGCTTAACGTGAACATCTCAAAATCAAAAATAGATCGTATTGCCAATGATAATGCCTTTTCAACACCCATGCAGGCAGTGGCACAGGTTCCGCTTTCTCCGGCATATCTGGAAGATGGTATTACTCCCAATAACCAAACTACCGAGTACTTTAACTTCCTTATGGAGCAATTTAATGGTAATTTCCAAACCAATATCTGGCGTATTCTGGCCAACTCGTACCTCCAATATCAAATTACACCAGCCCTTGATTTCAGAACCGAACTGGGGTATGATTATACTTCACAGGTAGCTGAAAGATTTTCGGGAAGTCTTACGGAATTTGCCTCAATAGGCGGACTGGGCACCGCCAATGCCGTAAATACAGAAAAATACAACCTAAACAATTATTTCACATATAATAAACTCATTAACGATATCTATGATCTGGAACTTACCGTGGGTATGAGCTTTGAAGAAAGTAACCGGCGGTTACAACTCGTTCAGGGGCAGGGTTTTCCTTCAGATGAACTGCAAACCATAAGCAGTGCTTCTGAAATAATTGTTGGAAGTTCGGGAAGAAGCCGGTTTAATTTCCTCTCCTATTTTGGAAGAGCCACACTCTTTATAAATAACAAATACCTGCTTAAAGGTAGTGTTCGTTATGACGGTTCTTCCCGTTTTGGTGAAGATAACCGCTATGGATGGTTCCCGGCAGCATCAGCCGGATGGATACTTTCAGAAGAAGATTTTATAAAAGATTCAGATATCATAACCTTATTAAAACTGAGGGCGAGTTGGGGAATAACCGGTAACGCAGAAATTGGAGATTTTGCCAGTTTAAGCCTGTTTCAGGTGGCACCTTACAATCAGCGTGCCGGTCTGGCCCCAACGCAATTAGGGGATCCCAGCCTGCAATGGGAACGAACCTCTCAATATGATTTTGGGATAGACTTTGGTTTTGCCAACAATCGTATCACCGGAGAGCTCGATTATTTTGTTAAAAACACAGATGAGTTGCTTTTGGATGAGCCTATTCCGGGCACAAATGGCTTCACCATCATAACCCGTAATGTAGGTGAACTAAGAAACCAGGGGGTCGAATTCGTATTGAACACCAAAAATATTATAAACGATAACTTTAGCTGGAACTCTTCCATAAATATCTCCACACTCAAAAATGAAATAACAGATCTTCCCGGAGGGGATATTATACAAAACAGGAACATCGTTAGAGAAGGTGAAACCATTTCTTCCTTTTACCTCGTTGAGTATGCAGGTGTGAATCCGGACAATGGAGATGCTTTATTTGTAAGGAATACCAGAAACGCCGATGGCAGTCTGGATCGTTCGCTCACATCTGATTTTAGTGAAGCCGAACGTATCATTGCCGGTTCTCCTTTTCCCGATGTGATTGCCGGACTTACCAACACCATGAATTACAAAGGTTTTGATTTTTCGTTTACACTGCAGGGTGAATGGGGTGCCTCCATTTATAACGATGCAGGCCGTTTTCAGTCTGGTAATGCGCGATTTTTTGATAATCAAACAGCCGATCAGTTAAACAGGTGGCAACAACCCGGCGATATTACCAATGTACCGCAAGCAAGGCTTTTTCAAACTAACGGACAACAAGCATCCACACGGTATCTCGACGGATCCGATTTTGTTCGTCTTCGAAACCTTACATTGGGATATACCTTACCGGATGATATATCAAAAAAATTCTTTGTACAACGATTACGGGTGTACTTCACCGGATTTAACCTTCTCACAATTACCAATTTTGACGGAGGGTACGATCCGGAATCTACCGCAGATTTTAACGGGGACAGCAATATTGAAGTAGGGCTTGATTTTTATTCGGCACCTCCCGCTAAAACCTATACTCTTGGATTAAGTATTGAATTTTAAAATTGTACATCATGAAAAAACATATATATCATAAACTATTTACAAGCATATCCCTGTTTATTATCACTGCATGTGCAGATAATCTGGATGTACGTCCCGAAGAAGGGCTGCTTCCGGGAGCCGTAGTCAGTTCAGCTGCCAACCTTCGAAGCATCCTTATTGGTGCTTATGATGAGGCAGGCCAGATATCCTCGTATGGCGGTGATATTAATCTCGCAGTTGAACTTATTGCCAATACCGGTGAACTGAGATGGAACGGAACTTTTGAAGAACCTGCTCAATTTAATGAAAAAGCCATAGTAGCCGATAATTTCTTTGTTCGTGATTATTGGCTTAACGGTTTTGAAGTAAACAATCAGGTAAATATTGTACTGGCTAATCTGGACAGATTTGAAGATGCCACAGAGCGTGACCGTATGGAGGGAGAGTCTAAATTTCTACGCGGACTTATCATGTTTGATCTTGCACGTCTCTTTGGGCAGCCTTTTAAAACAGGACAACAAAATAGTGGCCCTGCCATTCCCATAGTCCTCGATCCGGTAATAACAACCGGGTCAGTAACCTTTCCCTCCAGAAATACTATTGATGAAGTATATCAACAAGCTATTCAGGATCTCAACGATGCCTATGCCCTGCTCCCGGCCTCCAATAGCTTTTTTGCAGATCGTTATGCCGCACAGGCCCTTCTGGCCCGATTATATTTACAACAAGGCAACTATGCCGCTGCCAGAGACGCTGCCAATGATGTTCTCACCAATAGCGGTCATATCCTCGCTACCTCTTTTGAAGAGGCCTTTAACAACGATTCAGACAGCCCCGAAGATATATTTACCTGGCAAAAAAACAGTCAGGATGGAGTGAACAGTATTAATAATATGAACACTTACTGGTCAGGCCAGGTATTTGGAGGACGTGCAGGAAACCCGGATGTATCTGTTGAGCCCCTTCACTTTGATATTTATGATGATCCTGATGACGAACGTCGTAGTTTTTTCTATGAGAACCCTGGAGGAACTGCCACCACCAAATGGCAGTCTCAGTTTGCTAATATTCCTTTTTTGCGCATAGCTGAAATGCACCTCATTCGGGCCGAGTGTAATTTTCGATTAGGGTCTGCTCTCGGACTTGACCCCCTAATTGAGATTAATGCATTACGCGGTCGTTCAGGAGCTGCACCGCTTATAACCTTAGATCTGAACATTATTTTGCTGGAGCGAAGACGTGAACTCTCATTTGAAGGCTTTACCTTACACGACATAAAAAGGACGCAGGGAACTGTTGGGAGCCTTGCTTACGATGATAACAGACTGGTGTTACCCATACCACAAAGGGAGTTGGATGCCAACCCTAACCTAATACCCAATTAACACCAGTAACAGCACTCAAAATAAAAATTAAAGCGCTGACATTCAATTTGTAACATTTAACTAAATTAATGAATTGCTAATACTGAGTTAACATGTCAATGGAATAATAATCAGACTTTTGCATCGTATTTAATACTTTGATCGAAATTGTTTTGAGTTAGCTGTTAAAAACCGATTCTGAAAAGAATTGGTTTTTTTATTATACCCCTTTCATAAAATGAAGTGCCTGCTGATTGAATATTTGTGGTTGCTCTACATTAACAACATGCCCGCAGGATTCAAAAACATATAAGCTGGAAAAACGATGTGCCTTTACCACCTGGCGAACAGCCGGCAAAAACATATAATCTTCTTCGCCCATTAAATAAAAAGTAGGGATACATACTTCTTCAGCTCTGAAAAAACGCAGTAAAGGGTTGATCTCAGAAGTAAGTTTGAACCATCTGATAAATTCTTTTTGATACAGTTTTTTGGCCTCCCCTATAAAAAGTAAGCGCGATTCTCTGTGATTTTTATTAGGCATAATGATAAACGCAAAAAACCGGTAAAGCCACAAATACGGTACTACCGATTTGAAGATAACCCCTATTCGCATTAATACCTGAGACCGTACATTAAGTTTCATAATAGCTCCACCCATTACCATGCTCTTCACTTTTTGAGGATACATCTCGGCCACCTGACGAATAAGTATGGTACCCAGAGAAATGCCTACAAAATGGGAAGACGCAATTTTCTCATGATCTAATACTTCTACAATATCGTTGGCAATAGACTCAAAAGTATAGCGCTTTTTGAAAGTATCCTGTAAATTTTTTGAATCGCCATGGCCACGAAGATCCAATAGTAAAACATTAAAATGCTTTCTAAATTCACGTACCTGTTTGTACCATATAGAAGAACTTCCTCCTGCACCATGTACAAAAGTTACCCAGTTTTCTGAAGCCGCATGTTGATAAATCGTGTAATTAAGCAAATGGCAACCTTTATCATTTAATTACGAATGTAATAAACTAATTTCATGAATTGAACCGGAAATACACTTTTTTTGAATTTGTACATCTATTCCTTATCAATTTCGGTAAGCTCTTTATGCAATTGTTTAAAATATGTAAATGCTTTTAACAATCTGGAACCGTACCAACTAAAAAACTCACCATCTACCAGGACCATACGGGCCTTTTTTATATGTGTTTGTAACAGAGGTAACTGCTTTTCTGTAAACGGGAACGGCTCAGATGAAAGAAATAGATAATCAGGTGCATATTCTTCTTCCAGGGTTTCTATCTGTACTTCCGGATATCTGGATGCATCCTTGTATATATTTACAAAATGATTGATCTCCAGTAAATAATTGATAAAAGTATTATTACCGGCTACCATCCAGGGATCTTTCCATATAAAATATGCTACTTTTTTAGAAGGCAGGTTTTGTATCTCTTGTAAAAAGTTATTTTTCTCAGTAGTTATATTCTGTGCAAGAGCATGCGCTTCCTCCTTTCTGTTAAAAAGGGTGCCGTACTGTAAGATCACTTCAATACAATCATCAATATCAACTATATCTGATACATGAACCGGGGCTATTTTTTCCAGTTCCTGCACCATTTCTAATGTGTTTTCTTCTTTATTACATAAAATAATATCTGGTTCAAGTGCCGCCACTTTATGATAATGTACCTGTTTGGTACCGCCCACTACTTTCTTTTCCTTTCGTATATGAGCCGGGTGTACACAAAATTTAGTAACTCCCACAAGTTCACTTTCCAGTTGTAATTCACATAACAGTTCTGTTAGAGAAGGTACCAGAGAAACAATTCGTTCTGGTATTTCTTTAAAGGAAAGCTCTCTTCCGGTTTGATCTGTAAGTGTGATCACTTTTCTAATTTAACCGTGAGTATTTGGTCCATAAGAATTTGTAGTTCCCGGGCTTTATTAGCTGCAGCCTGAGCAAAATCAGTGCCGGAAGATGCATAAATAATACCTCTGGAAGAATTTACCAACAGGCCCACCTGTTCATTCATACCATACTTTGCCACTTCTTCCAGGCTGCCTCCCTGAGCACCCACTCCGGGCACCAATAAAAAACTTTCCGGTATAAGGGCGCGTATTTCTTTTAAACGGTTGGCTTGGGTAGCGCCTACTACATACATAAGGTTCTCACTATTGGTCCATTCCCTTGAAGTACGGATCACCTTTTTGTATAGGCTATGTTCTTCATCTATTTGAAAATCAGAGGCTCCCAAATTAGAAGTAAGTGCCAGTAAAATAGTATGCCTGTTGTGAAAAGCTAGAAATGGTTCAACCGAGTCTTTGCCCATATATGGGGCGACCGTTACGGCATCACACTGTAACTCTTCAAAAAAAGCACGGGCATACATCCCGCTGGTATTACCAATATCACCCCTTTTGGCATCGGCTATAATAAAAATCTCGGGGTGCTTGAGGTTTATATACTCCACCGTTTTTTGCAGAGACTCCCACCCTTTTACACCGTATGCTTCATAAAAGGCCGTATTGGGTTTATACGCTACTGCCAGGTGGTGTGTTGCCTCTATAATAGCTTTGTTAAACTCAAAAATAGGATCTTCTTTTTCCTGTAAATGAACGGGGAGTTTATTGATATCTACATCCAGCCCTATACATAAAAACGATCTTTTACGCAATATCTCTTCGGTAAGCTGTTTCGTGGTCATAGCGTTATTATTGTATTTAAAAAAAGAGGTGTTATAAAAAAGCCCTGAAACTTCAGGGCCTTTTCCATTTTTATATTATTTCGTTGGCTTCTTTAAGCTTTTCGGTATTCTCTGCCATTTTGAGTTCGTCAATTACTTTTTCAAGATCTCCGTTAATAATATTATCGAGATCATACAGCGTGAGCCCGATTCGATGATCGGTCACCCTACTTTGCGGATAGTTGTAAGTCCTGATCTTTGCACTTCGGTCTCCAGAGCTTACCATACTTTTTCTTCGGGCGGAATCTGCTTCCTGCTTCTTGGCAAGTTCCTTTTCATATAATCTTGAGCGCAATACTTTAATAGCCTTTTCCAGATTTTTATGTTGTGACTTTTCATCTTGACAACGGGCTTCTACTCCTGTTGGAATATGTATAAGATGAATGGCAGAGTAGGTCGTGTTTACACTTTGCCCTCCCGGCCCGGTAGAAGTAGTTCGTATTACTTTAACTTCATTCATGTCTAACTGAACGTCAAACTCTTCTGCTTCCGGAAGTACCATAACCGTAGCTGCCGAGGTATGTACACGTCCCTGGGTCTCTGTTTGCGGTACACGCTGTACGCGATGCACACCGGCTTCAAACTTAAGGGTGCCATATACATCTTCTCCCTCAATGTTGAAAATGATCTCTTTAAAACCTCCCGAGGTCCCTTCACTAAATGAGATCGTTGAAGTGCGCCACCCTTTAGACTCACAGTATTTTGAGTACATTCTGTACAGATCTCCCGCAAATATACTGGCTTCATCACCACCGGTTCCTGCGCGTATTTCCATAACGGCATTCTTGGTATCTTCCGGCTCTTTGGGAATAAGTAAGTATTTAATCTCTTCTTCAAGAGGTTCCAAAGCTCCCTGTGCTTCTTCTAACTGCATTTTAGCCATTTCTACCATTTCGGCATCACTGCCATCGGCTATGATCTCTTTAGCTTCTTCGAGGTTATCCAGCAGGGTTTTATATTCTTCCCGTTTTTCTACAAGTTCCTTAAGGTCTTTATATTCTTTATTTAGCTGCACATAGCGCTTTTGATCGGCTATGACATCTGGTTGAATAATAAGATCAGATACTTCATCAAATCTTTGCTTTACAATATTAAGCTTATCTAACATATTCTTTCTGCAAATTAAAGCCCTCAAGGGCGGCTGCAAAGTTAAGATTTTTTAGCATATTTTAATGAGATCTGTATTCGTTTCATTATCTTTTTACAGGAAGTAATCCTGTAATTATGAATTTGTTTTAGGGTATTTTACCGGGTTGTGAACCGGCTAAAAAAACACCGGCTGTTAATTGCCTATAAATCTCATGCCGAAGGAAAGTATATTGGCTGTAAGGCCATCACTACGGTCGTAATGATTAAACCGAAGGTCAATACTTTTGAGCCCCAATTTCCAAATACGGGCCCTGGTAAAAATATCTTTGTAGGTGATACCGGCCCCATATTGATGGGCATCGTACCCCGAAAGATCATAATCGGAAGTATAGAAGTCCATGGTTGACAGTGCCTGTTCTTTTTCGTAAAAATAATCGGCAGCGGTTTGGTGATAGTAACGGTACATAGGATACACGGTAAACCGATCATTTAACTTAACAGGAACTTCTATGTTTAAAGTATGTGAGGTGATTCCCCAATCATCGAGATAATACCTGTAATAATTGCGAATCACTATGCGCTCATTTACATAATAGTTCAGCCTGCCACCAAGAGGTACTTTAAAACGGGTATCGGGCAGTCTTTCCACATCATCGGCTAATTGAAATTCCTGAATAAAAAAATCATTTACATCACCAAAATAAACTCTTTGGTGCGGGGTGGACAGCAGGCCCTCCTGAAGTACCAGGTCAAAAAACAAGGATGCCTGTAGTTTTTTGGTCATGATCTGTGAAAAGCTAAAAGAAAGGGAATACGAGTTTCTCCTTTCGTTGTCAAATGCATTAAAAACCGGAGCGTATGTACCATTTCCGGTAATACGATCATCAAAAAAACCTTCACGTAACTCTATGGGATATTGCGGGTTCCAGGTATCAAAGAATACCTGGGCACTTACTCCAAGCTCTGTGTTTTTTTCATTGAAAAGACGTGTATAACTTCCTCCAAACCCAACGGAAAAATAATCGTATTCGGCAGCAATGTTCACATTGGCCGTTAGCACATGATTCCTGTCATCAGAACTGTATGATAAGGAAGGATTAAAATAGGCCCATACATCACTTCGGGAAGCACCGGACGATTCTATAAACGGGTCTGCCCGGTTAGTCCCGTCAAAAGGATTAATATTACTGGATGATGCAGAGGTGTACGCAGATATACCAGTATCAAACGTAAGTACATGGTCATCACTCAATGGTACACTTACAATTATAGTTGGTGTTACATCAGTAAGTTCTTCACTTCCTTCACCTCCGGTTACGGCTGCATGTACCCCATCCTGCTCATAATAACTGAAAAGCAGGTCTATTTCGGCAGTTTCCAGCACCTTCTGTTTATAGGAGGTATTGGTTTCCTGGGCCCAAACCATACACAAACTTCCCATAAAACACAAAAAGAACATGTGTTTTCGCATGAAAATCAACTTTTTAAGAGAATCATTAATTACAACCGCATCCACCTCCGGTTTTACCTCCGTTGGCCCCTGCGGCTGCCTCTCTGTAAATATGAAAATTGGTTTCAAAGCGTTCAATTGATCTGGCAGCTAATATCATTTCTTCATCGTTAATATATACCTTTTCATATTCTCTAACGGCTACACAAGAGGTTAGAGAAAAAAAGGCTAGAACAATCATTAGTATTTTTTTCATGGGTTGGCTGGATTTAGTTGGATATTTTTAGAGGTGTGTATTTTATTGTTTTCATCTACCAGTACACATTCTATACCGGGCAATTGATCTATCATATGAATACCACTCTGGGTGCCCATGATAAAAATGGCTGTGGCCAGTGCATCACATAATTCGGCACTTTTGGCAAAAACAGTGACGCTTACCAGCCCTGAAGCAGGATATCCGGTTCTGGGGTCTATGATATGCGTATATTTCTTTCCGTTCAAAACTACGTATTTTTCATAGTTGCCAGAAGTAGCAACGGCTGCTTCTACTACGGGAAACCAGGAAAATACTTTATTCTGATTAAGCGGGTTGGTAATGCCTACCTTCCACTCGGTACCGTCTGGCTGGTAACCCCAGGTAGTAAGGTCTCCTGAAGCATTTATTATACCTGCCGGTATTCCCATTTCTTTCATTAGGGTTCTCACCTTATCGGCCGCATAGCCTTTCCCTATAGCCCCAAAACCAATTTTCATTCCCGGGAGCTTTAAAAAAACGGTTTGTTCATCGGTATTCAAAACAATGTTTTTATAGCCTACTTTTTCAACAGATGCCTTAATACTTTCTTCGGAGGGCATTTGTGTCATGCGTCCGTCAAAATACCAGACTTTATCAATAGAGGCAAAAGAAATATCGAAAGCGCCCCCGGTAACAGCAGATACCTGCAGGCTTCTCTGTATGAGCTCAAATAATTCTTTGGATACTTTTACGGGTTGTATGCCCGCGTTGCGGTTAATTTGAGAAGTTTCCGAATTGGCATCCCAGGAAGAAATGCATTTTTCTATACGCTGTATTTCTGCAATCGCTTTATTAACAGCATCCCGGGCCCGTACTTCAGATCCAGCCGCGATCGTAATATCGAAGCGGCTTCCCATAAGTTTTACAGTACGCTTTTCTGTTACCTGTGCACTTATGAAAAACCATGAGCACAGAAAGAAAAGAAATACCAAGATCTTTTTTTTCAACTTTCAAATGATTTAAGTAGCTCTATAAGTGTTTCAGGTGACATTTTCCTTTCAAAACCGGTAGTACCCAGTACTTTTCCTTTTGCATTAAGAACTACTACCAGAGGGATATACCCTTTACGATTATATTTACGAGCCAGCTTATTATTTTGTTCCTGTAGTTCTTTTGAGAGCTGATTGGCTTTCTTTTTAGGAAAATCAACTTTGAGCATTATTAAATTATCAGAGGCATACTCCTTAAAAGTTTCGGTCTGCCAGATCTTTTTATCCATAAGAATACAGGGGCCACACCAGTCTGACCCCGAAAAAACCATGACAATAGGTTGCTCTTTCTCTTTAGCCAGTGCTATTGCCGTGTCGTAATTGTCAACCCACTCCTGAGAGGTGCATACCAGCGGCAGAAGTACTATCCAAAATAAGAAAACATATTTTGTAAATCGTTGCATAGTATAAAGATACATTTTTTGTTCTCTAATCGGGTTCTTGTTTTGATATTATGAAAAAACCCTGAGAATGTTTCCGTTCAAAGAGGTATTATACACAACAAGCCCACCGCTGCCAAATGAGTTTAACCCTGTTCCCGACTGACTAAACCGTGCTCCGTGCACGGGACAGAAAAACTCATTATCCTGAAAGATCACCCGCCGGTTTCCCTCATGGCTACATCTGCGGGTTGCCGCTACAAACTCACCATTGAGGTTACGGGCTACTACAACCCCGGTATTGTCATTTATCTCCGGTTTAATAATAAAGCCACCATTATTTTGTAGGGCATCTGCTTCCGGAGAAGTAAGATCTACCGTAAAGTCCACTTCCCCCGTAGTATCTACAGGGCCATCAGGCCCACTGTCTCCTCCCGAGCATCCCTGAACGCAGGGGAGCACCAACGCCAAAGCAGCCCCAGCTCCAATTGATCTTAGAAATTCTTTTCTGTTCATACTCACAAATTACTTTATATAAAACGAAATAAAAAATACTTTCGTATTAACAAAAAGTAAATATACTAAGGAAATTACTCTCAAATAATGGATTGCCAACAGACTTTCTAAAACCACGGTAAAAAGCGATTTTAGTCATTTTGTAAAACTACCAGGTAAATGTTCCGTATGAGCTCTTTATGGTAAGCTTTTTGGTTTCTGAAGCTTCTACTCTTCCTATTACCTGCGCATCGATCTCAAAAGATTTTGAAATATCAATAATTTGCCCGGCTATCTCTTCTTTTACGTATAATTCCATACGATGGCCACAATTAAATACCTGATACATTTCTTTCCAGTCTGTTCCAGACTGTTTTTGGATAAGCTGAAAAAGTGGAGGTACTTCAAAAAGATTATCTTTTATAACGTGAAGATCTTCTATAAAGTGTAGTATTTTGGTCTGGGCCCCACCACTGCAGTGAACCATCCCGTGAATATGTTTTAAAGAGCATTCTTCCAGCACTTTTTTTATGACGGGAGCATAGGTTCGTGTAGGAGAAAGAACCAGTTTTCCGGCATTCAGGGGGCTTCCGGGTACAAAATCGGTCAATCTTACTTTACCGGAATATATTAACGACTCAGGAACTGCCGGATCAAAACTTTCCGGATATTTTTCTGCCAGGTATTTTTCAAATACATCGTGTCTGGCAGAGGTAAGACCATTACTTCCCATCCCCCCGTTATACTCTTTTTCATACAAGGCACGGCCATATGATGAGAGTCCTACAATTACATTACCAGACTCAATACGGGCATTATCAATAACCCGGGCTTTAGGCATACGTGCTGTAACGGTTGAATCTACAATAATGGTTCTTACAAGATCGCCTACATCTGCGGTCTCTCCGCCTGTGGCATGTATATGCACCCCATGTTGTGCCATCTCCTGTACAAGTTCTTCTGTGCCATTAATAATAGCTGCTATGACTTCTCCCGGGATAAGGTTCTTATTACGCCCAATAGTAGAGGACAAAAGAATATTGTCTGTAGCCCCTACGCATAAAAGATCATCAATATTCATAACAAGTGCATCCTGTGCAATTCCTTTCCAAACAGAAAGGTCACCGGTCTCTTTCCAATACATATAGGCCAGTGAAGACTTGGTGCCGGCACCATCAGCATGCATTACCAAGCAATGGTCCTGATCTCCGGTAAGATAATCGGGTACTATTTTGCAAAAGGCTTTAGGAAAAAGTCCTTTATCCAGATGTTTAATAGCATTGTGTACATCTTCTTTGGAGGCCGAAACCCCTCTTTGTGAATATCTCTGTCCGGAAGTTGATGAACTCATGATATAAATTTAGTCTTGCAAAAGTAATAAGTATTATACATATGACTATAAAAACTGTCAAAAGCTTTTTTTACCGGAAAAAAAGTAGAATTAAATTGTCTTTTGGATCAAAAAATTTTCAGAAAATTATTCAAGATTACAGTGTAAGAATCGAGTAGTTACGGTTTTATACCATTTTTGATAGCAGAAAGTTAATTTAGCGGTAAATTCTTAATCAATAAGTCAAAATGATTTATATATTTGTAAGCATATACAGTAATCTATTTGGAGTATAAGAATGAATTTAGTAAACGCAAAAAGGATTGTAGCTTTTGTTATTGACCTGCTGTTTATTGTCACTTTAATAAACATTGGCTTTAGTCTGCTTTATGAAAATTACTCTCCTACGAGCTTTAACTTAGGGTGGTTTCCTCCATTTTTTTTACCTGGTGTTTTTCTGGGAGGCTATCTTCTGTACTTCCTTCTTTTCGATCTGATCTTTGAAGGCCAGACACTTGGGAAGTTGGCTTCCAGCATTTTAGTGGTTGAGAGTTCTAACAACCATATTCTGGATTTTAAAAAGCGCTTTATCCGTTCTCTTCTTAAAATACTCAGCATTGTTTTACTCCCATTAAGTATTCTTCTGTTTTTTAGTTGGGGTGGTTTTACCATACACGAGAAAGTATCTGATTCAAAAACCATTCTCAACTAAGCAAAAAAAAGTCTGCCCGAAAGCAGACCTTTTCTAACATCTATTTAATCTATCTGGTGAACAATAATTCTCTGTATTTGGTAAGCGGCCATAAAGCGTCATCTACCAACAGTTCTAATTTGTCTGAGTGGTATCGTATTTGCTCAAAGAAAGGCTTTACCTTAAAGCAGTATGTCTCTGCTTTAAGCTGTGCATTCTCAATGTTGTTGGCTTTTTTACGTTCTTCTGTCATATCATTCACTTTGGAGTTGATCTCTGCAATGTGATAAGAAATAGATTCAATGAGATCTATTTGTTCAGAAGCCAGTTTTTTGAAATCGGCACCAAAAACTTCTTTAAGTCCTCTTACATTCTCTATTAAGGTATTCTGGTAACGTACTGCAGTAGGAATAACGTGGTTCCTGGCAATATCGCCCAACACTCTGCCTTCTATCTGAATACGCATGGTGTATTCATCAAGCTCTATTTCATGACGTGCCTCTACTTCTACCTTGCTCATTACATTCATTTCTTCAAAAAGTGCAATTGTTTTTTTAGAAACCATGGCTTTTAAAGCTTCGGGCGTTGTTTTATTGTTGCTAAGCCCTCTTCGGGCAGCTTCTTTTTCCCATTCTTCACTATACCCGTCTCCTTCAAAACGTATTTTTCGGGAAGCTTTTATATACTCTCTTAAAATATTAAATATAGCTTCGTCTTTTTTGAGACTCTTCTTCTCTATTAGTGCATCTACTTCTTTTTTGAAATCGACTAATTGTTTTGCTACGATGGTATTAAGTATAGTCATTGGATTGGCACAGTTGGATTTGGATCCTACGGCTCTTAATTCAAACTTATTTCCGGTAAAAGCAAAGGGAGAGGTACGGTTTCTATCGGTATTATCTAATAAAACATCAGGGATCTTCCCTACTACATTCAATTTTAGATCGGTTTTTTCCTGAGGAGACAGTTTTCCTTTTGAAACTCCGAGGAGCCCATCCAGTACACGGGTAAGTTGTTCTCCTATAAAAACAGAGATAATAGCCGGCGGGGCTTCGTTAGCTCCCAGACGGTGGTCATTACTGGCGGAAGCGATGGATGCCCGAATAAGTTCTTCGTTATCGTGTACGGCTTTTATGGTATTTATAAAAAACGTAAGGAACTGAAGGTTTTTCATAGGGGTGCTTCCGGGTGCCAGAAGGTTTACACCTGTATCGGTAGCCAGTGACCAGTTGTTATGCTTACCAGAACCATTAATACCGGCATACGGCTTTTCGTGAAAGAGCACTTTGAAATCATGACGATCTGCCGTTTTTTGCATAACATCCATAAGCAGGGCATTGTGATCAACGGCGAGATTGGCTTCTTCAAAAATAGGAGCCAGTTCAAACTGATTGGGTGCCACTTCATTATGACGGGTTTTAACGGGAACTCCCAGTTTCATACATTCTAATTCAAGATCGCGCATAAAACTCATAACGCGTTCTGATATAGACCCAAAATAGTGATCGTCTAATTGTTGCCCTTTGGCAGGAGCATGCCCCAAAAGTGTTCTTCCTGCTAATACAAGATCCGGTCTGGAATTGGCCAGTGCAGCATCTACCAGAAAATATTCCTGCTCCCATCCCAGAGTGGCATTTACTTTGGTTACATTTTTGTCAAAATATTTAACTACGGCGGTTGCCGCATGATCTACTGCCTGTAAAGCTCTTAAGAGAGGGGTTTTATTATCCAGGGCCTCACCGGTATAAGATACAAATATGGTAGGTATACATAAAGTGGTACCGTAAATAAATGCGGGAGAGGTAGGATCCCAGGCGGTATAGCCCCGCGCCTCAAAAGTATTTCTAATACCTCCGTTGGGAAAACTGGAAGCATCGGGTTCCTGTTGCACTAGTTGCCCACCACCAAACTTTTCTACAGCGGTACCATTCCCTATGGGTTCAAAAAACGCATCGTGCTTCTCGGCAGTTGCTCCGGTAAGTGGTTGGAACCAGTGTGTGTAATGGGTAGCACCTTTGGCAAGTGCCCAGTCTTTCATCGCAGCAGCTATTTGATCTGCTATCTTACGATCTATTTTGGTACCGAACTTGGTAGCATTCATGACACTGTCAAAAGCATCTTTGGTCATAAACTGCCGCATGGCAGACTCATTAAAAACATTAGAACCAAAGAGTTCTGAGCGTCTTCCGGTTTCATTAATGGCGACCGGTTTTCTGTTGAAAGTCTCCTGTATCGCCTGAAATCTGATTGTAGGCATAAAACTTTTATTTTTTGTTTTTACAAATATATAAATTTATACTCCTCAATCCATATTTTTTATATTTTACCCTTTTAAAAATAGGGGTATGAGAAAAAAATTAATTATTTTAAACCATATTACCCCCTATTTTTTTAAACTTAACTTAAAAAATATACTTTTTAGTTATGGTTATATATGGCACATAAACCCTTTTATCATGAGAAAAGCAAAACCAGCGTACATTTGGCTGAATGGTTATATGCTCACCCGGAGTTTATAGAAGTAAAACGAAGATTATAAGCAATTTTTTCGAGAAAGATCGAAGATTGTGAAGACGGTCCTTCTACACAACAGGTTCTGGGAGGTTCTTAAAACGGTGGTTACAGCCTGTTTTTATATGTGAAGGCCCACAGCGTAAAAACGGGTATCTGGTGATGTGTAAAGTTTTTAGATATGGATGACTCTCCACATGTTACCAACAGAAGATCCCAGATTGATGATGACAATGATTTCTGATTTGGTTTTGAGCAGGAATATTTTTTATGCGATCCGGAAATCGATCCCCCAGATTTCCTGAAAACGGATATCCGGCACCTCAGACCCTTTATTATGGTTCCGTTGGAGCCCCCAATGCTTATGGGCGCGAGCTCGTTGAAAAACATCCGGATGCCTGACGTGCGACTATGAAACAAAAGCTATTGCAGAATTTACTTATGGAGTCTTTAACCATGGTACGTTCCATGCATATTCACCTAGGTACTGTAGAAAAAGCCTGGAAAGGCTGGCCGGAATATCGAAAGCCGGCTTCTAACGGTTACCTATATAATTGCTGCCAGAATTATAAAGACTGTAAAAACTGTGGAGATCTAAGCATATGCTTAGATCTCCTGATTTTGTAGGCAAGAAACGGTTCGGATACCCGAACCGTCTTTTAACTTAATACGGTAGTATATAAAAATGCTACATATAAGCCCAGTAAAACAATGCCGTCACGCCAACCTAAACGTAACCCTTTTGGCAGAAATACCAAAGGCAAAACGATAAAGGCGAATAATAACATCCAGTAAATATCACTATTGAGAAGTCCGTGGTCCCTGGCTTCTATGGGAGTGATCATCGCAGTAATTCCCAAAACAGCCAGAATATTGAAAACATTAGAACCGATGAGATTTCCCAATGAAATGGCTTTCTCTTTTTTGAGTACAGCTATTACCGAAGCTGCCAGTTCAGGTATGCTGGTGCCTACGGAAACTACAGTAACTCCAATAATTCGTTCGCTAACACCAAATAATTCTGCCATACCCACAGCCCCTGTGATGAGCAGTTCAGATCCGCCCCACAGCACTCCTCCTCCCAATATAAGAAAAGCTACTGTTTTATATAAAGGCATCTGCACATCATCTTCTGAAAAGTCATCGCTAACTGCCCGTTTTTGAAAACGCAGTAAATACACTAAAAATACAAGCAGTAACACAAAAAGGATGGTTCCTTCATGACGTTCCAACACAGCATCATACGCAATAAACATATAAAATAGCCCGGAAGCAATCATCATGACGGGCCAGTTAGTGGTGTAAAAACTACGTTCTACATGTATGGCAGAGAGAATAATAGTTATGGCCAATACGAGCCCTAGGTTCGCTATATTAGATCCCACTACATTTCCAAGGGCAAGATCGGGAAAACCGCTTAGAGCAGAGCGTACGCTTACAATAAGCTCGGGTGCAGAAGTAGCAAAGGAAACTACGGTCATCCCGATAATTATCTTAGGTATCTCAAGCTTTAACGATAAAGATACGGCTGCCTTAAGGAGCCAGTTACCTCCCAGTATTAACAAAACGAGTCCGGCAATAACCAACAAAATATTCATAGATAATTTTTTTGCGAAGATATAGTAAGATTTTAAATTAAAATACAATTTTCAAAAGGTAAAAAGAACTCGTGTTCTGATTTTTTAAAGCTTCAAAAAACTAAAAAAATCGTTAAATAACTATTTTTATAGTTTTAAAACTAGTTTTTTAGTTACATTTGAATAAACATTGTAATCATGCAGAAGCTCACAAATAAAGAAGAAGCCGTAATGAAAGTGCTCTGGCAGCTTGAAAAAGCTTTTGTTAAAGACGTTATGGCTGCTTTTCAGGATGAAAAAAAACCACATTACAATACCCTATCTACCATTATTCGAAATCTGGAAGAAAAAGGATATGTTGCTCATGAGGCTTTTGGCAAAACACACCGTTACTATCCTGTTATATCAAAAGAGGCCTATCGTAAAAAGTTTATCAACTCGGCAATAGAAGATTATTTTAATAACTCGTATAAGAGCCTGGTATCTTTTTTTGCAAAGGAAGAGAAAATTAGCGTAGAAGAATTAAAAGAGATTATTAAACATATTGAAAAGGAAGATTAAATGGAAACTTTTTTTACCTATTTCTTAAAATCGGCGGGCATACTTACTTTATTTTATTTAATGTATGAACTACTGCTTCAAAAAGAAACTTTTTTTAAGGCCAATCGTTTTTTTCTCTTAGGGGGTATGGCCTGTGCATTAGTACTGCCGCTGGTAACGTTTACACGCACGGTTATTGTTGCTGTTCCCAATGTCACCAACACTACCTTTTCTGAAAATACTACAGGCCTACAGGAAACCTCGGGACTTGCCCACTCTCCTGCCTTTACTTTATGGGAAGTAGTTTTTTTTATATACGGTATGGGCGTTCTGTTTTTACTGTTACGTCTTGTACTTCAAATACTCTCTTTCCGGAAGTTAATACGCCGCAGTAATGTATTTGAAAAAGAAGGTTTTAAGTTTGTAGAAACTACTGACCAAACTGCTCCCTTTTCGTTTTTAAGATTTATAGTGTTTAATCCGCTAATGCACAACGAAAAAGAATTACCTGTAATTCTGGAACATGAAAAAGAACACGTGTTACAAAAACACTCGGCAGATATTCTGTGTGCCCATGTTTTTGCGATTTTTCAATGGATAAACCCCTTTGTATGGAGCTATCGCAAAAGTATTGTAAAAAACCTGGAGTACATGGCCGATAAAAAGGTATGTTCACAATACTCATCACAAAAAACCTATCAATATATCCTTATAAAAAATGTTGCCGGGAATTTTCAACTCGCCCTCTCGAATACATTTTTCAATTCATTAACAAAAAAAAGAATCGTTATGCTCAACAAAAACAGATCTCAAAAAAGAAAAGCATGGAAATACAGTCTTATAGCTCCTCTGCTTATAGCGTTTATTGCTTTTTTTAATGTAAAAACCATTGCCCAGGTTCAGGAAACCAAATTAAAGATCAATGGGAAAGCAACTGAAAAGCTGGAAGTAATTATAGACAACCACACGAAAGACAAAGACCTCGACAGCTACCGCGAAAAATTTGCGGAGAAGAATGTGGATCTTAAGTTTTCAAAAGTGAAACGAAATTCTAATGGTAAAATTACCGGTATTAAGGTTCAAATGGATGATAACAAAGGGCAAACGGCCAGTTATAATGTAAAACAGACGGATCCTATTGAGCGTTTTACCATTCGTCAAGATTTTGACAATGAAGGTAATAGCAGGAATATATCTATAGGCAATACGGTAAAATCTTCAAACTATAAAAAAGTAAAGGTTATTACGAGTGATGGGGAAGATGAAATTATTGAAATAATGGGCCCGGACGGCGAAATTGAGGTAATAGATGTGATGAAAGTAGTGAATGATGAGAATGAGAGAGTAAAAAAGGTACGTATCGCTACTGCCTCTGGCGGTAATGCTAACTCGAAAGCTGTAATTGTTGTAGATGGTGATGTTGTTACTGAAGAAGAACTTATTAATTTGGAGACAGATAAAATCTCACACATAGAGGTCGCAAAAGGAGAAAACAAAATAAAAGTTTACACCAAAAAAGACCAAGATGAAAATGCGGTTATGATCCACACTGATAAAGAGAACCATAAACTAGAATTAAAAGGTGCTGATGATGCCATTTTTTTTATCAATGGCAAGGCATCTGCCAGAAAAGCATTTGAAAAATTGGATCCCAATACTATTAAAAGCGTTAAAATCATCAAAAAGGAAAACGAACAGTCTGTTATTGAAATAACTACCAAGAATTAACGTTAGTTATCTTTTTCCACTTGCGAAAAGCAGCACCTGCTAGGTGCTGCTTTTTTATTATCAACGTGTTTTCTTTCATTTTTTTTATGGCTTTTTTACTTTACATACTGGTTTGCCAACTGCACTAAAAAAGAGGCAAAAACAATCCCGGTGTAAAAATAAAACGCCCGCCCTATATAAAATAAGGGGTTTTGGAAATAATCCATAAAAATTGTAGCTTAAATAAACATACTTCAAAAAGTAGTATGGAGTTTTGTTTTTTTCGGCCGATAAAAGCATTCCACATTTCAAAGTATGGTAAACTATAATTATGAACCTTTAAAAACTTTTACTGGAAATGATCGCTATTGCAAAAACCATTATTGAATTTATTGTTCAAGTCATCATTTATGTGATTGTTACTTTATGAACCTTTTAAAACTTTACAGCCATGCTAACATTTTTAGGAATTAGTATTATCATTATCGGTGCCGCAACTTTACTTGCCGGCATTATGTTCAAAGACATAAAAGCCTTACGTTGGTTTACACCCAAAAGAAGCCTGCAACTGATAGGACTGGGTGTTGTTTTAAGCGTAGTAACAGGAATGTTCTTTTACGCAGAGCCGGGGACGGCTTATGCGGTACAATATCCCTGGGGAGGACAAAAAGCTGTTTTTCGGCAGGGAATCAACACTAAAATGTGGGGCAGGCTCATCCCTATCCAGTTTGAGCTTCCTATAAAATATGTAATCCCCAATGGAGAGGGAGAATTGGGAGAGCAAAGCAAGTATGCGTACGCCCAGGCTGCTAATGAGTGGGAGTTTAACGATGCGGTAAAAGGCAAGATCGCTACTTCGGTAGTTATTGGGATTAATATAACAGATCAAAACCAGTTCCTTTCGGTAGCAGACCGTAATAAAACAGAGCGCAATCTGGTGTTTTCCCGAATTATTCCCAATATTGATCAGGCCATTAAGAATACTTGTAAACTTATGGCTGCCCAGGATTATATTTCGGGACAGGCTGCTGACTTTGACCGATACTTTCAAGACCAGCTTGAAAACGGTATGTATGTACTCGAAGAGTACACCATTCAGGAAACTCCTGAAATTATTGGTGACAGTGCCACCATTCGAAGGATCTCAGGGCAGGAATCTAAACAAAAGCGGTACCGCATTAAACATATAAACGGAGAGCCTGTACGTGTTGACGGAAACTCGTTACGGTCTTACGGCCTCTCGGTGATACAGGCGGTAGTGAATGAAATAGACTGGGAGCCTACCTTTGACACCCGCCTGCAATTACAAAAAGAAGAAGTTGCGCAAACGCAACTGGAGAAACAACAGGCAGAACGTGAGTTTTACCGGGCCCAGAAAGAAAAAGCGCGAGGAGAAGCAGAAAAAGCAGCAGAGCGTGCGCGCCTTGAAAAAGAGCAGATACAGAAAACCATTGAAGCAGAGACCAAAGCCAAGGTTGCTGAGTTTAACCTCATTGAAGAACGTAAAAAATATGAGGTGGCACAATTTAAGGCTAAGACTAAGAAAACACTGGCCGATGCACAGGCGTATGAAAATGCTAAACTGGTAAATGCAGGGCTTACACCACAGGAAAGAGCTGAGTGGGAGTACAAAACTGCCGTATATGTAGCACGCGAGCTCAAGGAGCTAAGATTACCTGAGATCTTTATCAACGGTCAGGAAGGCTCAAAAAATGGTAATACGCTTCTGGAATCGCTTATAGGGGCCGAACTCGCCCGTAATATGATACAAAAACAGGAGTAGCTTAAAAAACTCCGGCAGGGCTGCCGGAGTTTTTGTATTTTTACAAACATGGGTACTATTAAAAAGCGTGTATTTAAGTTTCTGGCCAGGATCAACAAACAGGTACTCCCCTCTTATTCCAAAAAACGGCTAGACCTTACTCAGGCCACCAAATTTCAGATGTTGGTGATTGCATGGAAATGGTATGTTACGCGAAATACATTGGATTAATATGTGATCAATGACTTTACTTCTATCCCCTCCAGTACTTCTCTCCCTTTAAGCTCTGTGAGTTCCATTAGAAAGTTACACTGTATTATCTTACCCCCCAGACGCTCTACTAATTTACATACGGCTTTTGCCGTACCTCCCGTAGCCAGTACATCATCATGTATCACTACTCTTTCTCCTTTGCTTATGGCATCTTTGTGCATTTCCAAAGTACTGTTTCCATATTCCAACGTATAACTTTCAGATATGGTTTCTCCGGGCAGTTTGTTACTCTTTCTAACCGGTACAAAACCTGCATTGAGCTCCTGAGCCATAAGGGTAGAAAAGAAAAAGCCCCTACTCTCCATCCCTACTATTTTATCTACTTTTCGGTTGCCAATTAGGTTTAGTAGTGATATGGTAGCAAACTTAAATGCCAAAGGGTTGTTGAGCAGTGGTGTAACATCTTTAAAATTCACTCCTTTTTTAGGAAAGTCTTTGATCTCTCTAATGTAAGTGTCCAGTTGCATAACAAATATTTTTTATACAAATTTAACTATTCATTAGCAGAATGAAAAGTACCTTTTACAAGAATTGGAAAGAAGTTAACGTGCCAGTTTATCATGGTCACTCATAGTCTCTTCCTGAATAATAGACCTGAGCCTTTCACTTACCATGGGGTGATCCAGATACGATACTATAAAACTAGCCAGGTCATCATAGGTGTAATACCGCTCACTAGGCTCAGACACCTTTCTCCCGTTTGGGAGCAGCATCTCTCCCTCCCCTTTCAATAGCCATATAGGGTTTAATTCAGGATAGGTATCCAGCATACGCTCTAAAACATCACTTCCAATGGAGGCGTTTGCTTTAATTTGACGGCTCATATACCCTTTACTCATACCTATACTTTCATCAAAACGCCGCAGACTTAACTCTTTATGCTCAATAAATTTCTTAATTCGATCTACTATTTTCATATAAAACCACATTGGGTAGTCAAATATACTAATTATATAGACTATAGTTTACAAAACTATTAGTTATTTTCTCGCAATTTAATAATTAATCTATAAACACTATAACTATATCAGCAGATGTCTTTCATTGGCAATCAACAAAAATGGTTTGGATTCAGGGATATAGGATAAAAAAACACGTAATTACCTATGGAAAAATGATACTTTCCTTCTTGGTAACAGTATAAAAATCTAAAGGTGAATAGTACTCATAATGGTATTATAACAAAATACTTAAGGATCTGAAGGATCATTTTTACTTACCTGGTTGTCTATTATATGACGAAGTTTATCGCTTACTACCGGATGGTCAAGATACATGCTAATGGCCTTGGCCATAACATCTTCTCTTTGGTATATGTTATGCTTATCAAAGTCTGTAGGCCCTAAAATATCACTACCTGGTGAAAGCATAGCCCCTTTACCTTTCAACAACCACACAGGATTGAGTTCGGGATACGCATCAATTATTTTCTCAAGGACATCTCCACCTATGGAAGCATTGCTTTTTATCTGGCGGCTCATATAGCCTTTGCTCATGCCAATAGATTCATCAAAATTACGAAGGCTAATATTTTTAAACTCAATAAATAGCTTTATTCTGTCAACTATTTTCATAAAAAATCTAAATTAATCTACGAAAATCTTGATTTTATAGATTATAATTTATAATTTTGTTTTCGTATTATCTCGCAATTTAATAATTAAAATATAATTCTTAATATAGTTTTGGTAAAATGATTACAGACGTACAACGTGTTAAGTTAAAGATGCTTCTTAAAGGCAATTATATTTCAGATGTTAAAAAGAAACTGGCCTCCCGCAATATCTTAAGTAAACGAGGAAATCCTTACAGTGATAAAATGATAAGTCATGTTTTTAATGGTCGTTATGAAAACTCTGCTATTGAAAAAGCTATCTTGGATGTATACAAACAACGAGAAAGGCAAATACAACAAGAACAGCGTTATAAGAACAAAATATTGGGTATTTCTCCAGACGAAGCATAAGCATTTGCTCCCCAAACCACCTGTCAAAACATAATTTCTTAGGTTTTCATTTGTAAACACCCAGAAAATGAAATATATTTGCACCCGCAAAACAGGAAAGTTTTGTCAGGTTTTGGCCTCGTGGCGCAACTGAATAGCGCATCTGATTACGGCTCAGAAGGTTGCAGGTTTGAATCCTGCCGAGGTCACTTAAAGCAAAAAATCCATCACTGCAGTGATGGATTTTTGTTTTTATGGAGAACTTGAATCAAAAATCCTAAAGTTCGGAGCAAAAATAAAATCAATTGCATGGCAATTGGATTTTCTATTTTCAGGCGAGAACACAAAGGAAGTGTACTGCTAATCCTGTCGAGGTCACAGCAAATAAGAAAACCATGCTTATGACATGGTTCTTTATTTTTATAAAAAAACAAACCTCGTTTAAGGTTTTGGAATGAGACAGGGAACACAAGTGATCGCTCGTGGTTTCTTATTCAAAACAGTGATTTTATTCAGTATCTTCTGTGAAAAGCCTGTAAGGTCTCACAGTTTGAAGGTATTTCACTGCAAAACTCCCGCAAATCGCGGTTTTCCGGACATGTTCTGCCGAAAATTTAAACTTATATTTCCTGATCTTTTTTCTGTACATTTAAGTTCGGGATCCTGATCACCTCAATGGTGGAGGATGCCAAAACAACTTTTCCTTTGGTTTTTTCAATTTCATTCCCTATTAATTCATTCAAAAGATGCTTGGTATGCCTCCTTTTTTTATAATCTACAATATATCTCAAATTGAACTCCATCCAATTGTCTGTCATGGTAATAGCTAAGGTAGGCTCTACCTGGGCATCCTCAATGTAATACCGGGCTACAACGTTTTTCCATTTCGAGACGGATTGTGTGACATATTCAGATAAGTTTTCTGTGGCTATCCGGATTATAATTTTCTTTGCCAGCTCAATATCTGATCCATACCTGATAGGCACATTAAATTCATCCCATATAAATGGAAAATCACGAGAATAGTTATAAATGGGCCCTCGAAAAACAAAAGCATTACTAAGTTTTACTATCCTTCCGCTATAATTGTCACTACTAACCCATTCCCCTATCTCCATCATGGTGGTATAAATACTATCTATATCAATAACATCTCCCTTGATTTTATTTATTTCTATTCGGTCACCCGGCGTATAGACCTTTACCAAAAAGATATAAATAGATCCGGCTATACTCAAAATTAACTCTTGAAGTGTAATGGTTATCCCTGCAGTAAAGAGACCAATTGCCAAACCAAAATCTTTGATATTTCCGGTAAAATAGGAAATGGTCAGAAAAATCAGAATAAGGTAGCCTATGACCTCAATTCCTTTCTGCGATTTATATCTGGTATTGGTATCGGGTAAGTTCTTACGAAGTAATTTTCTTAAAAACTGGACAATGGCCACAATAAAGACTACCCATATCAGGTATTTCAATACAGATGTGGTTATGGGATGCTCTTCCAACCATTTCTGGATAAATTCAAGTGATTTCAAAGTTGGTCATTATTTGCTTTATAACAAAAACAAAATTACAGGTGTTTATTAAATTATAGTATGACAACCATCAGATAAGCAAATAATTTTCAGATAATTATAAGAATGTATTCTGGAATTCTTAAAACCTGAACGGGCTTCAATAAAACATAATAACGGATGATTAGCCGGGTAGCTTTGGTGACATGTATCTTATTATTAGCTATTTATCTGTTGATCTTCAATAGAAAAACAGTTTTGCCAACCCACTAAAATTATACAGTGGATATGGTTACAGGACTTTTCTCATTAGAAATTCACCAAATCGAGAAAAAATTACTTGTTCTTAACTCCAGTGTACTGAACTCTATAGTAGCTGTGCTTAATACATAACTAGACAGCTAATAGATTTTCTCTGAATGTGGACAACTTCTTTGTTGTTGTTTTATAATGGACAAAAGTTCTTTACAAAAAAACAGCGTAAAAATGATTACCCTACCGTTCATAACTTATGTGAGGATAGAAGTTACTTGATTTATTATTTACTAAAGACAGCCTTCCTGCTATTCCAGCAGGAGCCATAAACCCCTTTTACTTTATGTTATGAGCTTTGGCCTTAGGCTGTTACCCTTCACTTTTACAGATCTCCGGAGTGGTTCTCACTCTTCTCCATAAAGCTTTCACTGCTTCTAGGCATTCTGGTGTCTTTACTAGATAAAAATCTATCCTAAGGAGTGACCCAAACTTCAGGATGGGGTCAAAAGCGGTAAAAACAATCATATATCGACCATTGTATGGTTAACATCAAAAGCCAGGATTTATGCGAGTATATGAATTGAAAAATAAATTCTATAACCTGTAAAAAATTTAAAAATGAAAAAATTTAAAAAAGTACTGGTCCTTACCATGACCATTTTGTTTGCCTGCAATACCATAGCGGCACAGGATAATGAACAAATTGATGCAGATACCATAACCACTATTACTGCTACTTATGATGGATTTATAACTGGTAGCTATAGTTTTCTATTCCTAAATGATGATGGTGAAGAGGAAAGCATCTTTTTTGATTATGCCAGTGACAGTGTTCTGGAAATGTTTGACCTTCAATCTAAAAAGTTTGAAGGAAAAAAATTTGAGGTCACCTACAAGGAAACTATTGTAGTTGAAGAGGATGAGGACGGCGAAGAAATTGAATACACAAAAACCACTATTATTTCCCTGAAACCTGTTCAATAACGAAGCGGGGCGACTTAAAATGTTGCCCCTTCGAAAAAATGTCATCTTCTAAAACAGGCTTTTATAAGCATCTTGCCTATTTATTTTTATAACATTACCCTGTTCGGCAAAAAGACAGTTATTGATTAAAAACATTAACTTGTAGCATGCTTTGAAAAAAGTATTGGTTAGTTACCATTTAATAGCGGGAATGGTGTATAGATACTCTTTACAGGCCTTAAGGAAACACAGCAAAGCCAAATTGGGTTCGTACAAAACATTTGATGTTTTTTTAAACCATACTTTAAAAACAATATCCCTAAGTTTCCCAAAGAAACCTGCAAACAACGCATGAAAAAAGTTCATAGAATGGTACTTTTGGTTTCTAAAAGAACTAAATTCAAGTGGATGCCTCTAACCAAAGTCTATAAACCATTATTGAAAAAATAATTTGATGAAAAGAATACTTTACTACCTATTCCAGGGCATTTTGTACATTGCCCCTCTGGTTATTACAGCTTATGTACTGTACAGGGTCTTTATGTTAACAGATAGTTTGCTACAAAAAACCCTGACAGAATTCTTTGATGTCAGCATACCCGGATTGGGTGTTCTAACATTACTCATTTTATTGGTTTTGGTGGGTTTTTTGGGAAATACAGTAATTGCCAAACCCTTAAAAAAATTATTTAGAAAAACCCTGAATACGGTTCCTTTGCTTCGTTTTGTGCATTCTGCGCTAACTGATCTATTCTCGGCTTTTGTTGGCAAAGAAAAAAAGTTTAATAAACCTGTATTGGTAAAACTGCACATGCATTATGAGCTTGAAAAATTAGGCTTTGTAACTGAAGAGGATCTGGGCTTTCTGAAGCAAGAAAACAAAGTTGCTGTTTATTTTCCACATTCTTATAATATTTCAGGAGAACTTGTTATTGTACCTAAGGAGAATATAACCTACCTTGACATTTCATCCAGTGAGGTTATGAAGTTTATTGTTTCGGCAGGGCTTATAGGTCAGGAGCACCAGGAATGAGTATTTTTTAAAGTATCTTGAAAAACCAATCAGTAATTAAGCATGAACAAACACTTTAACATAATTATAGCTGGAGCAGGTGGTATTGCAGAAGCGGTTGGGCTTATTCTTGCCGAGCGAAGCAAGGTTTCCCCTACTGTTTTTATTGGCAACAGAACCTTATCTAAAGCTCAAGGTATTGCTAAATGGATTGAGAATGGCACCTCTAAACCTTGCTCGGTGAAGGCATTTGAACTCAACCAGGATAAACTAAATCAAGAGGCAAAAGCTATATTACGGCAAGGTGATATACTCCTGGATTGTCTTCCCGGAAGCCTTGCTCCCCAAATAGCGCAATATGCAAAAGAATATGATTTGCATTATGCCAACCTTACGGAGTATGTAGATGAGACCAATCAAATATTGGCTTTGGCCAAGGATGCCGAAACAGGTTTTGTTTTGCAAACAGGACTGGCACCCGGATATATCAATGTATTGGCACATAAAATGTTTCAGGATTTTTGTGATGATTTTAAGGTAAATAAAGTAGATTACCTGGGTTTAAAAGTGGGGGCATTGACCAACCATGCAGCTTCTCCGCACTTTTATGGGTTTACTTGGAGTCCTGTAGGAGTTGCAACAGAATATGTAAAAGATACCCTAGCCCTGCGCAATTTCCAAAAAACTACTTTGCCTTCACTGTCCCAAAGAACACATCTTATTATAAACGGGGTTGCCTATGAAGACGATTTAACCTCCGGAGGCGCAGCTGATCTGCCTGATGCACTAGCCGGTAAAGTACGTACTCTTGATTACAAAACATTGCGCCATCCCGGTCATTATGAATGGGTAGCAAACCAGATAAAAGGTATTAGCCCTAAGGAAGATGTTATCACGGCCTTGCAGCATGTAATGGAGGAAAAAATACCACACGTAGAAGATGATCAAATTATACTGTATGCGGCTGTAGAGGGAAAGGACTCCTCAGGGGTGTTAAGAAAGCGAGAGGTTTCAAAACAAATTTTTCCTCAGTTAATAGGCAGGTACCGTTTACGTGCCATTCAGGCAACTACGGCCGTACCTTTAATACAATCTGCCCAGCTATTGCTGGAATCAAACCTTAAAGGGGTGGTCTTGCAGAGTAAGATAGATCCGGATACATTCTTGAAAGGAGATTTTGTAAAAAGCGTTTATGGAAACGTGTGATACAAAAAACAATTATGAAGTTGTTCTTAATTAATAAAAAAATTAAATCTTATAACCACTTCCTGCGCTTGAAAAAATAGATAAGCCCTACAAAGATGATAATCATAACACCCCATAAAACAAAATAACCGTACCTGAATTTGAGTTCTGGCATGTTCTCGAAATTCATGCCGTAGATGCCTGCCAAGAAAGTAAGAGGAATGAATAAGGAAGTAATAATAGTTAATACTTTCATTACCTCATTCATTTTATTATTTATAGTGGTCAGGTAGATATCCATCAAACCCCAGATCATATCCCTATACATATCAATATTCTCGGAAACCTGTATGATATGGTCATACAAATCCCTTAGGTACAACTGTGTTTTTTCAGATATAAATTTGTGGTCACTTTTTTCGATCCTGCTCACTACCTCACGCAATGGTAACACTGCTCTTCTTATTTTTAGAATTTCTTTTTTCAGATGTTGTATCTCATAAGTAATATCATCATCTGAACCATTTTCAAACAGCGAATCTTCCAGGGTTTCAATCTTATCACCAACTTCTTCAATAAGCGTAAAATAACTATCTACCGCAGCATCCATAAGGGCATATAAAAGATAATCTGAACCATTGGCCTGTATGCGTCCTTTGGAATTTCTAAGCCTGTTTCTCACCGGGTCGAATACGTCCCCATCGGCTTCTTGAAAAGACAACACAAAACCATCTCCCAGAACAAAGCTAACGTGCTCAATATGCAATCGTTCCTCCGGGCTATAGTGAAGCATTTTTAGTACCACAAATAAATAATCATCGTATTCGTCCAGTTTTGGACGTTGATGGGTGTTGGCGATATCTTCTAATATCAGAGAATGTAGTTTACAATATTCACCTATCTTCTCAATAGTATCAACATGGTTCAGGCCATTGATGTTGATCCATGTAATAGGTTTGGAATCTATATACTTAAAGGTATCTTCTATGACATTTAACTCTTTTTCTTCGAAGAAATCCTTATCGTAATCAAACACATTTATAAATAGTTCAGTGTTTTCTTTACTACCGGTATAAATAATGGTTCCCGGAGCCTGACCTAAACCTTTCTTTATGTTTTTTGATTTTCCCATTGTTAAAGGATAAAATTATGGAATTTAAAGCAAATGCGCCTTCAAAATTCAAGAAGAGATGTATCAAGACACGGGCAACCTCAGCATATTAATAGGTTGTGTGCTTATTGCTATTACTTTTACGACTTGTTGACTATAGTTTGTTTTACTTCTATGGGAGTAATGGTGTAACCGAGCTTTTTTAATTGGTTTATTAATCCGCATTCATACATTAAATGACTTAATCCGACAGCTATAAAGCAATTATTTGACTCAAGCTTTTCTTTAATACTGCTCATCCATTTATGGTTTCTGTTGGTTAACATAAGAGAATTTCTGCAGGGTTCATTGAATTTGAAGTCTATTTGCATGTTGGAATACCAATGCGTTTCTTCACAGTAATTTGAATTTTCGGTTCTAATTTTATCAATAATATTCGCAAGTCTTCTTTTATGGCTTCTTCGGGGCATTCCCTTTACGTCTTCATTAATTAGTTCTATTTGTTCTTCTGTCATTTCAAGCCCGTAGAGTTCTATATTTTGTTCGGCAGCCTTAACGCTTATATAATCATCTAAAGAAAGAGAGGTGTCGCTGGTGTTTTTGTTTAAACATACTTGCTGTTTGAAGTGCCGGTTTAGAAAGGCATACATTTCGGGAGGACTCATTTTTTCATAATCGGTAGGGCTTCCTGCAAAAAGATTTTTAATGAAAGTGAGATCTTTTTCAGCCAGATACTTACTCCATCTGGTTTTGTTGGTTCTTTTATTAATAATATCCTCTGCTGTTTTTCCAGGAATGTTCAGGTTTTCTTTTATCAATAAATCACAGGATTTTAAGGCCTGGTTAGCTTTTGTTAATGAATCAAAAAAAGATCTCCCAAAAGCGTGGTGTGTTCCAAACAAATAAGAAATGTTATCATGGTCTGAAGTAGTTATTTTAAACAATACAGTAGTAAAAGAGTCAGAATCTGTTGTACTCCTGTTTTGAGCTGTCGCAAATAGGGGCGAGAGTAATGATGCAACTATAAGAAAGCTAATAATTCTGCTTATTACATATTCCATAGTACCTTTTTTAAATTTTGTTCATTTAGCAGGACTAAATGAGGTTTTGGCATACTACCATCAAAAATGAGCTTAGAAGAGAACAACAATTTCTTATAGTTTAAAAATGCTACCCAATGTGGTGTGAGCGGTTCAGTTTGCTTTAATATGGTTTTACGCTTTCCATTTACATCTATTAAATCAAAAGACCTATTACCCCAGTATGAAAATAACAACTCTCCGTTAGAATAATCTGCGTCAAATATTTGATTTCGGTTCAATGGAGCATTCTTCACACCCGGATCAATCAATTTATTCCATTGTTTCAGGACGGTTCCATCTTGTTGTGTCAAATAGCACGAGTTATTACTTAACAGAAGAATTTGGTTGTTTTGAACTGCTCTAATCCTTTTTATTGGCTGGTTGAATTTAAAATATCTTTTGGGTTTTTCTCCTTTGGTCAATGTTACGATTTCAGGATATTTTCCAAAAACGATTTGATTATCAGAAAGCATAAAAAAGCCACCTTCTCCCATTCTGTGATCATCTTTGAACCAGTCCCATATTACTTCTGGTTTGTTCTCTAAGTCTGTTTTTAAGAGTCTTACTTCAAAATGGTCTGTTTTCTGCAAATATTTTCTTTCTATTATATAGATCTCATTCTGGTTATTCCAGAGCATATAATCGCTTGCGGCATATGCAGACCTGATAAGTACTTTTGGTTCAGAGCCTTTTTTCCAAATCATTACACACGCATAGTGATTAGGGTCGTCTAATGGATTTACGTACGACCATAGTACATTTTCTCCAGCAGTTATCAAATTTCCGGTAGGATGCGCAAATACAACAGATGTTAATAAAAACACTATGGTTGTTAAAATAATGCTCTTAATCCCCAGTGTTTTCATCTTTCTTAAATTACTTTTAATGACATGACAGGCTTGGTAAAACCCTGTCTTTCAAATTTAGTATAAAGATATAGGTTTGCACTGAGAAATTATTTAGAGTACTGTTTATTCAGTAAGCTTATAGTTTGTCAGATACCTTAAAACTTCTAACACTCTTGGCATAATAGGGTCTCTTTAAGTCTTTGAAGTCCTTAAAAATTATATTAAGACCCAATAATCCAAACCGGAAAAACCAGTTCGGAAAGTCTTATTAAACCATTAACAAACGTTATTTTCAGGAAGTACTCTATACTTACCTGTACCAGGTTAGAAGTTTATCAGAAAAAGGAATATAACAGTATAATTGCAAAAGGTCTAATAAATTCGTACAACACTTAACTCCTCAATTATTTTTAAGTAAGTAGGCAACTAACGTTTTCATTCTAGAAATAAGCTAAATGGCATAGACAGTGCTTTAGCTAATTAGGCAGCGTTTTGCTGAAGAGTATGTTTTGTGCTTTTTATGGTTTACAATTTTATCCATTGTAATAATTCGCCAATATAGACTCTAATTCTACTTCTCCGTTTATTATTTTTTCTATTCTATTCCAGGATTCCTGGGTTAAAATTTCCCGTAATGGCTGATCTACCATGGTGATCTTGTGAAACACTTTTTTTATTTTATTGTCCCAGATTTTATAATACTTCAAAAGATCATTGGGATAAACTATTTTTCTTCTTGTACCTTCATTAATTCCCCTGAAAGGTTGAGTAATATTGAGGTATCCATAATCATCTGTCAATTGTTCGCCCTCTTCAATATCTCGAATAGCGATTTCAAAGTCATACGCTGTGGTAAGGCAATTGGAGTTAAAGCTATGGTTTACATACCTGCCGTTATCCCAGCACAGTACTAAATTACCATTATTGTTCCTAAAGGTGTATGTATCAAGAATATTTTGATATATAGGCTCCATATTTTGGAATTCTAGTTGAGTAAACTCTCTGTCGAGTTTGTCAAGAACCCAGGTAATAGTTCCGGCTGGAATGAATTGTGTTGCAACCACACCATACCCCACTTCATTGCTTATAAACTTTAATTCAGTATTGGGATGGATCATTTTCTACAGTTTTTAATCGCATACAAGGGTTTTATGTATTGATAATGATTTCATGTAACTGAAAACAGGCATTACTCTTCATCTTCAAAATTGTTTTCTGTATCCAGGTCTTCTGAACTATCATCGTCTTTATCATTCGGGTCTTCAACAAAATCTTCTAATGCCTTTACCAGCCTTTTTCCAACCTTAACAAGGTATATAGTGTCATCTGTTCGTACTTCTACAGCTTCAATAACTTCATTTTTAGAGTTTCTGAAAGTAATAATATCATTGTCATCATATCCATCGGGAAACTTTTGAACCAAAAGGTTCATGATCTCTGTGGTTAATTTTTGGTGATCAACTATTTTGCGAATCATAATCTGAATTACATTTTGAGTAAATAAGCAAAAATTAAAGGTGCAACTATGGTTGCATCACTTTCAATAATAAACTTTGGGGTATCAATATCGAGTTTTCCCCAGGTAATCTTTTCGTTGGGAATGGCACCGGAATATGATCCGTAACTGGTGGTAGAATCTGAAATTTGACAGAAATAGCTCCAAAAAGGAGTTTCTGTTCTTTCTAAATCCTGATAAAGCATGGGAACCACACAAATAGGAAAATCACCTGCTATACCTCCTCCTATTTGAAAGAAACCAACCCCGTTTGATGAATTTTCTGTGTACCAGTCTGCCAAAAAGGTCATGTATTCAATACCTGACTTCATTGTACTGGCTTTTAGTTCTCCTTTGAGAACATAGGAAGCGAAAATGTTTCCCATAGTGCTGTCTTCCCAGCCTGGAACGACTATGGGAAGGTTTTTACTGGCTGCAGCATACATCCATGAGTCTTTCACATCTATTTCATAGTAATCTTCTAAAACACCGGATAAAAGGAGTTTATACATAAACTCATGAGGAAAGAGTCGTTCTCCTTTGGTATCGGCTTCTTTCCAGATCTTAAAAATATGTTTTTGTAACCTTCTGAATGCTTCTTCTTCGGGAATACAGGTATCTGTAACCCTGTTTAATCCCTGAGACAACAGCTCTCTTTCATCGGCAGGAGTAAGATCTCTGTAATTGGGTACTCTTTTATAATGAGAATGGGCTACTAAATTCATGATATCCTCTTCCAGATTAGCACCTGTACAGGAAATGATATGTACTTTTTCCTGACGTATCATTTCAGCAAAAATCTTACCCAGCTCTGCTGTACTCATTGCTCCCGCTAAAGATACCAGCATCTTTGCTTTTTTCTCTAATTGTAATTCGTACGCTTTGGCTGCATCTACCAAAGCAGCAGCATTAAAGTGCAGAAAATATTTCTCAATAAACTCTGTTATGGTGTTAGTATTCATCTTCAGTATCCTTAAATTTTGATAGTTTATCGAAGGAAGAGTTCATATCTTCCTCATATTCTTCTTCTTTCTTATTCTCCAGACAAAATTTATAACTCAACATTTTATAGTACAATTTGGCAGCTAAAAAGTCGGAAGATCTATCCTGTGTATTAGGACAGAGTTCTACAATATCAAATCCTACTACTGTTTTCTCAGAAAAAACTCTTTTGAGAAAACCCAGTGTTTCATACCAAAAAAGCCCTCCGGGCTCAGGAGTGCCGGTACTTGGCAGTATTGAAGGGTCAAAGGCATCCAGGTCGAAAGTAATGAATACATGGTTAGTGAGCTGCTCCAGCACCTCTTCTATCCAGTATTCATTGGTAACCATATCGTGAGCAAAAAAGGTTTTGTCTTTGTTCAATACAGTGGTTTCAACAATGTCCATACTTCTGATCCCTACCTGAACCAGATTGGCATTTTGACTTGCCTCATATACTGCGCATGCATGATTACAGGAAGATCCGTTATATTCTTTCCTCAAATCGGCATGGGCATCAATATGCAAAACAGTAAGATCATCAAAACACTCATTAAAAGCCCTTATTGAACCAATTGAAATGGAGTGTTCTCCTCCAAACAGGGTAACAAACTTGTTTTTATTTATATATTTTTTGGTGATAGCATGTACTTCTGCTACCATAGCTTCCGGGGTAGATGATTCCTCAATAGCATCTGCTAAAAATACTCCCTGTTTATATACCTCACTGTCAGTTTCAATATCGTACAACTCCATATTTTCGGATGCCTGTAAAAATGCCTCCGGGCCTTTATCAGCCCCTTTTTGCCATGTACTTGTACCATCATATGGTACAGGAATTAGTACCACCTTTGCTTTTTCTAACCTGGCATACGCATCGGGAATACCAGCATATGTTCTCTTATCATTCATAACCTAAAATTGATAATATTTCTTTACTTTTTTGTTGTTCTTTAAAAACTTTACTACTTATGTTTCCGTTTTTATCTTTGTTTATTAAAACGAGTTTTGGATGGGGAATTAAACAATGCTGTAACCCCCCAAAGCCTCCAATGTTTTCCTGATAGGCTCCGGTATTAAAAAAACCTATGTATAAAGGTTTGTCTTTATCATAAACGGGCAGGTAAATTGCATTGATATGCTGCTCTGAGTTATAATAATCATCGCTATCGCATGTGAGCCCTCCCAACAATACTCTTTCATACTGTCGGTTCCATTTATTAACAGGCAGCATAATAAACCTCTTGTTAATAGCCCAGGAATCCGGAAGTGTTGTAATAAAAGAAGAGTTAATCATATTCCATTTTTCTCTGTCATTTTGCTTTTTCTGATACAGTACTTCATAAATAGCGCCTCCTGCTTCTCCAACGGTAAAGCTTCCGAACTCTGTGAAAATATCAGGAACATCCACTTCAGCCTCTTTACAAGCTATGTTTATTTGGTTTATGATCTCATCAACCATATATTGATAATCATAATCAAATGCCAGTGAATTCTTAACGGGGAAACCTCCTCCAATATTGAGACTGTTTAATGTAGGACAAACTTTTTTTAATCTTATATATACGCTAATACATTTTAAAAGTTCATTCCAATAATAGGCAGTATCCCTAATTCCGGTATTAATGAAAAAATGTAGCATTTTAAGTTCTACCTGGGGGTTATTTGCCAGGGTACGCTCATAAAAGGAGACTATGTTTTTATATCCAATACCTAACCTGCTGGTATAAAATTCAAATTTTGGCTCTTCTTCAGAAGCGATCCTGATACCTACATTTAATTTCCCTTTATACCCGTCTAACAGAAGGTTTAACTCTTCATAATTATCAATAATCGGAATACAGTTTTTATGCCCTTCATTTATAAGGCTTATAATATTAGTGATGTATTGGTCTCTTTTAAACCCATTACAAAGCACATATGTATGGTCGTTTAATTTACCCGACTTTTTAAGTGATTTTACGATATCGATATCAAAGGCAGATGACGTTTCAATATGAACTTCATTTTTTAGAGCCTCTTCTAATACATAACTAAAATGTGAGCTTTTAGTACAGTAAGAATAATGATATGTGCCTTCGTATTTATGCTTTTCAATAGCATTTTGAAACCATTTTTTAGCTCTGTTTATATTTTCTGAAATTTTTGGCAAGTACACAAACTTTAAGGGTGTACCATATTCTTCCGTAAGCTTCATCAAATCAATACCGTGAAAAAACAAATTGCCGTTTTCTACCTCGAATTCCTCCTGAGGAAAATCAAATGTTTGCTCTATTAAATCTTTGTATTTAGTATTCATTTTTTAAGAAAAAAAGTAAAACAATAATGTATTCTTACAATACAAGAATACATAAAACCGTTAAAATTTACACATTCTAAAATACGGAAACAGGATTCAAATTCTTAAAAAATAAAAGAGAAGAGTGACAAAAAACACTTTGTCAACATATTTTGATATAAGATGATCTTTGGAAGCTAGCTTTAAATTTCGGTTACTTAAACGGTAAGCTGTCTTTGAATTTGACTTCCTAATTTTCAAAAACCCGAACTTAAAAACATGTATCATTATGTTCAGCTAAAAACGAATACAACGTTTTAGGACTACGAAGAAAACACAAAAAACAATACGTTGTATATTTTTTTGTATTTTAATTTATCAGGTCTTAGCTATATGGTTTGTCATGATATACCACCATATAATTTCCGGTCCTTTTGCGCTGTTGGTAAAAACATTTAGCCAGTCTATCACTGCAAAACTCTTAAAATATAAGTCTTCTGGATAATGAAATTTATGGTTTTTGCTTGTTTGACAGTGAATTTAAGATTAAAGCCTAACTTAACATACTGTCCATATTTTAAGTAGTTTAAAAAAGTAACATCTTCCATTCAAATTAAAGGTTTGTACAACACCTGCTAATATTGTAAGCTGGTTTTTTTTCGTTCAACCTGGTTTTCAGTGTTGGCAAATTCCGAACGTAATATTTTATCAACTTTTGCAATATACTTTTCATCCTTACTCTCTTTAAAGTTTGAATACAAGTTCAATATCTGTTCCGTTTGTTGTTCTTTTAACTTTGATAAATCAAGCATTTTAGATTTATTTAAGTCGTTAGGCTCAAATTTTTTCAATCCATTTCCATATTCTCTTCTATTATCACTAAAAATTTCCTTTGCTACGTCTGTGAGCAAATAAGCAAACAATAAATCTATTGATACATTTGAGAATAAATTTGAGTTTACCGGGTAAACACAATGAAAGGTTGTTAGATTTGAAACATTAGCTTCATTTCGAATAAATTTGACCCCATTTCTATTAAAGACGGAAACCCAAATTGGTGCAGGTGGTCTATTTTCTAAAGAATACCAGGGCTTTCTTTTCTTTGTTAAATACTTTTCATTTACTTTTTCATTTTCACCTAAAACAATGTAATCAGAAACTTTTTTGTTATCACGACTCTTACCATTGAATAAATATGCTAATTCATCATTTTCTATCAAACGCTCATAATCTGATATGGTAAAAAAATTACCTTTTACATCTTTTGCTTTGCAAACACAAGGCAATAAGTTTTCATCTGGAATAGAATGTTTTTCAATTTTAGATTTTTTAAACGTGAAATACTCGTTTGCACCTGTTGCAATACCTCTTACAACTTTAGCATATGTAGAGAAGGGGATTAGGTTTTTATAATTTTTTGAATTTTGAATTTGATAATATTGTCTCCATTTAATTCCAGGGTCTAATTCACTAGTTTTAAAACTAAATTCTCCTTTTGCATCTGGGTATGATTTGATATATTCTCCAATTAATCTTAAGTCAGATTTTGATTGAATATTCGTTATTTCAATTTCATACGTATATTCATCATTTGCCAAGAGAAGAATTGAAGCAGTTGTCATTGCATCATCAAATACATTCTCTTTAAAATCAATTACAAAAAGATGCCTTAATGTCTTTGTTTTTAAAAGATACTCTTTGATTAGTTTGCCATAATCAGAATTTAAAAATTCGGATGGGATTATATAAGCTATTCTACCACCTTTTTTTAATTGAAAAATAGATTTAAGCAAGAAAAGAGTATAAAGGTTAGTAAACCCATTAAACTTAAACTTTAAATAGCTTTCTACCTCTTTGAGTATTTCTTTATTGTCGTAATCGTGAAATTTCAAATAAGGTGGATTACAAATAATACCATCGTATTTATTTTTCCAACCATTGTACATATAGTCTTCAAGACTTAAAGAAACATTTTTATATGTTTTAAAATATTCGGAAGCATCTTTAAAAATAGTCTCATCAATATCAAAACCTTTGATTTCTATATCTTTTTTCTTCTTAAGTAGTGTTCTTGAAAATATACCCAGGCCAAAGGCTGGTTCTAAAACAGTTTTTAAAGACTTATTACCAAGTAACCAATCAGCCATAAGATTAGCTATTGGTTGCGGTGTAAAAAATTGAGCAAACTCTTTTCGGTGTTCAAGAGCAGTATTTTTAGAGTATGCTTTTTCTAACTCCATATTTAAAAATCTTCTATGTTCAGTAATTTTTTTAGACTATGAATGTCTAAATAAGCAGTTCCTTTTTCAAAGGTGACATAAAATAATAATCGACCTCTACCCATTTCTCGTCTAACACTTTTGTGTTCCGGCTCTTCAACTTTATAAGCAACTTGATTTGTATTTCGGGTATTAATTTTAATAGTTGTTTTATTTTGATTTTTTATATCCTTGCTAATTTCATAATGTTCGCCTTCCTTATCTGGATCCGTAATTAGAGATAAAATGTTGCTAAACGATATTCCATAAGATTTATCAAAGAAAACCTGAAAATAATAATGCGGAACATTAAATGTTTCTATCCATTTATAAACAACTTTTATATCTTCAACTTTTGGTGTAATACTTAAATAGTCCCTTTTTTGGACAATTTTAATGTGTTCTTTTAAATCTTTAAATAATAAAGTCAATTTCTGTAATTTTTCAGTAGAATTCCAACTTGGTCTTTTAAAAGTTATTGCATTTATTGTTTCACCGCTTATACTCTTAAGCACTTCTAAATAAGGTTTCTTTTTAGGGTGCTCAAATTCTTCTGCAAAGTCTTTCATTAAAACATCTCTAATATCTAATGCTTTTTTCAAGTGACAAGCGGTTCTCTCCCTCATTTCATTTTCATATTTGTCAATCAGAAATGCACTCGAGCGAATTTCAAGACCTGCAATAGCCATTTTCACATACTCAGTTATTTGAGGGTGTTCAATTTTACTTACATCAAAACCAAGCCTTCTATCAAAATCTTCTTTCCTGAAAACCAATAGATCTGGACGTTTTCCAATAGTGTCAAGTTCATCTTGAAAGTCTTTATAGAATTTATCAAACCCTACATCACCTGCAATTAAATCGTCAGATTTACCATAACGTACAGCAACATAATTCTTTGAAGTTTCATTTATTGCTCTAAAAATTAAATCTTCTGCCCAATCTCCCTGCTCTTTATTCGTAATAAAATTAGATGATGCCTGCGTTGGTGGTGATGTTCTGTCTCTAGGGATTGTGAAATCCACAATGGAAGTTGGAATAGATTTCGTTATTTCTCTTAATTTTTCAAAGTAGGTCATATTGTTTTTCGATACTTTATTTCTTGCTCAGTAGCTTTTAAAACTTTAATCGCTTTTTTTAGCCTTGAATGTACTAACCAAACCCGTAAAAAACAAAACAGAAGGCCATTTTTTCAGACGATCATATATTTTTCAGGGTTTAATAAGATACTTATTATTAAAAGCATATCACCGTAATTCAATTTCATCAATGGTATTTAAAGTATCGGGGTTGATCACTTTCATACGAACTTTTTTACCGTCCACATAAAAGAGGCACACGGCATTTTCTACGCTAAAGGCTTTGGTATGGTCACTCCAGGGTAATACTTCCTGCCCGTAATAGGGTGCCCCGGCCGCGCCGTTATTAATTTGATAAACGGGCCTTGATACGTTCAGTTTTTTATGAGGATACCCTTCAGGATATATAGTGACTTCTTTTGTTAGCTGTAAACGGTTGTAGTTATGCTCGTCTCCGGTCAATACGGCCAATACTTTACTGCTTTTATTAATGAGGAGGTCCAGGTATTCGTCCCGTCTTTCTATAATTCCCTTCTTCACGGCTTTACCGGCCACAAAGGGACGTTTTTCATTGTTCCCGCTGTACCACATATCATCACGGCTGTGCCCTCCATTGGGAAAAACGGGGGTATGCTGGGTCACAAAAACATGGTCAATAGTACGATCTTTTTCTAAAGAAGTAATGGTTTTTTCCAGCCATTTCAGCTGATTGTCCATAATATACCCGTGCAGCCCGCCTGATGTGGCTGTATTTCGTGAAAGGCTGGGCGCATACCAATAGTCACTGTTCAGCACCACCACAGCCACATTATCATATCGATACTGATATACATTTTCTGCATATGATGGAAAATCTATAGTGTGCGAAGAAGGGTCATACATACTTCCATCTTCACTGGTAAGGGTTGACACGGGATTTACAAAAGCTTCTGCAAAAGCCATTTCTGCAGATTCTGTACTGAAAGGAAACTTATCAACAAAAGCCTTGGATCTCCCGGTACTATCTCTAAAAATATACCCTAAGGCTTCGTGATTTCCCATTCCTACCTGAAAAGGTATGTAATGCCAAAAAGGTTCTACGGCTTTTTTCCAGTTGGTGTATTGTAACTGGGTTTCGGCATTAGTTTCGAGGTACCCGTTAATAAGATCTCCGCTAAATTGCATAAATGCCGCATCATGGGCATATGCTACAGCCGCAATTTTCTTCATAATGTAAGCATTGGCCCCGTAAATTTTGCGTTCACCGCCACCGGAAGCATGTCTGCTATCGCTAGTATAGGCAAATACAAAGGGAATCCTGCTTCCCGGCTTTGGAGCCGTTTTTACGTAGTACTGCTGTGTGAAACCACCATAACTCACCGAATATTCATATTTCGTGTCGGGTGCCAGCCCGGAAACGGTTATTTCATGATGTGTACCTACAGGGCTTTCAATAGTCTCACCGTTTATACGTAATTCTACAGGTACGGGTAAAGTAGTATTGAACCAAATGGTAACGCCGGTATGGGTAAGCATGTTTACAAAAGGCCCTTCATAAATTGAAGATGTAACCGAGAAAGGACCACCTCCTTTCAGGGATATTTCACCATCGTAAACTATCATACCCGTTTCATCGGTTAAACGATAGCCTATAGAGAGCATTTGGTTTTTTTCCCAATCCACAAAATCGTAAGGGTATCTGAAATCCTTCTTAATGTTGATAGCTACTTTACCTGCTTCTAATGTTTTTACAAACCTGAAAACCGGGAGCGGATGCGGTGCCTTGCCGTATGGGATCAAACCGTAGGTTATGCTTCCCCTGAAATCTCCAAAATCTAATTCTACCCCTTCATCGGTACCTTTTGGGTCTCCAAATAGCTGCTGAAGGCTGTAACGCGGACTCGTTTCGGATACATAATAGCGTTGGCCGCTATCCTGAAAATACAACCCTTTTTCATCTTTGCTAATATTACTGTAGCTTTTGGGAATGGTTACGGTCTGGGCAATGATCGTTTGGGCCATTAGCAGAATAGGTAAAAGAATACATTTTTTCATATGGCTTATTATTGAATGGAACAATGCTCAACAATTTGCGCAAATTCCCCTGATTATAGTTTGTACTTTATTGGTTCTGAAACCTTTTGGAACACTGAAATGAATGGGGGTAAGTGCCTCCATACAGTAAACATTTTCGCAACATTCACAAACAAAATGGGCGTGTTCGTAACCTCCGGACGGAGACTTCCCAAATGCATATTTTGTAATTCCGGAATGGTCGTTAATGCGATGAATAATGCCGGCCTGCTCAAAACTCGTCAGGTTTCGGTAAAGGGTAGATTTATCTACTTCGCTCACCAGTGCCGCCTGCAGATCGTTATAAGACTGGGCACGTTCCATATTCATAAAGTGTTGGAGCAAAGCCATACGTACCCTTGTCTTTTTTAATCCTTTCTGTTCTAAAAGTTGTTTGCAGCTTTCATTTTTCATCTACGGTCACTTATTTAAAACTTATACCCTGTGCATCTTTAATTCGATAATAGGATGCATTGGGATCATTTTCGTTCAGGTAAAGTGTTCCTTCTATGGAGAGCAAATCATCCATTTCAAAAGACTGCTTTTCGGCAAACTGTAAATCGACCACCGTTTCAGGGCCGCCATTACCACAGAAAAAACAGGAAGCCATGGGGTTTTTAGAAAGAAGATATACGGTTTGCTGACCATCTAATACTAACAGGTACCCGGTAAGCATAACCCGCTTTCCTTCCAAAGCCTTCATTTTAGGAGAAAAAGTTGCTTTCTGAAACTCGGGAATACTTGTTTTAGGGAAGGGACGCGCCCAGGATATACCTTCGGTAAGATCGGGCCAGTCTAAAATAGTCTGTGTATACCCATTCGTTCCCACCCAAAATACTACTATCAAAAGAAAAAATCGCATTTTTTTAATTTACTAACCGGCCTGTAGCCTCTTTTAAAATATAGTTACAATGATCTACATTCTCTTTATTGAGTTCAAGCACCCCGATAACCGTCACCATTTGATCGGTTTTAAAGGGAGGTTGCTTTTTAAAATTAACTTCAATAATAGTCTCAGGCCCCGCAGCCCCACAGAAAAAACAGGATGCCATTGGGTTTTGAGAGATCAGGAACACCTCTCCATTACCCGAAATATCAAGAAAATACCCTTTTATGCTCACCTGTTTTCCCTGGTAAGACCGTATCTTCTCACCAAACTTTGGCATTAAAAAATAGATCTCATACTTCTCGTTGTATTCAGGTTCAAAATTTACATCGGCAAAATCTTTCCATGTCAGTTGTTCCTGTCCCGATACAACGGTACATACCAAAGCTACAAATAAAAAGGTTAAAAATGATCTAAGCATCTGATAAGGTTTTTACAACATCCAGTTTGAAAATAGAAAGAGAAGCCAGCAAAGTGGCTACTATGGCAAGTGCCAGTATAAGGCCCAATAGAAAAAGTTCAAATAATTCAGGACCTGTAATTTGCAAACTATACCCATACGAAACCTGCATGTACCGGGAAACGCCCCATATTCCCAATCGTCCCAGAAGCCATCCCAGAAAATACCCCATAAGTGCAAGGAACATAGCTTCGAAAAGTACTAATCTGAGAAGCTGTCTGGTACGAAGACCATAAGTTCTCAATAGTGCGAGTTCCTGCCTTCTATCCCTTATAGTTTTTAAAAGGCTGATAAAAATGCTTAATCCTGAAACCAAAAGGATCGCCAGTGCAATACCCTGTATGGTCTGTACTCCCGAGCCAAGTAACTTCATGAGCCGTTGTACTTCAAAACCCGGCAAAGCGGCCTGCATGGTGGTGTTCTCATTTATAAATCTGGGTATCTGTACCATTCCTAAAGGGCTCCTGAAAGTTACCAGTAATGAAGTAATCTCTTTTTCTTCATGGTGTTCTTCCGGGTTATCAGCTTTTTCTTTATGATGAACGCTTTCTCCGTGATCGTGCGCTTCCCAGATACTCTCCAGACTGGTGATCAATAGTTGATCGACCACGGTTCCGGTTGGTCTTAAAATACCCTTCACGACAAAAGGGTGGTCATCGTGTGCTTCACTATTGGCTGTAACCAACCCATGAGAACTGGTAAAGCTGTCCCCTACTTTCAACCCCAATTGCCGGGCTGCACCACTCCCCGCAACTACTTCAAATGACTTCTCGAACAGTGCCCCTTCAAATAAGCGGGCGTTATATTGATCAAGGTACCGGGTTTCTGTGCCCAGAATACGAAAACCTTTAAAGTTATCACCATAAGAAACGGGAATAGCGGTTTCAATAAAAGGATGCTTTTTTAGCATGGCTACCTCATTTAGTTTAATATTCCCCGTAGGCATATCTATGTGAAGTACGGAAGATAAAACCAGTTGCAGGGGGCTTCCCTTTGCCCCTACCACCATATCAAAAGGAGCAATATTCCTGTTGAGTTGCCCTCCCAGTTGTTTACTTAACTGTAAAACAAAAGTTACCAGTGATACGCTTAACAGCAATAACATAAGGCTCAATAACAGATTGAGTGGTTTGGAAACCATGTTTTTGTATGCGAGATAGCTTAGTTTCATAGCATGACCCGGTTTTGAAAATGGGACATTACTCTGAGGTCATGTGTAATGATCAACAGGCTGCTCTTACATATTTCGGCTTCCTCCTTAAGCAGATCTATAACTTTTACGCAGTTCACATCGTCCAGGTTAGAAGTAGGCTCATCTGCAAAAATGATCCTGGGCCTGTGAATAAGGCCCAGTGCAATAGAAAGGCGTTGCTGTTGTCCCTGGCTTAATGCCGTTACCCTTTTATTATAATGTTCGGTAAGCCCTAATCTTTCGGCAAGCTCATGCCTTCTCTTTTTATCATTCTCCTTTTTAGGGAAACTTTGTCTTAAGCGAAGATTATCAGAAACATTTAGCGATTTAATGAAGTGATACTGTTGAAAAATAAGGCCTATATGCTCCCCCCTAAATTTATCCATTTTATTACGAGGCAGGGAATTCAGAGTAGTCCCGGCAATAGATACGGTACCATCTATGGGCGATAGAAGTCCCGCCATGAGATATAAAAGGGTGGTCTTCCCTACACCAGACCGACCGATCACTAACAGGTGTTTTCCGGGGACCAGATCAATATCCGGAAAAGCAAATTGCTTTCCATTTTCATAGGCATACGTAAGATTCGATGTTTTGACCATTCTGGTGTTTTGACAAAAATAGAAAAAATACAAATGCAACCAAGTTGCATTTGTAGAAATTAACTTATATTTGCATACCCTTTTAAAGCTTCATTGGCATGATATATTTTTTTAAAATCATAAATCCCTTAAAGAATAATTAGATAATGGTAAATTGGCTAAACTTCTCTTCCAGGTCAGATATTATTGGTATCATTGCCAGCAGTTTATGTTTTTTGCACTGCCTGGCTACACCCTTTCTTTTTGTTGCATATACCGGTACTTCTATAATAGAAGAAACGCATACTTGGTGGTGGGGCACTTTAGATCTGATATTCCTTGTCATTTCTTTTCTCGCTATTTATTGGTCTGCCCGGGTCACTTCGAGCAAATGGATTAAACATGCCTTTTGGTACGCATGGCTCTTTTTGTCATTACTGATAGTAAATGAAAAACTTGAGGTATGGCATTTGCCGGAATGGATTATTTATCTTCCCGCAATAGGCCTCATCGCACTACATTTTTATAATCATCGCTATTGTCGTTGTAAAGGTGAAAATTGTTGTATTGATCATTGACAAATTACATTTCGTAAAGACGTTTTGAAATCTGTAAAACCTTAGCTGGTTTTAGATTTTACACAATTACAATGTATTTGGTCTTTGTAAGATTTTATAAAAACAACCGACAAAAGAAGATATATTTAAGCCCTAAAAAATTGTAATACATAATTTAAAAGGAGGAAAAAAAAATGAAATCAGTAGTACACAAAGCAGACACAAGAGGTAATGCAAATCACGGATGGTTACAATCCAAACACACCTTTAGCTTCGCTAACTATCACCACCCCGAGCGAAACAACTTTGGGATGTTACGGGTCCTTAATGATGATACTGTTTCCGAAGGGCAGGGATTCGGCACCCACCCTCACAGGGATATGGAGATCATTTCCATTCCTCTGGAAGGCGATCTGGAACATAAAGACAGTATGGGTACAACCGCTGTTATTAAACAGGGAGATATTCAGGTAATGAGCGCCGGTAGTGGTATCATGCACAGTGAATACAATGCTAATAAGGACAAACCCGTAAAATTTCTTCAAATATGGGTTTTCCCCGACAAAAAGGGTGTGGAACCCAGGTATGATCAGATCACTCTCAATCTTGAAGACCGGAAAAACAAATTACAACAAATACTGTCCCCTCATGCAGATGATGCAGGTGTCTGGATCCATCAAAATGCCTGGTTCTCTATGACCTCATTAGAAAAGGATACATCACTTACCTATCATTTAAATGACCCTCAAAACAATGGTGTTTATGCCTTTGTTATTGATGGCAAAGTTACCATTAATGATCAGTCTTTAGATAGAAGAGACGGATTTGGGGTATGGGATATTAACCAGTTGGATATAAAAGCTGATAGTGCTACAGAGTTACTCCTTATAGAAGTGCCCATGAGCTGATTTTTGATAAATAATTAATTGTTAAAAACAGCCTCACTTACAAAAATAATGGTAAACCATATCTTTCCCAGTATTTTTAAAGAAGAAAAAAAGGTATATAATTGTAAGCAGAAGGTTCAGAACTAAAAGGAGATTAACATAAGGTTTATCTCCTTTTTCATATATGAAACCCGGTTTCTTAACTTTAGTCTCTTTCGGTTTTCTTCGGTTTTTATGTTTTATACTAAGTGATCAATAAGGCGCTTTCTATCATACCTGTTAGAAGCCTCTGCGCAGTAAAAGCAGATGCTACTCTGGAGACTTAAAGTAGTGTGTAACACAAAACTTCTATCCTGCCCAAATTCAGGTATTTTTAGAATTTTATACTTCACAAAGGTATTAGCGGTACTCACCACACCCAGTAACCGAAAAATAGGGTGCTTTAAAATAATAATTTCTAAGCATGAACATAGGGCAGGTAAGCTGTTCACTTGAAGATCCCATTCTAAAAAAAACGTATTTTGCAGGCATGAACTTAAAAGCGCTATTTAAAAGACCACACCCTTTTATTTTTAACCGTAACAGTGTTCTCATTACAGGGGTGGCTACTTTTTTTGTTTTAGTGGTGCTTTCTCCTTTTGGTTATCACACATTACCACTGAAGCACAGAGTTTGGCTGGCTCTTATAAATAGTGTAATTGCAGCTTCCAGTATCTGGTTAATGGTAACTTTTATACAACGGTTTTTTCCAAAATGGTCAAAACCGGAAAATTGGGTTTTAGGTAAAGAAATACTCCTCATATGGGGCACTTTACTTTTAATTATTCTACTCACTTATATGTTTTTACTAGTTAGCAGTATTACTAATGAAACGGGTATTTCTTTGTTTTTTCAGGTATTTCTTAAAACGATGGCCATAAGTGTGATACCTATTAGTATTCTCGTATTTTTTGAGCAGTTTATGCATCAGAAAAAGAAGTTAAAACAGGCAGTTTCTATTTCAAAACAACTTAAAGCGCGAAAAGAAAACTATGACAATAAAGAAAATGGGGTTATACAGCAAAAGGAAAAATATATTTTGATCCCGGGTGAAAATGGTAAAATAGAGCTTAAACTACTTCCTGAAGAGCTTATTTACTTAAAATCGGAAGGAAACTATATTGAGGTGTATTACAGTTCAGGTACTCTTAGTATTCAAAAAAAACTGATACGTAATAGCCTCAGATCTATACTGGAATTTTTACCTGCCTCCTCATTCTTTCATTGTCAAAAAAGTTACATTGTGAATGTTGATCATATTATAAGTGTTCAGGGAAATGCACGAAATCTAGTATTAACGGTACGAAATAGCGATATCGATATTCCGGTATCGAGAGCAAAAACCGAAGCCCTGCAAAACTTCCTCAAAACTGCCGGTTAAACCAGGCTTCCTGTTTGTACCATTTACGTCCCTTTTATACCAAAGCACTGATTTTAAAGGTGTTTTTCGCGGAGAAATATCCAAATTTGCCAAAACAAATCAGGCATCGCCACTATGGAAAACTTTTTTAAATTTATATTATATGTTCATATTGTAACAGGAACAGTGGCACTTTTCACAGGGTTGGTTTCTATTTTGTCAAAGAAAGGTGGTACACGCCATATCACTTTTGGCCGTTTCTATTTTTGGGCAATGACTTTTGTTTTTATCACAGGTATTCTGGTTGCCAGTTATAAATACAATCGTTTTTTGTTTTTAATTGCTTTTTTAAGCTATTACAGTGTTTTTTGTGGTATTCGTATTTTGAAATTGAAAAAACTGCATAAAAACCAACGCCCTCAGTGGTATGACTGGCTGGCTGGGTTTTTGAACGGTTTTGCCAATTTGTTATTTGTTATTTTGGGAATTACTTATCTGTGGCGAACAAATGCACATTTGGGCGGTCCCTTGTTGTCTCTTGGTTTTGGTTTAGGCGGATTATACCTTACTTACACCAATCTCATGCCTTTTATTAAAAAACCGAAGAAACCTTATCACTGGTACGTGTCACATATTGGTAATATGATGGGGGGCTATATTGCCACATTCACGGCATTTCTATCGACCGTAGTAACCCGTTATGACCTTATGAACCCATATCTGGCTTTTGCACTACCTTCGCTTATTGGAATTCCTGCGATAGTGTATTGGCTTCAAAAAACTGAAAAAAAATTTAATCGTTCAACAGCCTCTTAAAAAATTTAATAATGAGATCTACACGCCTTTTTTATATTTTAATTGTTCCTTTATTACTAAGTAATTGCTCGTACATGGCCAACGTACGGCTGCTTTCTAACGGAGAATTACGAAAACAAGAATTTGTGGAGGTGATTCCTTTTGAATTACGCAAGGACATTATTGTAATTAAAGCATATGTAAACGATGACCCCACTGAAAAGGAATTTATTTTTGACACCGGGGCTTTTAACAGTAAACTTGAAAACAATCTGGCCGAGACACTTGGGTTGCCAACAGTTACCACAAAAAAAAATTCCACTGCTCAAGGCGTGACCAGGGATATTGAAGTAACCCGTATAGATTCTATTCGGCTGGGCAATACCTCGTTTTACAACATAGGTGCCGGAAAGGTGGTATATGATAAAACCTCTGCAAGTCCATGTGTAGCGGCACACGGCATTATTGGCGCTAATTTGATTAAACTGGCTCACTGGAAAATTGATTATCAAAACGAACAAATATATTTTTCTGACACCCCTTTTCCCAAAGTACCGAACCGAACCGCTTACAGTATCCCTTTTGAGAAACCAACGCTTTCGGGTACACCCAAAATTACTTTAGAGATTGAAGGACGAACGGTTGAAAACATACTTTTTGATGTAGGTTATAACGGCGGGCTCGTACTACCGGATAAATTTAAAAAAGCTTTCTCGTCAAAGAATGAACGAATTGTATTTGACCGGTCAACTTCGGGCATCTATGGCAGTAACCGAGATACCCTCACCATAAAAGACCTGGAAGTTTCCATTGGCGGATATTCTCAAAACATGCCTGTTGAATTCTCAGCTATCGGCAAAGCACTGTTAGGTAATGAATTTCTTAAAAGTTGTATTGTTTTAATAGATTACGACCAACAGGAGATCACTCTTCAACCTTTCAAAGAAATACATATTGAAAGAGCAAAAGCATTTATCCCTGGCATTCTAAACGATTCACTTTGGGTAGTTAACCGAACGTCCCCCTCTTTTCCGTTAAAAATTGGAGATACTCTAAAAGCCGTAAATGGGTATATGCCAAAAGATCTCTTTCACTCACATTGTGATTACATAATGAACATATCTTCTTTAATTAGTAAAGATACACTTGCCGTTAAAACAGTATCTGATAAAATGGTTACATTGGTGGTACAATAAGTATGGCTAGGTTTTATGTTGGATTAACATCTGCGAGTGCTGTTTCTTTTACTTTAGGTTTTGATCTCATGCCAAAAAGGACCCTTGTGATACGAAAAGGATACACTATAAAACGGTATATCAAAACAATAACAGGGAAAGAAAGTGCTAACAACAATAACATCTTCACCCCTATAGAAAGATCTAATTGGACCAGATAGTATGCCAGCAGTACGATTACCGTTTGGTGTAAAATGTAAAAAGGATATATAGCTTCGTTCATTTTTGAAAGCAACATACTCCTTTTATTGAACCATACCTGCCCGTAGCCCAATGCCGTAATGATCCATGACCAACCGGTAATACCCGATACTGCATACCAGATGTTCCATTGCGTAGTTAGGGATAAATATGGTGAAACGATCTCATCGGGAAGGTAGTAGTACGTGTAAAATACCATTGAACATATCAATGCCAGGTAAAAATTGGTTTTTCTGTGCTTTAACAAATATTGCCAGAGTATTCCCGAAGAGGCAAATACGATACCTGCAATAAAATAATACCCGAAATACAAGGTCGAAGATAAATTCAAGATACTTTTGGAATCACCGGGATAGTATTTTTTTGATAGTATCTTGATAAGAATGAGTAAAACACCCCATAGGAGAATACCGTATTTCTTAGTGGCCATGAAACTTAAGTACTTTTTTAAGATATCTGACCTTGAAGATCTCAGATATAAAATAATCGGGATACACGCTGCTGACATCCAAAACAAATTCCCTATAAACCACAAGTGATTTACTTCTATATGAGATAAAAGATCATTGTAAAAACTAAAATAGGATGTAAACTGTTCTCTGTTCTCAAAAAAGGTTTGTGGCGGCACAATAAACAAGATACCAAAAAACAACGGGATCAATAACCGGTATGAGCGTTCTTTTATAAACTGTATCCAGTTTCGTTTAGAAAATGCATATACGGTTCCCGTACCCGAAATAAGAAATAACATGGGAAGTCGAAACTGCTCGAAAAAAACCATGAGGTCATCTAACAGTTTACTGGACTCTTCGTTCATAATATGAAAACCGTCTCCATTAAACGGCATTCCTATATGATGCAGATACACTGCCAATATTGCTATTACCCGCCACCAGTCTATATCGTATCTTCTCAGATCACTTTGCATTTTTTTGGTTTAAAATTTACAAGGCAAAACTATAGGATATTTAGAGGTAAATACATGCAAAGTGATGAATGACAAAAGTATGTGATGAGTAACAAGAGGCTATAGCAAATGCCACGTTTTCTCATTGTTTTTAACCTGTTATGAAAGAAGGGTGTTGAATTTCCCGATACGAGACCTTGCCACGGGAATAAGGCCCGAATAATTGCTAAGTTCTAAATCGTACCCCTGAGCATTTCCTGATACTGAAACAATAGCGTTTAGGTTTATTAAATAAGAACGGTGCGTTTGAAAAACAAAAGGATATGCTTCCAGTTGATGATTTAGTTCTTTTAGAGTTAACCGAATGATCTGTTTAGTAACATCTGATCCCTGCCGAGTAAACACTTCAACATAGTTGCCGTCTGCTTTGGCAAAAAGAAATTGGTCTGTATTCAACTGGAAACTTTCCGAAGGAATATGAGAAGTTACAAAAACCGATTGGGTCTGTTCATTAGTGATCTTCTTTTTTCCGGAAAGCTTTATACGGTATGCACTTTTTTCAAATTTATGAATGAGCCTTTCCAGGTTTAACGGCAGAAAAAATCCTATAATGAGAATACCTACCAGGAAGGTATTACGTATTTCCTCAAATAAATATCGTAAGGACCAGTTATCGGGATTGGTATAAATAATATCGCGAACCAAAAAACTCCCCACACCCATTAAAAGCAACACTATGATAAGGTGAAGAACCTCTTTTCCCATTACCCAGGAAGTTTCTTCGGTAACAAAAACATTACGTATCCCAAAATAAAGTAACATGATAACAAAAGGGGTAACCGAATGGATAACGCATATCCACAAAAAATTAATTTTATGCTCCGCTCTGTTTACTTCAAAAGGTTCAAAAAAATAAGTAAATACAAAGCTTAGTACAGCTATCGTGACCGCAATTACGAAAAGGTCAGATCCTTTGTAGTAATAAGGGTAGCGTTTATTTAGATATGTTTTTAGTGTTGTCAAAGCTTTTGTTAGCGGATAATTATATTCGCCGGCAAATTAAAAAAATATACATCGTAATGGGCCTTTCAAAAAGCTAAAAACGTAAAAAAGTATATTCCTCCGTATTATCGTTTTACAGGGTCTGTATGGTGTTTTAGCAGGTATTCATCAAAGTTCCCTGTTTTTATTTCACTTATAAATGCTTCATTATTGCATCGGGTCTTTTCCACACGATGAACTAGACCATTTTTTTTGAATTACTGATGTCTTGTAAAAGGGACAAAACGTACATTCATAAGATGCCTGGTCTTTATTTTATTTCCCTTTTTAGTGATTAGCAAAAGCTTTCGTACTCCGCGATGTGGCCCTACGGGAATAATCATTTTTCCACCATCTTTTAATTGATCTACGAGTGCCGGAGGAACACTTTCGGCCCCGGCAGTGACCATTATGGCATCAAAAGGAGCATTTGCAGGCCAACCGTGGTATCCATCGCCTATTTGCACTTCAATATTAGAATAGCCCAGAGAATCCAGCCTTGAACGGGCGTCCATCCCAAGCTTCCTGACAATTTCAATAGTGTACACACTATCAACGATCTCAGCAAGTACAGCTGCCTGATATCCCGAACCTGTACCTATTTCGAGTACCCTGTAGGTTGGTTTTAGTTGCAAGGCCTGTGTTATGTATGCCACCATATACGGTTGTGATATGGTTTGCTTTTCTCCTATGGGCAAGGGCCCATCAGTATATGCTGAGGCTCTCTCATTCTCCGGTACAAATACATGCCTGGGAACATCTCTCATAGCGTTGAGTACAGTATTGCTGGTAATCCCTCTTGCTACTAACTGCTCACGTATCATTTTTTCCCTTTGTTCATCCATAAGTGTCTGTGCCAGTGTATTCTGCACCGTCCCTGCCAGGCATAAAATAAAAATTACGACCTTCATATTGTATTTTTTGAACCTTTAATTTACGAATTTGATATCCAAAGACCAACCTTCTCAAGCCTTGCTATTACTTTGCACCAACCGTTTCTATCCCATTAGTATTAAATTCATTGAATGATAAAGGTCATTTCATCACTTTCTAAAATGTTTTACTTTTGACCTGCTTTTACAAAAGCACTCTTTTATTGTATGAGAAGTTTCTATAATTTATGAAATTAATCTTTTCTCTGGTATTGCTGCTATCCCTTATTCTGAGGCCAACAATACTATTGGTAAATCTGATCGATTACCATTACAACATTGTTTACATCATAGAAAATTTTTGTGTGAATAAAGAAAAGCCGGAACTTAACTGTGACGGGAAATGCTATCTGGCCCAAAAACTTACTTCTACAGAACAACCTGCCGATTCAAATAATGGTGATTTCACTATAAATTTTGAGCTTTTTGTCCCACTTTTTTTTAATGGTTGTCTAAAATTGGAAAGTCTGTTAAAACTTAGCAGCGTACTTAAATCCAATTTCTTATATCTTGACATTTCGGGTATGGAACTATCAGAAGTGATTGACCCTCCTCCTAAGTTCCTTTTTGTTTATAAGCATTTATCATAACAAAACTTATCGAGGCTTCGGCATGCACAATTTTTAAGACCACTGCCAATGCCTGGCATTCACGGGAACACACAGTAAAGTTTCCCGATGGATGCTTCTATAACAAAAAGAAACACTAAACATGAAAATACTTTTTTCAATAATTCTGTGTTGTACAGGGTTTTTATTGTATGCACAACAAAAAATACAATTGACAGACGCTGCTTCCGGCACCCAGGTAACCGGAGCCACTTTTATTTATGGAGATCAAAAAGGTGTCTCCAATGAAAAAGGACATATTGAAATTATAGTTAGAGCAAATACTTCTTTGATCATCTCGCATATACAGTACGGCCGTATAGAACTTAAACCACAGGAGGTCACCGAGATCCTGAAAAGTGGAGATATACGTTTATATCCTATCACTACCCAGTTACAACCGGTAACGGTTATTGCCATACGTCCTGAAAAAGGAGAAAAAGAGGTATTAAACCTAAGCTATCTGGACAAGATGCAACATGATGGCGGTGCTCTGCTAAACCAAAGTCCGGCCATAAATAGTATTCGTAAAAGTGGCAGTTATGCATTTGACCCGGTAATACGCGGTTTTAAATACGACCAGCTCAACATTGTAATCAATGGAGCGCAGTCTGCCATAGCGGCCTGCCCCAACCGAATGGACACTCCGAGCAGTCAGATCCCTGTAAATATGATGCAACGGGTAGAAATATTAAAGGGGCCGCATGCCTTACGATACGGTAACGCAGTAGGAGCTACCATTAATTTTGTACCTGTTACACCTTGGTTTACCGAAAAAATTACCCTAACCGGAAGGGTCTCATCCGGCTATGATGCAAACGGAAATGTAAGCCGGAATGAAGGACAATTCAATATTACCGGAAAAAGAACAGATATGGGGATTTTTGCATCTTATGCTAACGGAGATGATTACCAAGACGGGAACGGAGAAGAGGTACCCGCAAATTTTTCAAGAGGCAGTTTTGGTATTAACCTGGGCTGGCAGCTTTCCGAAAACCAACAACTCACCTTTTCAACTACCTACAACAGGGCAAGAGATGTAGATTTTCCCGCCCTGCCTATGGACATGTTAGAGGATGACACGTGGCTTTTCAATGCAAGACATGACGTTACTATAAACAATAAACATCTTACCTCCTGGAACAGTACCGTTTATGGCACTTTTGTAAACCACTTAATGAGCAACACCCTTAGAGATCCCGCTTCCAGGATGACAGATGCCGAAACAAATGCGAAAACACATACTTATGGAGCACGAACTGAAGGAATATGGACATTTTCAAACAGAACCTTATATGTGGGAGCAGATGTTCGCCTGGATAAAGCCGAAGGCGTACGAGCACGAACACCTCTTATGGGCCCAAATGCAGGAAGTACATTTTTTGACAATGCATGGCAGAACAGCCGTATTTTTAAAAGTGGCCTGTTTGCTGAGTACCGTATTCAAAACCAGACCTGGCAATATATACTTTCAGGTAGAATAAACCTGAATGATGCCAGAATAAATGATGAACAATCTGAATTTAACTCTATTTATTCAGATACCGGCGAAACACAAATAAATCCCAGTATAAGCTTAGGAGCCGTAAAGTCTTTTAATTCTGAATATTCATTAGGTATATGGTTATCCCGGGCACAACGAAGCGGAAGCATCACCGAGCGTTATATAAACTTTTTCCCGGTGGGACAAGATCGCTTTGAAATGTTGGGAAACCCTTTGCTTGACCCTGAAATAAACAATCAGGCAGATATTACTTTACATCTCAAAAAGAATAAAACACAAATTACCTTCAACGTATTTGCCGCGTATCTGCAGGACTTTATCTCATCTATAATTGACCCTGATCTGGAACCACGCCTGGGAAACAGTCCGGGAGTACGCCAGTTTATTAACATTGATGAGGCGTTTAAAACCGGATTTGAGATCACATGGAATCAGGAACTCTTTGCAGGTCTTCAGCATCAACTCAGTGGTGCCTACACTCTTGGGGAAGATCTGGAAAGAGATGAACCCCTACCCGAAATACCGCCTCTGGACATTCGCTATACGCTAAGTGGCAATTATTTTAAAGGAAAACTAAAACCTTCCTTTACCTTACGCCATGTATTAGAACAGAACAGGGTTTCCCCTGAATTTGGAGAACCGGAAACTCCCTCATTTACCAACATGGATATAGCTGTACAATATGAGCTTACCAAAAACCTGCGTATTTCTGTACAGGTACAAAACCTCTTTGATGAGGCCTATTTTGAACATTTGAACAGAGCTTTCAGGTCTGATGCACAACAGCGTATATTTGCGCCGGGGCGTAACATCTCATTTGCGGCAAACCTCAACATACTATAATAGCAGCAGTATTAAACAAAATCTCACTTTGTAAAAAAGAGACGGTCTAGAAAGACCGTCTCTTTTTATAGGTGATCCTGCCTAGAAACAAACCGCTCATAAGGGTGCGGAAGATTAATCGGTAACTCATCGAAAAAATCAAAAATAGAATTGTTGAAACATAATATTTAACTTATTTTTATAGTAAGAATTAACTTAATTAAAATTAATCACTAAAAATCAAAACTATGAAAATGAGTTATTTAAAGTCGTTAGCTGTTTTGCTAATGTTTGTCGCAGCCACAAGCTGCCAACAAGAAGAATCACCTGTAACTAACCCCGAAATTGAAGCTTCTGCAGAAGCGGTAAATTCAACCACACTTGAGGTACCACAGGAAGCTATTGACATTACCCACAATTACACCTACAAGGGCCAGACATTTCAGGTTATCTACACCTTAAATGAAATTGAAAAGACGGTAGTAAACACCAAAGGAGATGTAGGTCAGGCAGAGCAATTATTCAGTGATGAGAAAGGTCCGGGAGTATTGTATTTTGAAGATCCTGTAGAAAATAAAACAGAGATCAATATTACCGTTTTTGACACACAGGAAGAATTGGACAACTACCTGATAAAAGAACAACAGGCGCCAGCAGATCTGGCCAGCACCCCGGATCAAACTGCCAGAAATTGTAATAGCTGGTTCTTGCCCGGTACAGGCGATTATTATTTCTACCGGCATATTAACTATAATACCGAGATGACCACCTTACGAAGACTCAATGCAAGGAATACGGGCAATCATTGGGTAGGTTCCGGTAACAATGACCAAATGTCTTCTCTTATATTAGTCAAACCTTTTGAGCGAAACATTTATGTAAGCCTTCGCCAGCACATTTGTTATGAAGGACGTTCTCTTAACTTCCTTTTTGGTCGCTTTACAGGTACCGCTTTCGGTATTCGCAACCTCCGGTGGTACACACTATCAGGATGGTGGTTGTGGAGAAGATCATGGAACGATCAGGTATCTTCTTATCATGGACTCTCCTGGTAAAAAGTTTCTCTGGTTTCAACCAGACGAAAGGTATTTAAGGTTCTCATGATTACCAACCCTAAAACTAAACCTTTTGTTAAATTAAGACCTGGAAAAGCGCCTTTTTGAAAAGGCGCTTTTTTATATCCTTACGATTTAAATATCGTCAACAACTACTTTGTAAGTAGGGTCTTCTAATACATTCACTTCAATAATCTTTTCAGCATTTTTGAGTAATTTTCGGCAATCCGGACTCAGGTGCTTAAGGTGAATGGTTTTACCTACCTTGTGATAACGTTCTGTAATTTTATTAAGGGCTTCTATCGCAGACATATCTACTACCCGGCTTTCTTTAAAGTCGATCACTACCTCCTCCGGATCATTTGCGATATCGAACTTTTCATTAAAAGCACTGATCGAACCAAAAAATAAAGGCCCGTATATCTCATAATATTTGGTTCCATTTTCATCTGTTCGTTTTCTGGCCCGTATTCGCTTAGCGTTATCCCATGCAAATACCAGAGCAGAAATAACCACACCTAAAATAACAGCCAGTGCCAGATTGTGTAAAAACAAGGTTACCAGTGTTACGAGCACCATGACAAAAATATCTGATCTGGGCATACGGGTAAATGTTCGTATGCTAGCCCACTCAAAAGTACCTATGGCCACCATGATCATAAGTCCGGTAAGAGCTGCTATTGGCAATTGTTCTATAAGGGCAGCACCAAACATGATAAAAATCAACAACATCACGGCTGCTACTATACCAGACAGGCGTGCTCTTGCCCCATTTGAGATATTAATAAGGCTTTGTCCTATCATAGCACACCCTCCCATACCCGAAAATATGCCCGAAAGCATATTGGCCATACCCTGCGCAACGGCTTCTTTATTGCCTCTTCCTCTGGTTTCTGTTATCTCATCAACAATATTGAGCGTAAGGAGGCTCTCAATAAGCCCTACTCCTGCTACAATAAGGGCATACGGGAAAATAATTTGCAAAGTTTCTATATGAAAAGGTACCTGGGGAATATGAAATGGCGGGAACCCTCCTTTTATAGAAGCTATATCCCCTACTGTTTTGGTATCAATACCCAATACCGTTACCAGCGCAAAAATAGCGAGTATTGCTACCAATGATGCCGGAACGGCCTTACTGATCTTTGGAAGGCCCCAGATAACGAACATGGTAACCAATACCAAACCGAGCATTATATATAGCGCACTGCCTGTTAGCCAGTTGCCCGAAGCATCACGAAATTGTTCCAACTGCGCCATAAAAATGATGATAGCCAGCCCGTTCACAAAACCGAAAATTACCGGATGGGGCACCAGACGCATTAATTTTCCAAGTTTTAAAAACCCGGCGGTTGCCTGCAATATACCAGCCAGAAAAACGGTAGCAAATACATACTCTACCCCATGACTTTTCACCAGTGTAACCAAAACTACGGCTACTGCTCCCGTGGCCCCTGAGATCATTCCCGGCCTGCCACCAAAAATTGAGGTAACCAGCCCCATTACAAAAGCGGCGTACAAACCGGTTAAGGGAGACAAACCCGCTATTAAAGCAAAAGCTACTGCTTCCGGTACCAAAGCCAGCGCTACCGTGATTCCTGAAAGTATTTCAGTTTTATAATGTACCTTTTGGGTGAGGTCAAATAAATTGAAATATTTTTTCATAGCATGGGGTTAGATTGTCTCGTAAATATCTGATGCCATGCAAAATATAATACACAGCTCTTATTTTTAAAGGGCACAAAACTAATGCTTTTATACTTGCTGCAAAAATCTAAAAACAGGTATTTACAACAATATTTTGCGTAACCCGGTCGCTTTGTTTTTCATAAAAGACGGTGAATTTTATTACTTTAGCGATGCGACTGTTTTGTTCCAAAAGATGATCAGGGAATAATACAGGTATATGCCCGATAAATATACAGCCCGATTTTACTAAAACACTAACCATTAGTTTTATAAAAAAATATCGAAAAAATGTTTTGTTATACCTTTCCTTAGGTATTCTTTTGATTTTTACCCTTCCTTCTTTTTTTATTACTGAAACGTATTATGAGCTTATAGAAAATGTTTCTATATGGGTACGTAACTGGTTTGGTAATTTTTATCTGTGGTTGGGCCTGTTTTGTGTACTTTTTATTGTGGGAGTTGCACTTTCTCCTCTGGGTAGAAAAAGATTAGGGGGGAAAACTGAAAAACCGGAGCATTCCCTATGGTCCTGGGTAGCCATGCTATACAGTGCAGGTATGGGAGCCGGCATTTTATTAAGGGCAGTACAGGAACCTGTGTATATGAAACATCATCCACCTTTTCAAAGTGACGTTCCTTCTCGCATTATTGCCCTTGAATACACCTTTTACCAATGGGGGTTTACGCCCTGGGCTTTTTATGCACTCTTTGCCATGATTATCGGGTACTACATCTTTATTCATAAGAAAAAAGTACTGGTAAGTTCGGCCATAGAGAACCGTATCCGGCTTCCCATAGCCAAAAACGGGATCGATATACTCGCTGTTATCACTACGGTATTCGGGCTTATTGGGGCCATAGGTTTAGGAACTACACAAATTAACGGGGGACTTAACCATTTGTTTGATGCCGGTTTTGGAATTAAGTTCACCATATTCCTTACCCTCCTCATCTGCTTTTTAGCTTTTTTATCGGTATGGGCCGGTGTTAATAAAGGTATCAAAGTAATATCCAGGCTTAACATTGCGGTAACCCTTATTCTGCTGGCTTTTATTTTTACTCAAAGTAATATAACCGCCGTTATTACATCGTTTGGCAGAGCCACTTATCAATATATTATAGATTTTATTCCTTTGAGCATAGCCGCCGGTCCCTTTAACCCGGGAAAGGCATTTTTAACGGATTGGACTTACTATTACTGGGCCTTCTGGCTGGCATGGGCCCCGTTTACCGGTATTTTTATCGCACGTATTTCACGCGGCCGCACACTTAGATCTTTACTACTGGGTGTAATGATCATCCCCTCATTAGGTACTTTTTTCTGGTTTTCGGTCTTTGGGGAATCTGCCTTTCAACTCATTGACAACTGGGGAACCTATAAAGGTGAATTTGACAATGTATTCACTTCCCTTTTTATATTTCTTAGAAATTACCCCTTTCAGGGACTGGTAAACGCCGTTTCTATTTTCCTGCTTATTAGTTTTCTGGTAACTTCTGTAGATTCGGCAGTATTCGTACTTAGTATGTTTACCGATAAAGGAAGTAAAAAACCCTCGCGAAAGCACCGGCTTATATGGAGTGTATTTATTGCAGTGTTTGCGGTAGCCATTCTAATTCTTGGAAATGCCCGGCCCGATACAGATGTTCTTCAGGCGCTTCAAAAACTACTCATTATTACTTCCCTGCCGTTTGCTTTGTTTATGGTAGTAATGACCCTTATTTTTTTAATGGACTTTCAACGAAAGCGTCATTGATTTTCAGGAACCAGTATTAATGCATTATGTACAGGCCTTTCCCCGGCTGCATCACTGGGTCGGTTCAATACACCTTCTTTTTCAGGAAAATCAACCCATAGTGTTGATGAACCTCCTCCATCGAGATTGAGTGCATTTTTGCATCCCAATTTCTCCAGGAATTGCTGTAACTCTCTTAAACTCATCCCTACAGATACCTCACTTCTTCCATCGACCACAATAAAATAAAATGTCTTTTCCTTTTCGCAAAGACAACTTCGCGGGTGCCTTTTATTTACAAAGGCGATATCCGGCAGTACGGTAGTTACAGAATTGGCTACCAGCAAAGGGCCTGCTACCAGTACAAGTTTTTCTTCTTTGGAGTTTTGATAGAATTTATCGGTTTTAACTGCTTCTATTTTTAAGTTTCCCATAGTATCTGCTATTACCGATCCGTTGAGAAAATAATCGGGTTCCTGCTGCCTTTGTTCCGTACTTTCTGTAAAACCTATAGGGATTCCGTTAATTTCAGTATAAGTAACGGGATATCCTTCGTTTACATTAAAAAAGCCTCCGTTAATAGCAACAACAGCCTGTGCGCTCTTTGCCATCATACTTGTAGTGACCAAAGAGTCACGGGCATACGCCAGAGTAAGATTGTGCCCGTTAAGAGCAGTTTTGGCTATCTCCAGAACAAATACCTTTTGGGGTTGCCCCTGCGCAGTGAGTTGTGTTTCCCAAAACCGAAAATTACCCGTATCACCTAAAAGCTCCTGAGCTGATGAAGTAAACACTCCCGCAGTAAAAACCAACCAGAGAAAGTGCAGACGCAAAGTGTAATTAGCCAATAAATGTTGTAAAAATTTACCTGATGATGAGACCGTTTCCATTGTTTGACTCTACATTATTCACATCTATCAAAAAACCATTGATCACCGCATAGTGAATACTGTTATTTTTAGCCAGGAAAAAAGTAGCATTTACTCCCGGGTTTAACAGCGATGAAGGCTCAAAGCCATCGGGAACAAGATGCATAGGGAAATCGGTAAAAACTTGGTCTTCAGGCACATTCTCTATTTTCAAATAAGCATATCCTTTTTGAAGAAGGCTTTTTATATCAAGTTTTCCCAATGCTCCCATATCTGCCAACTTTTCAGGATACACTTTTGCAGGTACATATGTATAACCGTTCATATCTTTTTCTTTATATCCGAAAAAGGTGGACAGATCCCCCTGGTCAGATACCCTTCCGTTATAATACAGTTTTTGGGTTTCTGTATCCTGTGTTTCCGAATGGTGTATACCTATATCAAGTATATATGTTTTATCTTGAATAGGATATGTGAACCCGGTGAGCTTGAGGTCAAATAATTTGCGGTCATTATGCGGGATATCTTCATAGGCAGGCAAAGGTTTTTGTGAGTAGTCTCCAGATGCAATGGCATCTAAGGCCGAAAGGATCGACACAAAATTCAACTTTCTGATGTATTGCTTTTCTATATCGCCCGGATACCCTCCTGACTCAATAAGTATGGTGCTGGTTCCCCATTTCTGGATATTATCGCCAAATGCCCTGGGTTCAAAATCATCGTTATACCTTCCTACTTTTCCCGGTATATACCTTTGCAATACTTCATTCATATGAACAATGATTTTCATGGCATCACCTCTAACCTTATTTACCGATTTTTCATAATTATAGGCCGGTGCCAAAAAAGAAACAGTGGCTGTATTGGCGGTTCTTGAAGTATTGTAATGAATACTCTGGTCATGCAGGTTAAAACCAAAATCGGCCTCTAAACTATCTCTTACACGCTTTAGGGTCCTTCCTTCAGGCGACTGCAGTCGTAAGGCATCCCGATTAACATCAATTCCCAGTGTATTACGGCGTTTATATACCTCAGCCCCATCGGGATTGAGCATAGGCAAAAAGTGAATACGAAGGTTTTCAAGCATTCGGGTTTTTCGGGCATCTTTTTGTGTATCGGTAAAATAATTAAGAATATCAAAAACAGCAGCAGTAGCCGTGGGCTCATCACCGTGCATCTGCGACCATAGAAAAACATCAACCGTACCACTACCCATGCTTAAAAGGGAAAGTTTGCGGCCTTCTATAGAGTATCCCACAGTGCTTTTATCTATAAGGTCATGTCCTGATAAATTCTCAATTAAAGGTTGTAAATCTACATGTTTAAACCTTCTTTCAGTAAGACTCTTTTCTTTAAAACGATCGTAGGAATTGTATAGATCTTCTTCAAAATCCTGCGCATAGGCCAAGGTGAAGCATAAAGAAGCTATACCGTATAAAAAACCTTTTTTAGTTGCCATTTTGAGTGTTTTTTTGAGGTAGGAGTTTAAAATTCAATTGTTTAACGGCATTGCGTACTTCATTCATAAAAGCCGGTCCGGGATCGGTTTTTTCTGTACGATAGGCATCGTTGGTTTCCAGCCAGAGCTCGTGCCCCTCAAACAAAGTATATTCATAATGACCAATGAGATAGTCTATGGGATACTTTTTTTTGAGGTATTTTATGAGCTTGATATTAGCTCTTACCTGTGCCTTTGTTAAGGGTGTATCCTGAGTACCTCCTACATTCTCGACCCCTATGGCACAATGGTTGAGTCCAATAACATGCCGTGCCATTACCTCTTCCGGTACCAGCCGGTAAATAGTTCCATCACGATCTATAAGAAAATGAGCAGAAACATTCAAAGCACCGGCGCCTGCAATCTCAGGTCGCCAATTAGGTAATACAGGATCTCGAAATGCCTTAAACGACCTCTCGAGATCAGGAATAGCCGTCCAATGCAAAACAATCATTTTGGGTAATATTTGCGGTTCTGACTGTTCCAGCCGGTAACGCTCCTTAAGATACTCCAGGGTAAGTTGTTTTCGCTGTTCATTAAAAACTACGGGTTTATCAACTATACGGGCAGCGCTACACGATGCCAAAAGCAGTGCACCTGTTACTATAAAGATGCCTCTCAAAAAAAATGACATGAATTTTCAATTTAAGAAATACAGAATGTTGGTGAAGTTACTAATAATAATTATTACTTCAAATACCTCTCAGGAGGATTGCCTAGCTATGTATTAATTAACAAAACTTTTAGGATATAAGGTGCGGCAGGCTGGCACCGCTATCTAAAAATTTGGTAATTTTAAGGGTCATGAAAAAAATGCATAATAGAAAAGGGTTTAGATTTGAAAAATATGAAACCCCTTATCAGGCTCCTTTTGATAAATTGTTTGATATTTTTAAGGAGCTTATAACCCACACATCAGGAGATGTAGATGAGGCACTGGACTGGCTCCGGCAATTGGATGAGGAATACCATCTTACCAATGAAGAATACACACTTGACGATTTTATTGAGGATCTTAAGAAGAAAGGATATTTACGTGAGGAGCTCGACACTAATGGCCAGGGCAGTATGGCTATTACAGCCAAAACTGAAAGAGCTATCAGGCAGCAGGCACTGGAGCAGATATTTGGAAAACTAAAAAGGAGCAAAGCCGGGAATCATAAAACATCCTACACAGGCACCGGAGATGAGCATGCAGGTGAATATCGTGAATACCGTTATGGAGACAGTATTGAACAAATATCTATGACAGAAAGCCTGAAAAATGCCCAAACCAATCACGGCATTGATAATTTTCAACTCACAGAAGAAGACCTCGTAGTAGAAGAAACCCGTTTTAAGGCGCAAATGAGTACTGTACTTATGATCGATATAAGTCATAGTATGATCCTCTATGGAGAAGATAGAATAACACCGGCAAAAAAAGTAGCTATGGCCCTGGCAGAATTGATTACTACAAGATATCCTAAAGACACGCTGGATATTCTGGTTTTTGGTAATGATGCCTGGCCCATTTCTATTAAGGACCTTCCTTATCTTCAGGTAGGGCCCTATCATACAAATACGGTAGCAGGGCTACAACTGGCCATGGATATGTTAAGGCGAAAGCGAAATACTAACAAACAAATTTTCATGATCACCGATGGCAAACCCAGTTGTATTAGAGAAAAAGACGGCTCTTATTATATGAATAGCGCCGGGCTGGACAGCTATATTGTAGGGAAATGTTATGATATGGCACGAATGGCCAGAAAACTACATATTCCAATTACTACCTTCATGATTGCCCAGGACCCGTATTTAAAACGTTTTGTAAAACACTTTACAGAAGCGAACAGAGGAAAGGCTTTTTATACCGGATTGCGGGGATTGGGTGAAATGATCTTTGAAGATTATGAACAAAACCGAAGGAAACGCATACGGGGATAAATTAGATTTTTAAAAGTATTGAAAGATAAATTGCTATATGAACTTTAAAACAATTAAGACGCTGGGGCAATTGCGAGAAGCCGGCTACCAGACGAAAAGCATAAAACAGGAACTCAGGGAAAATCTTATACAGAAAATAAAGAACCGGGAAAACATTTTTGAAGGCATTTATGGTTATGAAAACACAGTGGTCCCAGAGCTTGAAAGAGCCATTTTGTCCTGTCATAACATAAATTTACTGGGCTTACGCGGGCAGGCAAAAACAAGACTGGCACGTTTAATGACAAGACTCCTGGATGAGTGGATACCGGTAATAAGCGGATCGGAAATTAATGATGACCCTTTATTGCCCATTTCACGATATGCAAGAGACCTTATAGAAGAAAAAGGAGACCAGGCGCCCATAAGCTGGATACACCGAGAGGAACGATTTTTTGAAAAACTGGCCACGCCAGATGTTACCGTAGCAGATCTTATTGGTGATGTTGACCCTATTAAAGCTGCCAACCTTAAACTATCCTATGCAGATGACCGTGTTATACATTTTGGAATGATACCGCGAGCCAACCGCTGTATTTTTGTGATTAATGAGCTGCCTGATCTGCAAGCCAGGATACAAGTGGCCCTGTTCAATATACTGCAGGAAGGCGATGTGCAAATACGGGGCTTTAAAGTACGCCTGCCTTTAGATATTCAATTTGTTTTTACAGCCAATCCTGAGGATTATACCAATAGAGGAAGTATCGTTACCCCTTTAAAGGATCGAATCGGTTCTCAGATACTCACACACTATCCGCATGATATTGCTGTTGCCAAAAAGATCACTGCCCAGGAAGCCGGCATCAATCCCGAACAAATTAAAAAGATACACATCCCTCAGTTAGCAGGTGATTTGCTCGAGCAAATTAGTTTTGAAGCACGCGAAAGTGAGTTTATTGATGAAAAGAGCGGTGTAAGTGCCCGTATGAGTATCACTGCTTATGAGAATCTTATGAGTACTGCCGAGAGACGCTCACTACTTAACGGAGATGCAGAAACCACCGTACGTTTGGGAGATTTTACCGGAGTGATCCCTTCCATAACCGGGAAAGTAGAACTCGTATATGAAGGCGAACAGGAAGGTGCCGATGCAGTAGCGCTAAATTTGATAGAAGATAGTGTTAAAACCCTGTTCGCGTTGTACTTTCCAAAAATTGAAAAACTGGAAAAACCAGATGAAAACAGCCCATATCAGCCTTTGATCGAATGGTTTTTTGAAGAAAATAACATTGATCTGCACGATGACCTCAATGATGAAGAATACAAAAAGATACTGGATGAAGTTAAACCTCTGAGGGAACTTGTAAATACATTTCAACCCGATATCCCATCTAACGATCGTTATTTTATGATGGAGTTTCTACTTTGGGGGCTCGTAAGCTATAACAAACTCAATAAACAACGTTTTACAGAAGGCTATCAGTTTAAAGATGTGTATAGTAATATTATAAGGGGATTATAGTCCCGAAGGCATACGTACCAAATTCCGGGGCTTATTCGTAGAAGGCTTAAAACAAAGAGGACTGCGCAGTTGCAGTCCTCTTTTCAGAAAAATTCAAAAAACAGCATATAAATAAACAATTCTTAAAAAATTGTTTTCTTAAATCATTAGTTTTCTACAAAACCTACTGCACAGGTATTATGGGTCTGTGCATTGATAAGGATAAACACGCCATTGGCTCTGTTATCAGTAAAGGTATCGAGGTAAAGAGGACTTGCCAACCGTAGTTCTATCTTAGCAATATCGTTGAGGGCCAGTTTTGATGTTTCCAGTTTCAGGCCCGGATTTTCGGGAGGCACCATATACTGGATTTGCTGAAGTTTTGCCTGGTTGAGGCGGCTTCCGGCCTGAATATGGTATTTGTTTCCGGTACGCCCCTCTTCTTCATCCAGCCAAACTACCGTGGCATTAACCGTTCTGGCTTCCCCGGGTTCTTCTCCCGGTTTAACCAACAGAGCCCCTCTGCTAACATCTACATCACGGTCCAGTCTTATGACCACAGAGTCCCCTTTTTGTGCCTTTTTCATAATAGATTCGAACTTTCGTATTTCTTTTATCTTTGCTTCTTTTCCCGATGGAAGGATCTTAACAGATGCTCCTGTTTCTATTTCACCTTCATTAATGCGCCCTGTAATTCCCCTAAAATCAGCAAACTCATCATTCTGAACGTGAAGTACCTGTTGTACTTCCATACGAAAGCTTCTGAGACCTGCAGAAGATGAACTTATGGTATGCAGCAATGTGTTGAGTGTAGCGCCCTGATACCAGGGGGTATTGCCGGAAGCATGTACTACATTATCTCCTTTAAGAGAACTTATGGGAATAATATGTATCTCTGGTATATGGTATTGAGAACTATCTACCATATGTTTGATATCAGCCGCTATTTTCAGAAAAATGTCTTCGCTGTAATCTACCAGATCCATTTTATTGATACAGAAGATCACATTCTCCATACGCAGCAACTGGCTAATAAAAAAATGTCGGTAACTCTGCTCCAGGAGCCCTTTACGGGCATCAATGAGAATGATAGATATCTCTGCATTCGATGCGCCGGTAACCATGTTTCTGGTATATTCAACGTGCCCCGGGCTATCGGCAATAATAAACTTGCGTTGTCCGGTTGAAAAATAGATATGGGCAACATCTATGGTTATGCCCTGTTCCCTTTCTGCTATGAGGCCATCAGTAATTACCGAAAAGTCCAGATCAGACATCCCTTTTTCAATGGTTTTTTGCCTTACAAGCTCTTGTTGTTCTTTAGTGAGTGCGTGGTTATCAAACAATAGCCTCCCAATAAGGGTACTTTTACCATCATCTACACTTCCTGCCGTACTAATTCTAAGTATATCCATAATTCCTAAAAATAGCCCCCTTTCTTACGTTGCTCCAGGGCAGATTCGCTTCGTTTATCGTCGATCCTGGCTCCTCTTTCAGAATGGCCCGATGCTTTGTTCTCTTCGATTATTTTTTCAATATTGCCAGCGGTTGAACGTACCGCGGCCGTACAGGTCATATCCCCTACAGTACGAAAGCGTACCTTTTCAACAACAATTTCATCTGTATCTACTATATTCAAATAATTGGAATGGGCCAGATATGAGCCGTCACGTTTTACAAGCTTTCGTTCATGTGCGAAGTAGATCTCGGGAAGGTCCAGGTTTTCCTGAAGTATGTATTTCCATATATCTTCTTCGGTCCAGTTGCTAATGGGGAATGCTCTCACGTTCTGTCCAAAATCTATTTTTCCGTTGAGTATTTGAAAAGGTTCGGGTCGCTGGTTTTTGGCATCCCACTGTCCAAAATCATCCCGCACGGAAAAAATGCGTTCTTTAGCCCTGCTTTTTTCTTCATCTCTGCGGGCACCTCCCAGGCAGGCATCAAAACCAAATTCGTCTATGGCATCCAGCAAGGTTACAGTTTGCAGAGAATTACGACTGGCATATTTACCGGTCTCTTCTTTAACTTTATTCTGATCTATTGAATCCTGAACATAGCGTACAATGAGCTGTACACCCAATTGCCCGATAAGACGGTCCCGAAAACGTATGGTTTCAGGAAAATTGTGCCCGGTATCTATATGCAGGAAAGGAAAAGGTATGCGCGCCGGATAAAAGGCTTTGCGGGCTAAATGTGCCAGGGTAATAGAGTCTTTACCTCCGGAAAATAATAATACGGGCTTCTCAAATTGAGCCGCTACTTCGCGGAGTATATATATGCTTTCATCCTCAAGTGTCTGAAGATGTGTTTTTGTGATATTGCTGCTTTTGGGAGTCACCATTTTTTTCTGTTGAGTTCCTATAACTTTTTACATTTATGTGTGGTTTTCTTCTGTGGTTGCCAGATGGAGGCCACATTCACGGTTTTCCAATACTTTGGTAGGATCGTAATAAGTGAATTCATTCTCCAGTTTATTTTTGTTTAAGTACAGGTCTAATTCATCATCAGACCAGTAAAAAAAAGGGCTTACTTTTACTACCCCGTCATTTCCTCTGGTCACAATATCGAGTGAATCTCTAAACGCGGTCTGACCTTTTCGGAGATTGGTAAACCAGACATCGGGTTTATGTATTTCCATCGCTCTTTGAAAAGGCTCCAGTTTTACTTCATAGGTAAATTGTTTATGTAAAGGAGCATCTACCCCCGGTATTCCCATGGTAGCATCTCTGTGCGCAGCGGTGCGCAACGGCACATACAAATGTATATTAAGCTGTAATTGGGCTATTAAACGCTCTGCATGTTTATAGGTTTGAGGAGTATTATATCCCGTATCGCACCAGATAACCGGAATATCTGCTTTTGCTTTTGTACATGCATGCAAAATAGCAACTTCATACGGTCTGAAATTGGTAGTCACCAACGGCTTTTTAGCATAAGCTATCATAGCCTCAATGATCTCGACCGGTTTTTTTTCTTTGAACTCTCTATTAAGTTGTTCAATGTTCATAGGAGTTATTTTTTGGTGAATTTTGTCCACGCACGCTCATGGAAATAATACAGGATCATTTTTGAGATTACCTCTATGCTTCCAATGCCAAAAGCTATTTTAATATCTCCGGTAAGAAAGTACGATATGATCATCGTATCTAATGTACCTATAATACGCCAGGAAAGTGCCTTAAGTACCGATACACGATGGCTGCCGGCATTGAGTTTATGGTTTTCTGAACGAAATAAATCAATCAACATAATCTTGTTATTGCTTTTATTCAATTCAAATATACTATTAGTCTATCGATTTAGTAGAATAATTTAATAATTTTTTTTTATTTTTTTAAAACCAAATCCATAATTGTCTTATTTTCATACACTTGCAAGGTATTATCTCGAACTTCTAACATCATTTTATGGAGTACACATTCTTCTTCACTTATACAGTCGTCACATTTTTCGTAGTAATTTATACTCACACAGGGTAACATGGCTATAGGCCCTTCGAGCACTCTGTAAACTGAAGCAATGGTAATGGTCTCAGGATCTCTTAAAAGATAATATCCTCCTCCTTTTCCCATTTTTGAACCCAGAAAGCCATTTTTTTTGAGTTGAAGCAAAATGGCCTCTAAAAATTTTTTGGAAATACGTTCCTGTTGTGATATCTCTGAGATAAGTACTGGTTGATTAGCGCCTTTTTTGGCGAGATATGCGAGTGCCTTTAATCCGTATTTTGTTTTTTTTGAAAGCATTTAATTTACTTTGGGAAGAAATACCTCTGCCATCATACATCGGGCACTACCACCTCCACAGGTTTCTATGGTGGTAAGGTCACTGTACAAAAGTTTCCCGTGTTTTTCAAGGTCAGATCGCTGCTGCTCGTTTAAGCTAAGGTAAGCCGCCTTGCTCATTACAATATACTTGATATTTTCGTTATTTACAACCTGTAGCATATTACCGGCAAAATGATGCATCTGCGATTCACTTATTTCAATAATCTGCTTTCCATCTTCTTTAAGATGATTTACGACGTTTTTACGTTCTTTTTTATCATCAATAGCATCCAGGCAAATTACACACATGTTCTCACCCAGGCACATCATTACATTAGTGTGATAAACAGGTAATCGTTCTCCTTTTGCTGATTGAAATGCATTAAAAATAACGGGAGTGTATTCAAAATCTTCACAAAATTCTATAAACAGCTCTTCATCAGCTCTTGGAGACAGGGCACAATAGGCTTTACGGTTTATACGATCCAGTAGGAGACTTCCGGTTCCTTCCAAAAAAACCGATTCGTTTTCTGCATCTGTATAATCAACTACATTGGTAATTTCAAAACCCTCTTCTTCCAGCAAATCCAGAATATCTTCTCTTCTTTCTTTTCTTCGGTTTTCTGCAAACATAGGATAGATGGCAACAGAACCATTTTCGTGAAAGGAGATCCAGTTATTGGGAAAAACAGCATCGGGTGTATCTGGTTTCTCCAAATCTTCTACAACAATTACGGTAATCCCTGCTGTTCGTAACTGCTTCACAAAATCATCAAATTCTTTTCTGGCTCTTACTGCTATCTCTTTGTTTTTGATATCCAGTTCTTCCTGAAAGTAATTATTGACTGCTGTTTGCTCGTTCATTCTGAAACTGGCAGGGCGAATCATAAGAATGGTATTAGTTACCTGTTTCATTGTTGTATCTTATTTATTTTGGATTTTGTAGATGGCAAAATTAGCGATTTCCTATCGTGAAATGATCCTGTTTTATAAAATATCTCCTTACTTTTTAATCACGGATCAAGGGCAGTGTAGAACAACGCAACAACCCTTCTTGTTTGGCTATTTCAGAATATGGCACCTCTTCTACAGTAAAATCATTTTCCCGAAGCCAGGTATTGAGTCGGGTGAAATGTTTTTCAGAAACCACCACGTCTGGAGCAACCGAAAAAACATTAGAGAACATAGTGTACATCTCATCTCTGGTAATGTGAAATAAATTTTCTTTCCCAAAGAGCGATTGAAGATAGTCATAATCTGCAGGGTCTCTGAACCCTTCCCTATAAATAATAGCCTTGTTTTTACCTACGGGTTGAAAACAACAATCCAGGTGCAAAGCATTATCACGTGCTTCTGTATTTGATTTAATCAGATCAAACTCTTTAACGGTTTTATCCGGAAAAAACTCTCGTAGAAAATGTACCCCCTCCATATTGGTTCTCGCTGTGATTTGATCGGGATAATCTTTTCCTTTGTACGTACCCACAAAAATATGATCGTTCCACAGCATAACATCGCCTCCTTCTACATGTGCTTCTTCCGGAGGTTTGATCACTTTAGAACTCTCTACCATATCTACTATGTACTGAATAGCTTCCAGTTCCTGTTCTCTATCCGGGAGAATATTAGACTTAAAGAAAAAATCATCAATAACGAAGGCAATATCACGTGTAAAGATCTGGTTACAATCGGCAATAATCTTAGGTCGGTACACTTCTATACTGTATTTTTGGAAAACAGCATTCAGAGCCTCCATTTCGGCAACCATATCGGCTTCTACAGGATAGGTTCCGGCGAGAATGTGCTCAAGTGATTTAGGGTCATACGCCTCTTCTGCTTTTGGAGTGGGCCCGTTTTGCATCGCCGTTCCCAATACTACGGCTCTTAAACGGGAAGTCTCATCTTTAATATTAAGCTTCAACATAGCATACTATTTGGTCAAATATAAAAAAAGCAGCCATATGAACAGACTGCTTTTTACCAGGTTTTTTATATAATCCTATCTATCCTGGATAGGTTTAAATTCTCTTTGGTTGTAACCAACATATACCTGACGCGGACGCCCGATAGGTTCCTTTTTAAGGCGCATTTCTCTCCATTGAGCGATCCAGCCCGGTAAACGTCCCATAGCAAACATTACGGTAAACATATCTGTTGGAATACCCAGAGCCCGGTAAATAATACCAGAGTAAAAATCTACGTTGGGATAAAGTTTTCTGTCTACAAAATAGTTGTCATTCAACGCTTCCTGTTCCAGGGCTTTGGCAATATCTAATATAGGGTCGTCTATTCCCAGATCACCCAGTACTTCATCGGCCGCTTTCTTGATTATACGGGCACGCGGATCGAAATTTTTATATACTCTGTGACCAAAGCCCATAAGGCGGAAAGGATCGTTCTTATCTTTTGCTTTCCCCATATACTTTTTGGTATCACCACCATCTTCACGTATGGCCTCTAACATTTCTATTACTGCCTGGTTGGCTCCGCCGTGCAATGGCCCCCACAGGGCAGAGATACCGGCAGATATGGACGCAAATAATCCGGCATGCGAAGAACCTACAATACGAACGGTAGATGTAGAACAGTTTTGCTCATGATCTGCATGTAATATTAAAAGCTTATCGAGAGCCTCAATAACTACCGGGTTCTTCTTGTATTCTCTATTGGGCTTTTTAAACATCATCTTTACCACATTCTCTACATACCCAAGAGAGTCATCTCCATAATCCAGAGCGAGGCCTTCTTTTTTGCGAAGGGTCCATGCTACTAATACAGGAAACTTTCCTAAGATCCTTACAATGGCCCGATACATGGCTTCTTCTGAAGAAACATTCACTGAAATGGGGTTAAACGCAATGAGGGCACTGGTAAGTGACGACAAAACTCCCATAGGGTGCGCCGATTTGGGGAAACCATCCAGTATCTTTTTAACATCTTCATCTACATAAGATTCTGCTTTTATGTCGGCATCAAACCTGGCTAGTTGTTCTTTGGTAGGCAGCTCCCCAAAAATTAACAAATACGCTACTTCAAGGAAATCGGCTTTTTCAGCCAGTTCTTCAATAGAGTAGCCTCGATAACGCAAAATACCTTTTTCTCCATCGAGAAACGTAACCGCACTTTCACATGATCCGGTATTTTTATAACCGGGATCAATAGTGATCATTCCGGTAGATGCCCGTAGTGTTTTAATATCGATGGCCAATTCGTTTTCGGTACCCTCTATTACAGGAAACTTGTATTTATTTCCTTTGTATTCTATGGTAGCTGTATCTGACATTTAAGAAGTGATTTTATTAGTATTTGTAAGTGTTGCGAAATTAAGGAATAAAGTGTTAAAATTGGGTTAAGCCCCCACGTTTTTTGTTTAAAATGCAATAAAAAAGCGGATACTTTTTACCGTATCCGCTTATCGAAAGATCTTTTGCGTTTTTAAGAAACTTTGAAAGCCTTTTTTTGAGGAAAATAAGCTACTTCTCCAAGCTCTTCTTCTATTCTTAAAAGTTGATTATACTTTGCCATACGGTCTGAGCGGGAGGCAGAACCTGTTTTAATTTGTCCGGTATTTAAAGCTACTGCAAGGTCTGCAATGGTAGTATCTTCTGTTTCTCCCGAGCGATGTGACATTACCGAGGTATAACCGGCATTATGGGCCATATTAACGGCTGCAATGGTTTCTGTTAAGGTACCTATCTGATTTACTTTGATAAGGATAGAATTGGCTATACCATTGTCAATACCTTTTGACAAACGAACTACATTGGTTACAAAAAGGTCATCTCCTACGAGTTGTACTTTTTTGCCCACTTTTTCGGTTAACAGTTTCCAGCCTTCCCAGTCGTTCTCATCCATACCGTCTTCAATAGAAATTATTGGATACTGTTCTGAAAGATCTGCCAGATATTGCGCCTGCTCTTTTGATGAGCGAACGGCTCCTGTTTCTCCTTCAAAAATGGTGTAATCGTATTTCCCGTCTTTGTAAAATTCGGCAGATGCACAATCCAGGGCAATCATTACTTCATCTCCGGGTTTATAACCCGCATTTTCTATAGATTTTATAATGGTTTCCAGAGCATCTTCTGTCCCTTCCAGTTTAGGGGCAAAGCCTCCTTCATCTCCAACAGCGGTACTAAGCCCTCTGCTGTGTAATACTTTTTTAAGATGATGAAATATCTCTGTACCCATTTGCATGGCATGTGTAAAGTTTTTGGCTTTAACGGGCATCACCATAAATTCCTGAAAGGCAATAGGTGCATCGGAGTGAGACCCCCCATTAATAATATTCATCATAGGAACGGGAAGTGTATGTGCACTAACGCCTCCCACATAACGATACAAAGGCATCCCTAGTTCATTAGAAGCTGCTTTGGCCACTGCCAAGGAAACTCCCAAAATAGCATTGGCCCCGAGTTTGGACTTATTAGGGGTACCATCCAGCGCTATCATGGTATGGTCTATGCGGTTCTGTTCAAAAACAGACATGCCAATTAGTTTGGCTGCAATATGGTTATTTACGTTATCTACTGCTCCTGAAACGCCTTTGCCCATATATGCATTCCCTCCGTCTCTTAGTTCTACGGCTTCATGTTCGCCGGTAGATGCTCCTGAAGGTACGGCAGCTCTTCCCAGAATACCGCTTTCTGTCAATACATCCACTTCTACGGTAGGATTTCCCCGTGAATCTAAAATTTGTCTGGCATGAATGCTAACGATAATGCTCATACGGTCTCTAGTTTATGTTTTTTAATGTTTTCTATAAATTGATCAAATAAATACGAAGCATCGTGTGGCCCGGGGCTCGCCTCCGGGTGATATTGTACCGAAAAACAGTTTTTATTTTTTAAACGTATTCCGGCTACGGTATGGTCATTTAGGTGTACGTGTGTAATTTCTACATCCGGGTGTTTTTCGGTTTCTTCACGATTAATGGCAAAACCGTGATTTTGAGAAGTGATCTCACCCTTACCGGTCATCAGGTTCTTAACCGGGTGGTTAATACCTCTGTGACCGTGATGCATTTTATATGTGGAAATGCCATTGGCCAGAGCAATAACCTGATGCCCCAGACAAATACCAAAAAGCGGTAAATTTCTTTCTATGATCTGTTTAGCCAGTTCCTGTGCCTCTTTAAGTGGCTCAGGGTCACCGGGGCCGTTAGAAAGGAAATATCCGTCCGGGTCCCATTCTTGCATTTCTTCAAAACTGGTGTTGTAGGGAAATACTTTTACATATGCATCTCTATTAGCCAGGTTGCGAAGAATATTTTTCTTAATACCTATATCCAGAGCAGCAATGCGATAGGTTGCGTTTTCATTACCAAAGTAATAGGGCTTTTGGGTAGATACTTTGGATGCCAGTTCCAGTCCCTTCATGTCGGGAACTTTACTGAGTTGCTCCTTTAACTCATCCAGTTTATCAACTTCGGTAGTAATTACGGCATTCATAGCTCCGTGATCTCTAATATAGCTCACCAGTGCTCTTGTGTCCACATCTGAGATCGCCATAAGGTTATGCTTTTCGAAAAACGAAAGCAGGCTGTCATCGGCTGCGGGTCGTGAATAGTGATAGCTGAAGTTTTTACATACCAGACCGGCTATTTTTATCCCGTCAGATTCGTTTTCTTCATCTTTCACTCCATAGTTTCCAATATGGGCATTGGTGGTGACCATTATCTGCCCAAAATACGAGGGATCAGTAAAGATCTCCTGGTAACCGGTCATTCCCGTATTGAAACATACTTCTCCGAAGGCGCTGCCTTCCCGCCCTACTGCTTTTCCATAAAAAATGGTTCCATCAGCTAAGAGTATAAGGGCTTTTTTTTTCGATTCGTATTTCATTGCGATTATCTATACGGTATTAGTAAAGTTTCACAAAATAACATAAAAAAAAGGATAAACTAAAGAGTCTATCCTTTTTACTATATGGTATATCACCATGATTATTTATCTTCTGAAGGTGATTCCTTTTTATCTTCCACCGGTGCTTCGGTGTTTGCCGTTGTTTCGGTAGTTTCTTCCACCTTTTCAGCGGTTTCTGTATTTTTAGAACGACCCCTTCTAGTAGATTTCTTTTTGGTTGTTTTACCTGCGTTATATATTTCGTTATAATCAACCAATTCTATCATGGCCATCTCTGCGTTATCACCTAGCCTGTTACCGAGTTTGATGATCCTGGTATATCCTCCGGGACGATCTCCTACTTTAGCGGCTACCTCTCTAAAGAGTTCTGCAACTGCATACTTGTTCCTCAATCTTGAGAAAACCACACGTCTATTGTGAGTGGTATCCTCTTTTGATTTGGTAACTAGTGGCTCTACAAATTGTTTTAACGCTTTCGCTTTTGCAACGGTAGTATTAATACGCTTGTGTTCTATAAGTGAGCAGGCCATATTTGCCAGCATCGATTTTCTATGTGCTGATTTCCTGCCTAAATGATTTACTTTTTTTCCGTGTCTCATCTTTCCTAACTATTCAACTCAGAAGAGTTAATCTTTATCTAATTTATACTTTGACAGATCCATTCCGAAGCTCAACCCTTTAACGTTCACGAGTTCTTCGAGCTCGGTCAAGGATTTTTTACCAAAGTTCCTGAACTTCATCAGATCATTCTTGTTAAAAGATACCAGGTCACCCAGAGTATCTACTTCGGCTGCTTTAAGACAGTTGAGCGCTCGTACGGAAAGGTCCATATCTACCAGTTTGGTTTTAAGCAACTGTCGCATATGCAAAGATTCTTCATCATAAGTTTCTGTCTGTGCGATCTCATCGGCTTCCAATGTAATACGCTCGTCAGAAAACAACATGAAATGATGAATAAGGGTTTTAGCCGCTTCTGTTAGAGCATCCTTAGGATGTATAGAACCGTCGGAAACAATTTCAAAAACCAACTTTTCGTAGTCAGTTTTTTGCTCAACCCTGTAATTTTCGATGCTGTATTTTACGTTCTTAATAGGTGTAAAGATAGCATCGGTAGCTATAGTTCCAAGTGGAGCGTTGGTTTTCTTGTTCTCTTCTGCAGGAACATACCCTCTCCCTTTCTCTATAGTAATTTCCATGCTTATGTTAACGCTGGGTTCCATATTACAGATTACCAAATCGGGGTTTAGCACCTGAAATCCGGAAATAAACTTTTGGAAATCACCAGCAGTAAGTTGCTCTTTTCCTGTTACAGATATAGAAACGGTTTCGTTATCTATATCATCTATTTGCCTTTTAAAGCGTACCTGCTTGAGGTTCAGTATGATCTCGGTAACATCTTCTACCACGCCTTCAATGGTTGAGAACTCATGCTCAACTTTATCCATACGTACAGAAGTGATTGCAAAGCCTTCAAGTGAAGAAAGAAGCACTCTGCGAAGCGCGTTACCGATGGTTAAACCGTATCCGGGCTCCAAAGGGCGAAATTCAAATTTCCCTTCGAAATCGGATGAATCGATCATTATTACTTTATCGGGCTTCTGAAAATTAAATATTGCCATAATAGGACTGCTGTCTGATTATTATTTAGAGTATAACTCGACGATTAACTGTTCTTTTATATTTTCAGGAATCTGGATCCTTTCGGGAACAGTAACAAATATTCCTTCTTTTTTATCCTCGTTCCAGCTTATCCACTCATATACAGCACTGTTAGCTGCCAGAGAGTTTTCAATTACTTCAAGAGATTTTGATTTTTCTCTTACTCCTATTACATCTCCGGGTTTTACTGTAAAAGAAGGTATGTTTACGATTTCACCGTTTACAGTTATGTGTCTGTGTGATACCAATTGTCTGGCACCTCTTCTGGAAGGAGATATTCCCAAGCGAAAAACTACGTTATCAAGACGCGATTCACAAAGTTGAAGAAGTACCTCACCGGTAACTCCTTTACTTCTGTTTGCTTTTTCAAAAATATTCTTGAATTGTCTTTCAAGAATACCGTAGGTGTACTTGGCTTTTTGCTTTTCCATTAACTGGACAGCATATTCTGACTTTTTACCTCTCCTTCTGTTATTACCGTGCTGTCCCGGAGGGTAATTTCTTTTTTCAAAAGATTTGTCGTCCCCGAAAATCGCTTCACCAAACTTACGTGCGATTTTGGTTTTTGGACCTCTGTATCTTGCCATATTATAAAAATTAATGCGGGTTGATTATGAATTAAGGCTTATCCTTCGATAATCGTTTATTGAACCCTTTGTTGATATTAAAAAGTTGTAAATAAATTATACTCTTCTTCTTTTAGGAGGTCTGCATCCATTATGTGGTAATGGAGTAACATCAATTATCTCTGTTACTTCAATTCCCGAATTATGGATTGTCCTGATAGCAGACTCTCTTCCGTTACCTGGTCCTTTTACATAGACCTTCACTTTTCTGAGTCCGGCTTCCTGTGCAGATTTCGCAGCATCTTCTGCCGCTACCTGAGCAGCATAAGGTGTGTTTTTCTTAGAACCTCTAAATCCCATTTTCCCGGCAGATGACCATGATATTACATCTCCCTTTTTGTTAGTTAGGGAAATAATAATATTATTGAATGTTGCAGAGACATGAGCTTCACCAACAGATTCTACTATTACCTTACGCTTTTTGGAAGTTTTAGTATTTGACTTTGCCATTGTGTACTACGTATTATTTAGTTGCTTTCTTTTTATTGGCAACTGTTTTTCTCTTACCTTTTCTAGTTCTTGAGTTGTTTTTGGTACGCTGGCCCCTTAAAGGCAGGCCAATTCTGTGACGAATACCTCTGTAACAACCAATATCCATTAATCGCTTAATATTAAGCTGGATCTCAGAACGTAACTCACCTTCTATTTTAAAAGATGAAACTGCATCACGAATGCGACCTATCTCATTGTCATCCCAATCTGATACTTTTTTGTGTTCATCTACCTGAGCGGTTTGAAGTATTTGCTGTGCTCTGCTTTTTCCAATACCGAATATATAGGTTAATGCAATAACCCCTCTTTTATACTTTGGAATATCTACTCCTGCGATTCTTGCCATAACTTATCCTTGTCTTTGTTTAAATCTAGGATTCTTTTTATTGATTACGTATAATCTCCCCTTACGACGCACAATTTTGCACTCGGGACTTCTTTTTTTAAGTGATGCTCTAACTTTCATCTAACTTCTCTTTAATATCTGTATGTTATTCTAGCTTTTGTCAGGTCATACGGGCTCATCTCCAACTTTACCTTATCACCGGGAAGTAACTTGATATAATGCATGCGCATTTTACCAGATATGTGAGCGGTTACTACGTGTCCGTTCTCAAGTTCTACCCTGAACATAGCGTTAGATAATGCTTCGATAATTGTTCCGTCTTGTTCTATTGCAGCCTGTTTTGCCATAAATTATGCAACTACTTTTCTGTTTTTACCGGTTTTCATTAACCCGTCATAATGTCTGTTCAACAGATATGAATTTACCTGTTGCATCGTATCAATTGCCACCCCTACCATAATAAGGAGCGATGTACCTCCGTAAAACAGGGCCCAGCCTTGTTGTATTCCAACTATTTTCACTACTACTGCCGGTAATACGGCAATAAGAGCAAGGAACACAGAACCGGGAAAGGTTATAAGTGACATTATTTTATCCAGATAATCGGCCGTTTCCTTGCCGGGACGTATTCCGGGAATAAAACCTCCGCTTCTTTTAAGATCATCTGCCATTTTATTGGTTGGTACTGTAATAGCCGTATAGAAATATGTAAATACGATAATTAACAATGCAAAAACAATATTGTACCACAAACCGAAGATATCTCCAAAAGCTGCCTGAATGGACTGTGCTGTTTCTGATTCGGAGAGGCTGGCCAGCGCACTTGGCACAAACATTATGGCTTGTGCAAAGATGATAGGCATAACTCCGGATGCATTAAGCTTTAACGGAATATATTGTCTTGAACCAAACACATTTTTTTCATATCCGCCTGAAGCTGTTCTCCTTGCGTATTGTACCGGTATCTGACGTGTTGCCATTACTAACATAACACAAGCGAGTATTACAACAAACCAGATAATGATCTCTATGAGTATAAGCATAAGCCCCCCATTGTTTTCTGAAACTCTGGACACAAATTCCTGAGCAAAAGAAACGGGCAGTTGTGCAATAATACCCACCATAATTAGTAATGAGATCCCGTTACCAATACCTTTGTCTGTAATTTTCTCTCCTAACCACATCGCAAAGATGGTACCTGTTACCAGAATAAGTACGGCAGGGATCATAAAATCGAGGTCCCTACCCATTAAAAAGGCTGATGAAGGCACTCCCAGAGCTTCCAATCCATACAAGTATGCGGGTGCCTGTACTAAACAGATCCCAATGGTAAGCCAGCGGGTAATCTGATTAATGGTTTTACGGCCACTCTCTCCTTCTTTTTGAAGTTTCTGCAAATACGGAATCGCTATTCCCATAAGCTGCACTACAATAGAGGCTGAAATATAAGGCATGATCCCCAAAGCAAAAACGGAAGCATTTGCAAAAGCTCCTCCTGTAAATGCATTGAGAATACCCAGTAGGCCACCTCCATCTGTTCTATTTGTGAGCTCGCTTAACTGAACCGAATCAATACCGGGAAGTACTACGTGTGCGCCAAAGCGATACACCAGTAAGAGACCAAGAGTTACGATAATTCGCCCCTTGAGCTCTTCAATTTTCCAGATATTGTTAAGTGTCTCAATAAATTTCTTCATGGTCGGTTCGTTAGCTTATAAAGTTACTGCTTCACCCCCTGCCGCTTCAATAGCCTCTTTGGCACTGGCAGTAAATTTGTGTACGGATACTTTTAGTTTTGACTTTATTTCACCACCTCCCAGAATTTTCACGAGGTCACTGTTTTTGGCTAAACCATTTGCAACCAGAACATCCATATCTACGGTATCTGTCACGATCCCGTTATCTACCATATCCTGAAGTTTATTTAGGTTAATGCCTACGTACTCTTTTCGGTTAAAATTCTTAAAACCGAATTTGGGAACACGTCTTTGAAGTGGCATTTGTCCACCTTCAAAACCAATTTTCTTGGAATATCCGGAACGTGACTTTGCGCCTTTATGTCCTCTGGCAGCAGTACCTCCTTTTCCGGAGCCCTGCCCTCTTCCTAAACGTTTTCCTTTTTTATGAACTGAACCTTCTGCAGGTTGTAAGTTACTTAAATCCATGACTACACTGCGTATTGTCTAGGCTTCTTCTATTGAAACCAGGTGTTTAACTTTATTTACCATTCCAAGGATTGACGGTGTAGCATCATGCTCTACACTGTGTCCCATTTTTCTAAGTCCAAGTGCTTCGAGTGTTCTTTTTTGGTCCTCGGGACGCTTAATTTTACTTTTTACCTGCGTAACTTTAATCTTTCCCATTTCTTATATATCCTTGTAATTACCCATTAAATACTTTTTCGAGAGATATACCTCTTTGCGCAGCAATTGTTTTGGCATCTCTTAAACGCAACAAGGCATCAAAAGTAGCTTTTACCACATTATGAGGGTTGGAAGAGCCCTGAGACTTAGAGAGTACATCATGTACACCCACGGCTTCAAGTACGGCTCTTACCGCTCCACCTGCAATTACTCCTGTACCGTGAGATGCAGGTTGTAAATATACACGGGCACCGCCGTATTTACCTTTTTGCTCATGCGGCACTGTACCTTTAACAAGAGGAATACGAACCAGGTTTTTCTTAGCATCTTCTACTGCTTTCGAAATAGCCTCTGCCACTTCTTTTGATTTACCAAGTCCGTGACCTACTACGCCGTTTTCATCTCCCACTACTACAATAGCAGAAAAACCAAAAGCTCTACCTCCTTTAGTAACTTTAGTAACTCTTTGTACCCCAACGAGCCTGTCTTTAAGTTCAAGGCCGCCTGGTTTTACAAGTTCTACGTTTTTATAATTTTGATACATAACTTATTTAAAATTTAAGTCCGCCTTCTCTGGCTCCTTCTGCCAATGATTTTACTCTTCCGTGATACAGATATCCGCCTCTATCAAATGAAATAGTTTCTATTCCAGCTTTAAGTGCTTTATCTGCGATCGCTTTTCCTACTCTGTTGGCAACTTCGGTTTTGTTACCTTCAGAGGCATTAATGTCTTTGTCGCGAGAAGATGCAGCGGCGAGAGTAGTACCGGTAGTATCATCAACTATCTGGGCGTAAATTTCTTTATTGCTTCTAAAAACAGCAAGCCTCGGTCTTGCGGGAGTACCGCTAACCACCTTTTTTATCCTCTTTTTAATGCGTTGTCTTCTTTCAGTCTTTGATAATGCCATTTTGCTAATTATTAAGCTGATTTACCTGCTTTTCTTCTTAATTGTTCACCCACAAACTTAACTCCTTTACCTTTGTAAGGCTCCGGCTTACGGAAAGAACGGATCTTTGCCGCGACATGACCTACTAACTGTTTGTCATGTGAAGTTAATTTGATTATAGGGTTCTTACCTTTTTCAGATATAGTTTCCACTTTTACCTCAGGAGCCAGTTCAAAAACAATATTATGGGAAAAACCAAGAGCTAAATCTAGTTTTTGACCCTGATTGCTGGCCCTGTATCCTACCCCTACGAGTTCCAACTCTTTGGTAAAACCTTTTGAAACCCCTTCTACCATGTTATTGATAAGAGATCGGTATAAACCTTGTTTTGCTCTTTGAGCTTTAGAGTTACTTGTAGTCTCCAGTGTTACTACTCCATCTTCCTGTTTTACAAGAATATCTTTAATATCCTGGGTCAATTCTCCTAATTTTCCCTTTACAGATACCAGGCCGTCATTGATCGTAACGGTGACACCTTCAGGAACATTTATTGGACTTTTACCTATTCTTGACATTTTTTTTGTCTTTATTTTTTAGTAAACGTAACATAATACTTCACCGCCCACGTTCTCTTCACGTGCCTGCTTGCTGGTCATTACTCCGTGCGAAGTAGAGACTATGGCAATTCCCAGGCCGTTAAGTACTCTTGGGAGGCTGTCTGCACCCGTATATTTTCTAAGACCGGGCTTACTTATACGCTGCAATTTTCGTATTACGGGCTCTTTGGTAAGTTTATCGTACTTAAGAGCAATTTTTATATTACCCTGTACTTCCTTATCTTCAAACTTATAGCTCAGGATATATCCCTGATCAAAAAGGATCTTGGTGATCTCTTTTTTAAGCTTGGAAGCCGGTATATCAACCACTCTGTGGCCAGCGCTGTTAGCGTTTCTAATTCTTGTTAAATAATCTGCTATAGGATCTGTATACATCTTAATATCCTTTTAAACTTTTACCAACTTGCTTTTTTAACACCCGGGATAAGGCCCTGATTTGCCATTTCTCTGAATGTTACACGAGAAATCCCGAATGTACGCATATAGCCTCTGGGTCTTCCGGTAAGTTTACAACGGTTGTGTAAACGTACAGGCGAAGCATTTTTAGGGAGCTTTTGCAATGCCTCATAATCTCCGGCTTCTTTTAAAGCCTTTCTTTTTTCAGCATATTTTGCAACCAGTTTTTGCCTCTTTACCTCACGGGCTTTCATTGATTCTTTAGCCATACTTTAATTCTTTTTAAAAGGTAATCCTAATTCGCTTAGTAATGATTTTGCTTCTTTATCTGTAGCAGCACTGGTTACAAATGTAATATCCATACCAGCGATCTTATTCACTTTATCGATATTTATCTCAGGGAAAATAATCTGCTCGGTAACACCGAGGTTATAATTTCCTCTACCGTCAAATCCGGTAGCTTTAATGCCGCCAAAATCTCTTACCCTTGGCAAAGCCGAAGTAATGAGCCTGTCTAAAAACTCATACATTCTTTCACCCCTAAGGGTTACTTTGGCGCCAATAGGCATACCTTTTCGAAGCTTAAAAGATGCTACGTCTTTCTTTGAAACTGTAGAAACTGCTTTTTGACCGGATATAGTAGTTAATTCTTCCACAGCGTGGTCTATTAACTTTTTATCAGCTACAGCTGCACCTACTCCACGGCTTATCACAATCTTTTGAAGCTTAGGAACCTGCATTACGTTGTTGTATGCAAACTCTTCCATAAGCGCACCGACTACTCTTTCTTTGTACTCTTGCTTTAATCTTGGAATGTAAGCCATAACTATATTACTTCGTTAGATTTCTTAGCGATTCTCACTTTTTTACCATCTCTCTCCTCTATTCCAACCCTGGTAGGCTCTTTAGACTTAGGGTCTAACAGCGACAGGTTTGAAATATGAACAGGAGCTTCTTTCTGAACAATACCACCCTGAGGATTTTGAGCACTGGGCTTGGTGTGTTTAGACACCAGGTTTACGCCTTCAACGATAGCCTTGTTCTTTTCACGATCTACCCTGAGTACCTTACCTTCTGACCCTTTGTGGTCTCCGGCAATTACTTTAACGGTATCTCCTGATTTTATCTTTAGCTTTACCATTTTAAAATGTCTTAAAGCACCTCAGGTGCTAATGATACGATCTTCATAAATTGTTTATCGCGAAGTTCTCTTGCCACAGGACCAAAAACCCGAGTTCCTCTCATCTCGCCGGTTGCATTCAAAAGAACACAAGCATTATCGTCGAAACGGATATAAGAACCATCTGGTCTTCTTACTTCCTTTTTGGTACGAACCACCACTGCTGTAGAAACCTGCCCTTTTTTAACACTTCCGTTAGGAGTAGCATCTTTTACAGTAACTACGATTTTATCACCTACAGAGGCATATCTTCTTTTTGTACCTCCCAAAACACGGATAGTCAAAACTTCTTTGGCCCCGGTGTTGTCAGCTACTTTTAATCTTGATTCTTGTTGTACCATAATTACTTCGCTCTTTCAATGATTTCAACTAATCTCCAACTTTTGGATTTACTGAGCGGACGTGTTTCCATGATCCTTACGGTATCTCCAATGTTGCAATCGTTCTTTTCGTCGTGCGCAACGTATTTCTTAGTTTTTAACACGAACTTTCCGTACATAGGGTGTTTTACTTTTTTAACCTCGGCAACAACTATGGACTTCTCCATTTTGTTACTGGTTACCACACCTATTCTTTCTTTTCTTAAATTTCTTTTTTCCATCGTAAGCAGGATCGAATTATTGTAATTCTCTCTTTGTGAGCTCAGTGGCCAGTCTTGCTACCGTTCTTCTTACTTTTCTAAGTTGAAGAGGGTTCTCAAGAGGTGTTACGGCATGAGCCATTTTTAAGTCTGCGTAATTCTTTTTGAATTCACCAAGCTTTTCTTCTAGCTCAGCAGTAGATAATTCTATAATTTCTGACTGTCTCATAAATCAATACTTGTTAAGCAGCATAATCTCTAGCTACGACAAACTTGGTTTTTACTGGAAGTTTTTGAGCTGCCAGACGTAATGCCTCTTTGGCTACATCTAAAGGTACCCCTCCAACTTCAAACATGATCCTGCCTGGTTTTACCACAGCGGCCCAATATTCCGGCGCACCTTTTCCTTTACCCATACGTACCTCGAGAGGTTTCTTGGTAATAGGCTTGTCCGGGAAGATCTTTATCCATAATTGCCCTTCCCTTTTCATATAACGGGTAGCTGCAATACGAGCTGCTTCAATTTGCCGAGCTGTGATAAATGACGAATCCAATGATTTAATACCAAACATACCATTTGAAAGCTGGTTCCCTCTTTGAGAAACCCCTTTCATACGGCCTTTCTGCATTTTACGGTATTTGGTTCTTTTTGGCTGTAACATTTTTCTTTACTTTAAAAAATTACTTTCTTCGGCGGGCTTTTTTAGCTCCGGCTCCTGTGTTTTTAGCTCCTTGCTTTTTGGACATACCAACCAGAGGAGATAATTCTCTTTTGCCGTAAACCTCGCCTTTCATGATCCACACCTTTACTCCCAGTCTTCCATACGTAGTATGCGCTTCGGCTAATGCATAATCAATATCAGCCCTGAAAGTGGATAACGGAATTCTTCCGTCTTTATACGTTTCCGAACGTGCCATTTCAGCACCGTTTAAACGTCCTGAGATCATAACCTTAATTCCTTCGGCATTCATTCTCATAGCGGCAGCAATAGCCATTTTTATAGCACGTCGGTAAGATATTCTACTCTCAATTTGACGTGCAATGCTTGCTGCTACAAGATTGGCATCTAACTCGGGTCTTTTAATTTCAAAGATGTTGATCTGAACCTCCTTCTCTGTGATCTTTTTAAGCTCTTCTTTCAGCTTGTCTACCTCCTGGCCGCCTTTACCAATAATAATACCGGGTCTTGCAGTGGTGATAGTAACGGTTACAAGCTTAAGTGTACGCTCAATAATCACTCTTGAAACACTAGCTTTTGATAGACGCGCATGAACATACTTGCGTATCTTATCGTCTTCGGCAAGTTTATCGCCGTAGTCATTACCTCCGTACCAGTTGGACTCCCATCCTCTGATAATACCCAGACGATTTCCGATTGGATTTGTTTTTTGTCCCATTATCTATCTTAGCTTTGTGTATTATTAGATTCTCCAAGCACAAGTGTAACATGATTGGAGCGCTTTCTTATTCTGTGTGCTCTCCCCTGAGGTGCAGGACGCAGTCTTTTCAACATGGCGCCTCCATCTACTTTGATCTCTTTAATAAAAAGATCTGCCTCTTCCAAAGTGGTTTCTTCATTTTTAGCCTGCCAGTTAGCTATAGCAGACAAAAGAAGTTTTTCCAGTTTTCGGGATGCTTCTTTTTGACTAAATTTTAAAATAGCAAGTGCCTTTTCTACTTTCTCACCTCTCACCAAATCAGCCATAAGCCTCATTTTTCTAGGCGAAGTAGGGCAGTTATTTAACTTTGCAAATGCCACATTACGTTTGGCTTCTTTTATTTGCGCTGCTCTTTCTTTTTTACGAACTCCCATGGCTTCCTGTTATTTTTTTCCTTTATTTTTTGCACCAGCATGCCCTCTAAAAGAACGTGTTGGTGAAAATTCTCCTAACTTATGCCCCACCATGTTCTCGGTAACATATACCGGAACAAACTGGCGGCCATTGTGAACAGCAATGGTTTGACCTACAAAATCCGGGGTAATCATAGAAGCACGAGACCAGGTTTTGATAACTGCTTTTTTACCGGATTCTACGTTTTGCTGAACCTTTTTTTCAAGACTATAGTGAACGTAAGGTCCTTTTTTTAATGAACGTGCCATCTTTTTCTACTTTTATTTCTTTCTACGTTCTACAATATACTTATTACTCGCTTTGGTTTTAGAACGTGTTCTGAAACCTTTGGCAGGCAGACCTTTTCTTGATCTTGGGTGTCCTCCGGAAGCTCTTCCTTCACCACCACCCATTGGGTGGTCAACAGGGTTCATAGCTACCGGTCTGGTTCTTGGTCTTCTACCCAACCATCTGCTTCTACCGGCTTTTCCAGACACAATTAACTGGTGATCTGAATTTGACACCGCCCCTATGGTAGCCAGACAATCTGACATTATCATACGGGTTTCTCCGGAAGGAAGCTTAATAGTTGCATACTTACCTTCTCTCGCCATTAACTGAGCAAAGGCACCTGCAGAACGAGCCATTACCGCTCCCTGACCGGGGCGAAGCTCTATACAAGAAATTATAGTACCAAGAGGCACTTCACTAAGAGGCATCGCATTTCCAATTTCCGGAGCCGAACCGGTCCCGGAAATTACTTTTTGACCTACCTGTAATCCGTTCTGAGCAATGATATAACTCTTTTCTCCATCTGCATAAACTATTAATGCTATGAAGGCAGTTCTGTTAGGATCATATTGAATGGAATCTACCGTAGCTTCAACACCTACTTTGTTTCTCTTAAAATCAACAATACGGTACTTTCTTTTATGACCACCACCTTTGTAGCGCATGGTCATCTTTCCTTGACTGTTTCTTCCCCCAGACTTTTTTAACGGAGTAAGCAAGCTTTTCTCCGGCTTATCAGTAGTAATCGCGTCAAATCCGTTTACTACTCTAAAACGCTGCCCCGGGGTAATCGGTTTTAATTTTCTAACTGACATTTGTTGTCTTCAGTTTATAAATTACTATAAAAATCAATGGCATCACCTTCTGCTACCTGAATAATGGCTTTCTTAAAACCACTGGTTTTTCCATGTTGGATACCGGTTTTCGTGTAGCGGGTTTTTCTGGAAGGACCATAATTCATGGTTCTTACCTTTTCGACAGATACGCCATAAGCCGACTCAACGGCATCTTTAATCTCCAGCTTATTTGCTTTTGAATCTACAATGAAACCATAGCGATTGTACGCTTCGCTTTCAGCGGTCATTTTCTCCGTAATAATGGGTTTTATTAACACACTCATTTGGCTTCTTATTTAGTTAAATTCGATTCAATTCCTTCTAAAGCACCCTCTACAAACACTAAATTATTTGCATTAACTATTTTGTAAGTACTTAATTCTGAGCTAGTTACAACCTCAGAGGTCTTTAAATTGCGTGACGACAAATATACATTATTATTTGAATCGCCCAACACAAACAAAGATTTTTTATTTTCTAATCCCAACGCTTTCAAAACATTGACAAAATCTTTGGTCTTGGGAGCTTCAAAACTAAAGTCTTCAAGTATCACTATAGATTGCTCTTTGGCCTTTATACTAAGAGCCGATTTTCGAGCAATTTTCTTTACATTTTTATTAAGACTTTTTGAATAGCTTCTAGGACGTGGCCCGAAAACTCTACCTCCACCAACAAAAAGAGGATTCTTTATACTACCGGCTCTGGCAGTACCTGTTCCTTTTTGCTTCTTTATCTTACGGGTACTCCCTGCAATTTCAGCACGCTCTTTAGCTTTATGCGTACCTTGGCGTTGATTGGCCAGGTATTGGTTTACATCAAGATAAACAGCATGCGTGTTGGGGTCTATACCGAAAACCTCATCAGAAAGCGTTACTTTTCTACCGGTTTCTTTTCCGTTTATATCTAATACTGATAATTCCATTACTTCTGAATGATTACATAAGCATTTTTGTGTCCCGGAACACAACCTTTTACTACAATAAGGTTCTTTTCAGGAACTACTTTCAATACTCTTAAGTTTTGAACTGTTACTTTCTCACCGCCCATTCTTCCTGCCATACGCATTCCTTTGAATACTCTGGAAGGATATGAAGACGCTCCAATAGATCCCGGAGCTCTGAGACGGTTGTGCTGACCATGCGTGGCCTGACCAACTCCTCCAAAACCGTGTCTTTTAACAACTCCCTGAAACCCTTTTCCTTTTGATGTACCTGATACATCAACAAATTCTCCTTCTATAAAGTGATCTACCATAACGGTATCACCTAACTTGTAATCACCTTCAAAACCCTGGAATTCAACAACTTTTTTCTTGGGAGATACGCCTGCTTTCTTAAAATGTCCCATTTCGGACTTATTAGCACGCTTTTCTGCCTTGTCATCGAAACCAAGTTGCAGAGCATTGTACCCATCAACTTCTTCGGTTCTGACTTGGGTAACTACACATGGACCAGCTTCAATAACGGTACAGGGAACATTTTTCCCGTTCTCGTCAAAAATACTGGTCATGCCTACTTTTTTACCTATTAACCCAGACATAAATTAAATATTAAATAAATAGTTATTATTCATAAGAATTCAGGATCAATACGACCATCGATCCTGAATCTTTTTATTCTTTACGATATCACACTTTAATCTCCACTTCTACTCCGCTGGGCAATTCCAGTTTCATAAGCGCATCAATGGTCTTAGAAGAAGAACTGTAAATATCCAGAAGTCTTTTATAAGAGCTTAACTGAAACTGTTCTCTTGATTTTTTATTTACGTGCGGTGAACGCAATACCGTAAATATTTTCTTGTGTGTTGGTAACGGAATCGGACCCGTTACTACTGCTCCGGTAGTTTTTACCGTTTTAACGATCTTCTCTGCAGATTTATCTACCAGGCTGTGATCGTATGATTTCAGTTTTATTCTGATTTTCTGACTCATTTTCAATAGTATTAGGCGGTTACTCCTTTAGTTGCTTTAATAACTTCTTCTGCGATGTTAGAAGGAGTTTCAGCATAATGCGAAAATTCCATAACAGAAGTTGCTCTACCGGAAGAAAGTGTTCTTAGGGAAGTAACGTATCCAAACATTTCAGAAAGAGGCACTTCTGCCTTAATCACTTTAGATCCGGCCCGGTCATCCATATTATTAACCTGCCCCCGTCTTCTGTTAAGATCACCTACAATATCCCCCATGTTTTCTTCTGGAGTTAGTACTTCCAGCTTCATGATAGGCTCCATAAGAACAGCGCGGGCTGCTTTTGCTGCTGCTTTATAACCTATTTTGGCTGCCAGTTCAAAAGAAAGTGAATCAGAATCCACAGGGTGGAAAGAACCATCCTTAAGAACAATTTTCATAGAATCCATTTCAAAACCAGCTAAAGGACCATTTTTCATAGCCTCTTTAAAGCCTTTTTCAACAGAAGGAATATATTCTCTTGGTATATTACCTCCTTTGATTTCGTTTTTGAACTCAAGACCTGATTTACCTTCTTCAGCAGGCTCCATAGTAAATACAATATCTGCGAATTTACCACGGCCACCGGTCTGTTTTTTGTAAACTTCACGGTGATCTGCCGAAGCTGTAATTGCCTCTTTGTATTCTACCTGAGGCTGTCCCTGACTTACTTCTACTTTAAATTCTCTTCGCAGTCGGTCTACAATAATATCCAAGTGAAGTTCTCCCATACCAGATATAATGGTTTGCCCGGAAGCTTCATCGGTTTTCACCTGAAAAGTAGGATCTTCTTCGGCAAGCTTTCCGAGTGCCATACCCAGCTTATCAACATCAGCTTTGGTTTTGGGCTCTACCGCAATACCAATAACCGGATCGGGGAATACCATACTTTCTAAAACAATAGGATGTTTTTCATTAGAAAGGGTATCACCTGTTTTAATATCTTTAAAACCAACCGCTGCGCCTATATCTCCCGCCTCAATATACTCAATGGCGTTTTGTTTATTGGCATGCATTTGGTAAATACGTGAAATTCTCTCTTTATTTCCGGAGCGTGTATTCAGCACATATGAACCGGCATCCAGCCTACCTGAATACGCTCTAAAAAATGCAAGACGCCCTACATAAGGGTCTGTAGCAATCTTAAAAGCAAGTGCGCTAAAAGGCTCCTTAGGATCGGGTTTTCTGGAAACTTCTTCCTCTGTATCCGGATTGATTCCTACAATAGCATCTTTGTCAATAGGCGAAGGCAAATAACGGCAAACAGCATCTAAAAGAAACTGAACTCCTTTATTTTTAAAAGAAGAACCACACACCATAGGAATGATACTCATATCCATAACGGCTGCACGAAGCGCCTTGTGGATCTCATCTTCGGTAATAGACTCTTCGTCTTCGAAGAATTTCTCCATAAGTGCCTCATCATATTCTGCTACCGCTTCAATAAGTGCAGCGCGATACTCCTTCACCTCATCAGTCATATCTTCAGGAATATCGACTATATCATAAGTAGAACCAAAGTTATCATCGTGCCATACAATGGCTCTATTCTTAATAAGATCTACGATCCCTTTAAAATCTGCCTCATCACCTATAGGTAAAACAATAGGTACTGCATTAGATTTAAGCATCTCCCTTACCTGCTTACAAACATTAAGGAAGTTTGCTCCCTGGCGGTCCATTTTATTTACAAAGCCCATACGAGGTACTTTGTAATTATCTGCAAGCCTCCAGTTAGTTTCTGACTGAGGCTCTACCCCGTCAACCGCACTAAACAAGAACACCAAGCCATCTAAAACCCTCAAAGAGCGATTTACCTCCACAGTAAAATCTACGTGGCCGGGAGTATCTATTATATTAAAATGATAAGGATTTGATTCCTTGGTCAATTGCCCTTGTTGCGTTGGGAAATTCCATGTACAAGTAGTAGCAGCGGAAGTAATAGTAATACCACGCTCCTGCTCCTGCTCCATCCAGTCCATAGTAGCTGCACCATCATGCACCTCTCCTATTTTATGACTCACTCCGGTGTAAAATAAAATACGCTCGGTAGTAGTGGTCTTACCTGCATCAATATGCGCAGCAATACCTATATTTCTAGTAAATTTTAAATCTCTTGACATTTTTGTTTAATTCTATAAGGAATTTTAAAATCTAAAGTGAGAGAATGCTTTGTTTGCCTCAGCCATTTTATGAGTATCTACTCGTTTCTTAACTGCCGCTCCTTCTTCTTTGGCAGCAGCAAGAATTTCGGCCGCAAGTTTTTGCGACATGGACTTTTCATTTCGCTTTCTGGCATACCCTATTAACCATTTCATAGCCATAGAAACTTTACGATCTGGTCGTATTTGCATAGGGATCTGAAAGGTTGCCCCCCCAACTCTTCGGCTTCGCACTTCTACATGAGGCATTACATTAGATAATGCATCTTTCCACAATTCAAGGGCCGTTTTTTCTTCGTTGTTCTTCTTTTCATCTACAATGTCAATAGCATCGTAAAATACTTTGAACGCTACAGACTTCTTACCATCCCACATAAGGTTATTCACAAACCTGGTCACTAATTGGTCATTAAACCTGGGATCTGGCAACAGAGGTCTTTTTTTAGCCTGTCTTTTTCTCATTTCTTTTCGTTAAAAGTTTGTATTACTTTTTGTCTTTAGGGCGTTTAGCTCCGTATTTAGATCTGCGCTGAGTTCTGCCGGCAACACCGGCTGTATCCAACGCACCACGAACAATGTGGTATCTAACTCCGGGTAAATCCTTAACCCTTCCGCCTCTAACCAATACTATCGAGTGCTCTTGCAGATTGTGGCCTTCTCCGGGTATGTACGCATTAACCTCATTACCATTCGTAAGACGTACCCTGGCCACTTTACGCATGGCCGAATTTGGTTTCTTAGGAGTAGTAGTGTAAACACGCGTACAAACACCTCTTCTTTGAGGACACGAATCCAAAGCAGCCGATTTACTCTTCTTGGTAATCTTGGCTCTTCCTTTTCGTACTAATTGTGAAATTGTTGGCATAAATTACTTTACAGTTAATATAAATATAAAAAACCCTCGTTTTTGAGGGTTGCAAAGGTAGAAATATTTTTAAACTATTCAAACCATAAGAGATTAATTTTCAACGACTATTAATATTATAAAAAACGATGCTTAAAGCAGTGGGCTTCCATTTTGATTTCAAACAGAAAAAAAGACAGCACTCAATTAAGATATATGCATACAAAAAAAAGCATTTTTTATTGAAAAAAAACACCCTTCTTCCTCATTTTTCAGAAAACCCATTTTTCATTACCAAAAAGATTTCTTTCTTGTTTTTCCGTTTTAACTAATAAATTATTAACACGAAAAAACCTTAAAGTTTAATTGTAAAATCTACATTTTTAAACAGTTAAGTATGTATATAACACTATCTTATGTGTAAAAATCAGGCCTTTATTGTATTATCATTTTATTAATGTTTTTTTTGAATCATTATGAATTCTCAATCCATTTAACTTTTTCTTCACAAAAAAATTGGAATTTTAACTTGAATTTATGACTTTTGGTCATAGCTAATTCAAATAATTTAAAAAATGAGAACAAAGTTTAGTGGATTACTAACGCTTTTTCTGGCGTTATTAATTGTGCATGTTTCCTTTGCGCAAGAAAAGACTATCTCAGGTACGGTTACTGACCAAGCAGGCGTTCCTTTACCGGGGGTAAATATTATCGTAAAGGGAACTACCAATGGTACTCAAACAGACTTTGATGGTAATTATACCATTCAGGCTTCAGTAGGGCAAACACTTCTATTTACCTACGTGGGCCAAAAAGCTGCAGAAAGAGTCGTTGGTTCCTCCAATACCATTAATGTACAAATGGAAGAAGATGCCCAGGCACTTGAAGAGGTCATCGTGACCGCCCAGGGTATCAAAAGAGAAAAGCAGGCACTGGGGTATGCAGTGTCTGAGGTAAAAGCCGATCAGTTGGAGCAACGGGCCGAGGGAGATCTTGGTAGAGTATTAACCGGTAAAGCTTCTGGTATTCAAATCACCGCACAAAGTGGTATTTCGGGGTCGGGTACCAACATTATTATTAGAGGGCTTAGCTCTTTTAGCGGTGGTAACCAACCGCTGTTTATTGTAGATGGTGTACCTTTTAATAGTGATACCAACACCGCAGGTGCAGCCGATGGTGATGATAACGCAGGGAATGATTTCCTTAATGGTAATTTAGGTTCCAGTCGTTTTTTTGATCTGGACCCCAATAACATTGAAACCATTAACGTGTTAAAAGGTCTGGCGGCGGCCACCCTGTATGGAACAGCCGGTAGAAACGGGGTGATTCTCATCACTACCAAAAACGGTGCGGCCGGAGCTTCACGCAAAAAAAGTGAAGTAACCGTTACCTCCTCGCTTTTCTTCAATGAAATCGCTTCTATGCCTGATTATCAAAATGAATACGGGAACGGTTTTGATCAGTCTTTCGGTTGGTTTTTTAGTAACTGGGGGCCCAGTTTTCAAAGAGATGGTATTGCCGGATGGGGAAACAGCGCCTCATTTGATGAGAATGGCACCTTACCTCACCCTTATTCAACCGCTGCCGCATCTACCGGTATTCCTCAGGCATTTCCTGAATTTGACGGAGTTCGCTACGAATGGAGACCTTATAACAGTGTCGAAGATTTCTTCCGTACCGGAGTGGCAAAAACAACCGCTATTAACTACAGAGGTGCTTCCGATGACGGCAGGTATGCCTTCAATATTAACTTTAGCCACCTGGATGATGAAGGTTTTACACCAGAAAACAAAGTAATAAGAAATACTTTTGGTATTGGTGGTAAAGCCGATCTAAACAATAAATTCAGTGTTAACGGTACCCTAAACTATACACGTACCGATTTCAGATCTCCTCCGGTAGCTGCCGGTGATGGGAATGCTGTTTTTGGAGTAGTGGGAAGTTTTGAAGGGAGTACCGGTTCTTCAGTATTCTCAAATATCTTTTTTACTCCCAGAAGTGTGGATGTGATGGGACTTCCCTATGAAAACCCACTCACCGGAGCCAGTGTTTACTACCGTCAAAATAACAGTATACAACACCCGTTATGGACCGTTTTTAACGCTAAAGTTCAACAAATAACCAACCGTATTTTTGGTAACGGTACCATTCAATATGAAATCAATGACAACCTAAACATCCTTTATCGTTTGGGAGTAGATGTGAGTAGTACCAATAATATAAACCAACAGAATAAAGGAGGGGTCTCTGATGATGTGATCCTGCGAAGTGGAATATACCAGACCTGGAATGACACCAATACCATCTGGGATCACAACTTCATACTTTCAGGACAATATCAACTGTCAGATAAAGTAGGTATGTCTTTCAACCTGGGGGCTACTACCCGTAGAGAAGTACTCGATAGAAATGGTGTAAGGAGTGCAGGCCAACAGGTATTTGACGTGTTCAGACACTTTAACTTCCAGTTACAAGATGAAATACAGTTTTTCCAGGAACGAAATATAACCGGTATTTACGGGCAGGTAGATTTTGATTATGACCGATGGCTCTACCTTACCCTTGCCGGAAGGAATGACTGGGTTTCCAATTTAACACAGGATAATCGTTCCATATTCTACCCAAGTGCCAGCTTCTCGTTTATTCCCACAAGCATTGTCGATGCGTTAAAGAATAACGATTATGTAAACTACCTGAAAATACGTGCCGGGTATGGAACCTCTGCCAACTTTCCTACCGGATATCCCGTGGCTTCCCGTTTGCGTCTTGATACACAAAGATGGGTAGATGACGGAGGTTCTTTCATAGTATCTAATACCACCGATCCTTTTTTAGGAAATCCCGATCTGAAACCGGAAAGACTTGATGAAATTGAAATAGGTATTGAATCCCGTTTATTTAAAAACAGAGTCTCATTAGATGCTTCTTATTATACACGTATTACCCGTGATCTTATCGTAGATCAGGACCTTGATGCCTCTACAGGTTTCACCTTTACACAAACCAATATTGGAGAAATTGAAAGTAACGGTCTTGAAATTGACCTGGGGGTTGATATTTTCCGCTCATCTGAAGAAGGCGGACTCAACTGGAGCATTAACACCAACTGGACCACCAACGAAGTGGTCGTGAATGATCTGGGACAAAACGACGCTCAATTACTGGTATATGCCGGTATTAACGGGCTTGCTGCCAATGCTGCCATAGAAGGTGAATCATTGGGATCCATTGTCGGGAGCCGTATTCAAAGAGACGATGACGGTAACTTCGTAGTAAACAGCCAGGGAAATTATATTATCGAAGAAGGGAACTTTGTTATTGGAGATGCCATTCCTGACTGGAACCTTAACATTTCAAATAGTTTTTCATTCAAAAATTTCAATTTCAATTTCCTTCTTACATACGTTCACGGCGGTGATATTTACAGTCAAACCATCGCTACCCTGCTGGGTCGTGGTCTAACCACAGATACCGTTGATAGAGAGAATACCTTTATACTTCCCGGAGTACAGGAAAACGGACAGCCTAATAATGTACAGATCAACAATTCAGGCTATTACTTTGACAATGTTCTTTTTGGCCCTGCCGAGTTAAATATCTATGATGCCTCAGTAATACGCTTACAGGAAGTTTCTCTGGGTTATTCAGTACCCAGTAAATATCTTGAAAAAACACCTTTTGGCTCACTCTCTTTCACAGTCTCAGGTTTTAACCTTTGGTTTGATGCCATTAACACACCCGATGGTGTAAACTTTGATCCCAATGTAGCGGGGGCCGGTGTGGGTAATGCACAGGGATTCGATTTCCTGAACGGTCCAAGTTCCAGAAGATATGGGTTTAGTTTAAAAGCCACTTTCTAAAACTTAAAAACAATAACAATGAAAAGAATATATAAGTTTATAACGCTGATACTGTTTTCAGGTTTGGTTTTAAACTCATGCGAAACTACCGAACTTGATCTGACAGAAAACCCGAACTTCCTCACTCCGGAACAGGCTAATGTGGACTTCTTTCTGACCGCCATTCAGCTTAGATATGGAGATTTCATAGACAATATTGGCTTTACAGGAAGCCGTCTTGTACGTATGGATGTATTACTGGAAAGAAACTATCTCAACGCCTTCGCTCCCGTAGATTTTGATGATGAATGGGATGATGCCTACCGCGAGGTCCTTGCCGATATACGGGCAATGCAACCTCTGGCAACCGAAGCCGGACAATACAGACACCTTGCCATTGCCAATGTAATAGAAGCCGACCTTATGGTTACTCTGGTAGATTATTTTGGTGATGTACCCTACGAAGAAGCTGTTCAGGCACCAGAAAATCTGAATCCTAAATTAGATAACGGAGAAGATATTTATGCAGCCGCTTTAGCACTTCTCGATCAGGCAATTATCAACTTCAATCTGGATGACCCGTCATCAGAACCAGAAAATGATTTCTTTTACAATAATGATTATGACAAGTGGATAAAACTGGTGAATACACTCAAAATGAAGATCTATCTCCAGAGTCGTCTCGTTAATCCCGATGCACTAAATCAGTTTAATGCCATAGTTACTTCCGGAGATTATATTACAGATACCGCAGATGATTTTGAGTTTCCCTGGGGCACCAACGAAGCACAACCCGACAATCGCCATCCCAGTTATGCAGATAATTATACTCCTACCGGGGGAATAACCTATATGTCAAACTGGTTAATGAATTATATGCAGGAGAGTAATGATCCCAGATTACGCTACTATTTCTACCGCCAGGTAGCCGTTATGCCCGGAGAAGGTGGTACGGCACCAGATGAAGAAAGTCTGCGCTGCTCTTTACAAGATGCGCCTCTGCATTACGTTGACGGAGGGTTTACGTTCTGTAGTCTGCCCAATGGATATTGGGGTCGCGACCACGGTGATGATGAAGGTATTCCACCAGACGGGCTGCTGAGAACTATTTACGGTGTGTATCCTGCTGCCGGTATGTTTGACGATGATCGTTTTGAAGGAGTAGAACAAGGCCTGGGTGGCGGTGGTGCAGGAATTACTCCGATCATGTTGGCCTCTTGGGTAGATTTTATGAGGGCAGAAGTAGCCATGATAAATAATGACCCTGGCGGGGCACAGCAGTTTGTGCTGGATGGATTGCAAAAATCTATAGCCAAAGTAGTAACATTTGGAGGCCTGGATGGAGACGCTGATCTTTCATTTGCACCCACATCCACCGATATTCAAGATTATATAAATAATGTTAACGCAGACTTTAGCGCAGCAGGCTCTGATGAGGATCGATGGAATATTCTTTCTGAACAATTTTGGGTTGCTGCTTTCGGAAACGGTACCCCTAATTATAATTTTTATAGAAGAACAGGGTTCCCTACCACCTTACAACCTAACAGAGAGCCACAACCAGGAGGGTTTATGCGATCATTACGTTATCCGGCCAATGCACTTAACAACTCATCTATTCAACCTAGAAACGATGTTACCGAACAAGTGTTTTGGGATACGAATCCGGGATCTCCAGGGTTTCCCGTTGCCAACTAATAATTTAAAATTGTCAAGAAATGAGAAAAATAAATAAAATAGTCGCATTAGGTCTCTCTGCCCTGGCACTGTCTTGCAGCAATGACGATAATGCCATTGATAAGTTGTTTGAAAATACAACCAGAGGTGCCATTTTACGAACAGTTGAGATTACCAGTGGCACCTTTAATGTCTTTGACGAAAGCTCAGAGTTTATTGTTACACTTGAAGAACAGGATACCCAAAACGGGGGCCTGTTGGAGTCAGTTGATGTACTGGTTACTTTTATCGATAATAATGATGCCGATGGTACGGACTTCTCTAAAGACGAAGTTATGCTTACCACACTTGAAGCCAGTGCATTTAGCGAAGGGCCCTTCGGGCTGCCCAGAGCCACGTATTCCATTAGTCTTGAGGAAGTAAAAAATGCTGTAGGGTTAAGCACCGGGCAGTTCTTTGGCGGAGATCGTTTTAATTTCCGGTTTGTTCTTAATTTAACCGATGGCCGGTCTTTTAGCTTTGCAGATGCTGCCGGTACTGTGCAGTCAGGATCCTTTTTCAGATCTCCGTTTCGTTATGGTGTGGATATAAAATGTGTACCCACAGCACCCGTTCCCGGTGATTATGAACTCACCATAGAAGATAGTTTTGGAGACGGCTGGGACGGTGCATTTATTACCGTAACCATTGACGGGGTAAGTACCGATTATACTATAGAAGATGGAAGTGTAGGTGTATTTACTATCAACGTTCCCCCGGGAACCACCTCTTTAACCTTTACATACACCCCAGGCAGCTTTGAAGATGAACATTCGTACGTCCTTATTGCGCCCACCGGGGAAACCGCTGCGGCCGATGGACCCGGACCAACTCCGGGAGAAATTGTCCTCAACATTTGTAATGGATAAGCTTGTAAAAGTTTATTCAAACCATTATTTTTTATTATACTGTAGAGAAGCTGCCCTCCCGGGCAGCTTTTTGTTTCCAATAAAGCTCCTTTCTAAAAGTATAATTATGCTTTTACCTATATTTGCGCCCTATGCAACATCAAACTACCATTTACGGCATTCGTGCTGTGATAGAAGCTATAAACTCCGGTAAAACAATCGATAAGGTTTTTGTTCAGAAAGGCTTACGCGGCCCTGTTTTTAATGAACTGGAGGTTCTTATCCGCAAGCACCACATCAGTACCTCTTATGTGCCTCTGGAAAAACTCAACAGACTTACCAAAGGGAACCATCAGGGAATCGTAGCGCAAATAGCTCCGGTTGACTTTCACAATCTGGAAGATGTGGTAACCCATGTATTTGAAACAGGCGTTACCCCTTTGTTCCTTATCTTAGATCACCTTTCCGACGTAAGAAACCTGGGAGCTATTATACGAACTGCTGAATGTACGGGAGTCCATGCCATCATACTGCCCTCTAAAGGTGGTGCCCCCATTACTGCTGATACCGTAAAAACCTCTGCAGGTGCTATTTTTAATATTCCCATCTGTAAAGTAAACCACTTAAAAGATGCTGTGTACTACCTGCAGGCCTCAGGAGTAAAAGTAGTGGCCGCTACAGAAAAAGCCTCAGATACCATTTATGAGTCCGATCTTACCGTTCCGCTTGCCCTAGTTATGGGAGCAGAAGACAGTGGTGTGTCTAATGCCATTTTAAAAACCGCAGACCAATTGACCCGTTTACCCATGAAAGGAACCATAGGTTCTCTAAATGTTTCCGTAGCATGCGGTGCATTCTTATACGAAGTACTACGCCAGAGAAATTAGCCTGTCTGATAATGATCTTCGCTCTTTTTGGCTTTAAAAAACTAAACCATAGTTTTTACTATAAGTGTTTTGGATATATTATAATTCCGTCCAATGGTGTTCGATAGCAACAACCTGCCACGTATTGGCTGCATAAGTAGATGGATAGCACACAGGTAAAAAAGACCCGACCCCTGCCTAGAATATAAGTGATTTTCATCGCCCACCTGATTGAAATGTTCTACCATCAGGTTGTGCATAAGGTATTTTAAACACCCTATGCAGTGCTCCTCTGCCCTTTTTGGTATGTGCAAGCTCATCCTCGAAAGTGTCTTAATTGACATTTCAAAAACAGATAATAACCGTATATCATCACATTGCAAATACTCTCTTAAAGTCACGCCATGAATCATCCAATTTTCATTGTCTAATTCGCAATACCTATATTTTTTATCAGTTTTTAACGCTTCGCTCATTTCTGAATGAATCAAAGCCGGCATTTTACTAATGTTTTTTGTCCTCATAAGAATCCTTTTTCTACATCATTCGAATGAATCTCTTTTGCTAATTGATTTATCATAAGTTTTCGTTATTTGCTGTTTTTAGTTAGTTTTTATTTTTATTATCTTTCAATAGTATAAACTTTAAACCAAATCTATTATGCTAGAAAAATTTTTAAACCTTGGACAACTTTTAAGCAAAGAACAACTACAAAGAATTAATGGGGGTGCTTGGTCACGTAAATGGGTTTGTGAAGGAGGCTATGTGGTAGATACTGAACACTTTCCAGAGCATGGGAATGATGATGGTTCAGTACAATGTAGTTGGCAATATGTGTGGGAGGGATAATACCAGTTTAACTCTTTGAAGGAGAAAGACAAGTTTTTTACTATTCTTTCTCTTTTCTGTTCTTTTCCAGTATTCCGTATTCTTTTTGAGATAGTTGCATTATCTACGGGCTTCAGGTGTAAAAAGTAGTAGCCGCTACAGAAAAAGCCTCAGATACCATTTATGAGTCCGATCTTACTGTTCCGCTTGCCCTAGTCATGGGAGTAGAAGACAGTGTTGTGTCTAATGCCATTTTAAAAACCGCAGACCAATTGACCCGTTTACCCATGAAGGGAACCATAGGTTCTCTAAATGTTTCCGTAGCATGCGGTGCATTCTTATACGAAGTACTGCGCCAGAGAAGTTTGCTTACCTAGTGATGGCATTCACTTTTTCTTACCTTCAATCCAAAGGCTACGACTTTGTATCCGTCAGTTATTTACATTGCATATATTAGCTATACTGTGCTTATAAATACAATTACACCAACACCAGAAGCAAACTTCCGGGTTTTGGTTTAATAACACAATTGGAAATACACAGAGTAGATTACCGTAGCGGTAAAACCGGTAGTCTAACCTTTTACCATTAGTTCTAAACACCTGTGGGCTTGACAATTGCGCACTGAAATAATGTTAAACCTGAATAAAAAGAGTTTTTTTTTCTTTTTTTTTGCGATTTTTGTTAAAATTAACTTAAATCAATCGATCTTATGAAATTAAAGCTTTTCGCATCATTAGCGGTGTGTACGCTAATGCTTAATTTTTTATCGGCGCAGGAAAAAACCATAACAGGGAACGTTACTTCAGCCTCTGATGGTTTACCGCTACCGGGTGTTTCTGTAGTTGTAAAGGGAACATCTAAGGGAACCCAAACAGATTTTGACGGAAACTACTCTATTATTGTAAATGTAGGTGATGTTCTGTTATTTTCATATGTAAGTATGAAGAGTGTGGAGAGAGCAGTAAGTACATCTAATGTTATTAATGTAGCTATGGAAGATGACGTAGCTGCTCTAGATGAAGTTATTGTAACGGCTTACGGTACCACTACCAAGGAAGCATTTACCGGTTCTGCTAATGTAATAGGTGCAGAAGAGCTTCTTACAAGAAATGTTACTTCGCCTATTGCTGCTATTGAAGGTAGGGCCACCGGAGTACAATTTATAGCTGCAAATGGACAACCAGGTTCTTCGCCTGATATTGTGATAAGAGGTGTGGGTACCCTTAATGGTTCATCAGACCCATTGATCATAGTAGATGGTATTCAATACGAGGGTGATCTTAATACTATTAACCAGGAAGATATTGAATCATTTACGGTTCTTAAAGATGCGGCATCTACATCCTTATATGGGTCACGAGCTGCTAACGGAGTTATCATGATCACTACTAAATCCGGAGTTAAAGGAGGTGCGATCAAAGTAAATTTTTCTGCACAGACAGGTATAGTTACAAGGGCACTGCCATGGTATGAAGAGGTAACACCCGGCCAATACTATGAAACCATGTGGGAAGCACTGAGAAATTCAAGAGCTGGTGGTGGCGATCCTGCTTTTGCATCAGAAAACATCTATACCCAATTGGGATACAATCCATTTAACGTACCAAATGACCAGATTGTTGGTACAGACGGAAGGCTAAATCCTAATGCACAAGTTGTATATCAATCACTAGATTGGTATGATGCTTTAGAAAGAACGGGCGTACGTCAAAATTATAATGTAAATGTTGGTGGCGGTAGCGAAAAAAGCAAAGTATTCTTTTCTGCTTCTTATTTAAGTGAAGAATCATTTATTAGAAGAGCAGACTTTGAGCGTTTGACTATGCGTCTGAATGCAGAATTTGATGCTAAGGAATGGCTCACTCTTGGAGGTAGCGCCAACATTACTCTCTCAGAAGCTGTAGGGCCTACTGCTGCAGGAACAGGGAATATTGCCAACCCTTTCGGTTTTGCAAAAAATATAGGTTCCATATATCCTGTTTTTGTTAACGACCAACAGGGTAATCTAATCCGTGATGCTGCCGGTAATCCGGTTTTTGACAATGGAGAAGGCTTCTCAGAACTTAATATAGGCTCCAGGCCCGTCTTCCAGGGACGTCATGCCATTCAGGAACTCCTTTTAAATGATGAAAGAGATAAAGACAATACCTATGGTGTGAGATTGTATGCAGACTTTAAGCTCTTAGAAGGTTTAAACTTCAGGGTTAATTACGGTAGAGATATTAATGAAGGTCTCGAAAAAGAGTATGAAAACGCCCGTATTGGAGATGCTGACCCTACAGGTAGATATAGTGAAACCAGATTTAGAAGAGATGTTGAAAACTTTAATCAGATCTTAACTTACGTAAAAAGTTTTGGCGATCATAATTTAGATATTACTGCGGGGCACGAAAGCTTTGAAAGAACATTTTCAAGTAATAATGCCCTGGCAATAGAGCAGGTAGCAGAAGGTATTTTTGAGTTTGACAACTTCGCTCAACCTGTAAGTATAGGCGGATCTACTACAGTCAAGACACTCGAAGGGTATTTTTTAAGGACCAATTATAATTTCGACAATAAATATTTTTTAAGCGCATCAGTAAGAAGAGATGGCTCTTCTGTATTTGATGCCAAATCCAGATGGGGTACATTTTACTCTGTAGGTGGAGCCTGGATTCTTAGCCAGGAAAAATTTATGGAAAAAGTTCCTTTTGTTAACTTCTTAAAACTAAGAGCTTCTTATGGTGAAGTAGGAAATGATGATCTACTGGATTTCTTTATATCTCAGGCCAGATATACATTGACTTCCAATGCCGGCAGCCCGGCAATCGTGTGGTCTGATATAGGAAATGAAGATTTGCAGTGGGAAACTATTGAGAATTTTGATGTTGCAGTAGAATTTACGATGTTTAACAATTTCCTGGACGGTTCTGTTGAATATTATAAAAGAAGCTCTACCGATCTGCTTTTCAATGTACCCATTGCTTTAAGTAACGGGCTGAGCATTTTCCCTGATAATGCAGCAGATATGTTTAACTCTGGCTGGGAAATCGATCTAACAGGGCATATAGTAAATAAAAACGGCTTTAAGTGGGACCTAAACTTACAGGGATCAACATTCAAAAATGAGATCACCCGTATCCCTAACCCCATTGTTATTGAAGACATTAATCGTTGGGAAGAAGGCCGCTCAAGATTTGATTTCTTCCTGTTCCGTACGGCAGGTGTTGATCCTGAAAACGGCGATCAGTTATATTACCTATATGAGACAGATGCCGATGGTAACACTGTACCGGTTCTGGATGAGAATGGGGACCAGGAGACCACTAATGACTGGCGGGAGACCGAAAGAGCCTACACGGGTGATCGTTCTATTCCTGATTTTCTTGGCTCGGTTTTAAACAATTTCTCTTACAAAGGTTTTTCTTTTAGCTTTTTAATTACTTATGGTATAGGAGGTAAGTTTCTTGACAGAGGTTATGCTGCCATGATGCATAGCGGTACTTTCGGTCGCTCTTTACACCCTGATATTTTGAATGCATGGCGACAACCGGGTGATATTACTAATGTACCAAGAATGGAAAATGGAGACGTAACATTGGTTCAAACAGAATCTTCCAGGTTTTTAACCGATGCCTCTTTCTGGTCACTACGGAATGTAAACATAGGCTATGTTTTTGATGGTAGTATTGCCGAAGCTATTGATGTTGATAGTATAAGTATTAATCTTTCCGGAGAAAACTTATTTATAAAAAGTAAAAGAGATGGATTAAATCCGCAATTTAATTTGCAGGGAGATCCCGCAGGAAACGCCTTTAATCCTCCAAGGATTTTCTCTTTAGGTATAAATGTCGCATTTTAATTTGAATGTAAAAATTAAAAAAATGATCATGTTACGAAAAAAATATATTCCTTTATTGTTAAGTATAGCCTTGGCTATTACTTCCTGTTCTAAAGATTTTTTAGAAACAACCCCTACGGATGCTATTTCGGAAAAAGATGCCTTAGCAACCGCTGAAAATATGTCACGTATTATTGACGGGCTGCATCGTTTTCAATATGCACAACCTCAGACCTTAATTCCCGGGAGTACCAGTGCACGGTCCGGTAACCACTATTGGGTACCCCTGGGCGATAATATGTCCGGAGGTGTTATTCATAGCGCCCGGGCAAATAATTTAGGCTGGCAGGATGAATTGCAATGGATATCGCATACACAGGAATTTTCAAATACTTCCGAGCAATTATGGTACCAGCGTTACCATGTTATTGGTAGCGTTAATAAAATAATTAATGCTGCTGCCATCGGTAATATACCAGAAGATGAAAGATTAAGAGAGGTTTTGGGCCAGGCGCATACCTATAGAGCTTTTGCTTATTTTTCCTTAGTTACGCATTATGCCAGAGGATACCTGATCGGGAACCCGCAATCAGATGCAGGTGTGCCAATACTGTTTACCACAGAGTCGCCTTTTACCAGTGAACCGAGATCTACTGTACAGCAAGTGTATGATCAAATACTTGATGATCTTGATACGGCCATTACCTATTTTGAAAACGCAACTCAAAGATCTCCATCACGAAGAGAACAGCTTAATATCAACGTTGCTTACGGGTTACTGGCAAGAGTAGCTTTATCTATGGGTGACTGGCAAACGGCTGCTGATGCCGCTGTGGAGGCACGTGCTGGCTTCCGGTTAATGAATGAAGCAGAATACAAGTCAGGCTTCAATTCGTTCTCTCTTCCCGAGGTTATTTGGGGAAGTGAGGTGATTGAAACAGAAACCGTATTTTTCCGCTCCTATTTTTATTGGATATCTAACGATTTCCAGGGAAGCCAGATCAGGAATAATCCAAAGATCATTGACAGAAGATTGTATAACCAAATACCTGATACAGATTATAGAAAAGATCTGTTTTTAGCAGATGCTCCCAACACCAATACATCTGCAGCCAATGGCGAAGGCGGGTTTGGAAATGATCCCAATTATACAGATGAGGATCTTTTTAATCAAAGGGACGCGGAAATAAGAGCAACATATAATATATCCTCCAGACATAATCTTCACCCGTATATGCACGTGAAATTCCGTCAGGAAACCCCTGGTACTAATGCACCGGATGACATTATTTATATGCGTTCTTCTGAAATGTATCTTATTGAAGCCGAAGCCCATGCCATGCTAGGTAATATCGGGCCCGCCCAGGCAGCACTTGATGTGTTAGGCTCTGCCCGGGATAGTAATTATGATGCTTCTATTTACAACACTCAATCGGCATTGATGGATCATATTAAGTTTCAGCGCGGTGTAGAACTATGGGGAGAAGGATTTTTATATACCGATAAAATACGTTGGGACGAAGGTATTGACCATGCCGCCGATGGAGGTTCTGGGGCATCACAAGTTCTTTACCAGGCTGGTTTTCAACAGGAAAGACCATCAGTTAATAATGAGTGGATTTTTAAAATCCCTCAAAGAGAAATTGATGCCAATCCAAACCTAACTAATAATGATCAGAATTAATATGAGTTCTATATAAAAAACTCATTCTTAAAACAAGAAAAGCAGGATGTTTAGCAAACTAAAATATTGAATTTCAAAATATTGCTAAACATCCTGCTTAATATTTCTGCAAGCGGGAAATTTCTTTGTACGAAAAAAAACATATCAAAAGGGAAAACACAACAGGGCTTTAAGAGTACCAATATCTTTATTTCTCTGTGTTGTAAACTGAGTAACGGTATTGCTGCCTGTGGTAGCCCATGCAAAGAATTTTGCTCTGGATGATTACTTCGATAGGTCTTGTCAATATCAAACAATTATACCGTTTTATAGTTGTAAAACTCACTATTTGATTATATTTAATTCTTTTAAATTAGTCTTTAAAACCACCTGAATTTAGGTGGTTTTTTTACGCCACTACGACAATTAAAAAATCTTTAAGTAAATGTAGTTACCAATGCATTTTGAAATGGCAATACTCAATAAGCATATCCGTGAGTTATTTAAACATTTTTGTTGCTTGTAATACCTTCCGGTAGAAAGTGCCGCGTCAGATAATTCAGCCTACATCATGAGAGTCTTCATTTTTTCTTCTCTCCAGTTCACTGGTGGGTATAAAATTACCGTCTTCATCAAAATGTTTTAAGAAGGCATCTTCTGTTTCTCTATTATTTTCCTGATCTGGGATCGTTTCTACAGAATGTGTTCCTTGAAACACCAGTGAAAATAGCAGACCGGTAACAAAACCTGCAAGATGGCCCTCCCAGGAGATACCGTCATCTATAGGGAAAAGATACCAGATAAGACTTCCGTAAAGGAAAACAACAATTAAAGAAACCGCTATCAAGCGGTAGTATCCGGTAAATATACCTTTGAAGAACATAAAACTCGTAAGCAAATATATCAGTCCGCTGGCCCCAATATGATATGCATCCCTACCTATGAGCCATGTAAGTATTCCCGATAATAATATCCCGTATAAAATAATCTTCTCGCTAATACTGCGATAAAAATAGATAAGAGACCCCATAAGTAATAACAAAGGGAATGTATTGTTGTATAAATGTTCGGCTGAGCTATGAATAAAAGGACTAAAAACCACCCCTTTTAGTCCTGAGATTGTCCTGGGGCGTATCCCATAACTGGTAAAGTCAAAACCAAAGCGTATTTCAAACCAATATACTACCCAAATACATAAAACGGCAAGGAAAGGATATACGATCACTCTGTTTGAAAATGTAAAACCGGAAACCTCTTTCATAGGCATTATTTTTCTAATAATAATCAAAAACAACTCCAAAAAAATACATGTGAAAAAATGTCATGTAAATATTAGTACATTTGAAATATGAATGAACCTTTAGCAGAACGGGTACGGCCTAAAAGCCTGAGTGAATATGTAAGTCAAAAACACCTGGTGGGTGAAACAGGTGTGCTTACCATGCAAATTAAAAAAGGGAGTATTCCTTCACTTATTTTATGGGGCCCTCCCGGAACAGGCAAGACTACGCTTGCCCATATTATTGCGAATGAATCTAAAAGACCTTTTTATACACTCAGTGCCATTAGTTCAGGGGTGAAAGATGTAAGAGAGGTCATTGAAAAAGCCAAAACTAGTGGCGGGCTCTTTACTACAGCCAACCCTATTCTTTTTATAGACGAGATTCACAGATTTAGTAAATCACAACAAGACTCCCTGTTAGGTGCCGTAGAAAAAGGATGGGTTACTCTTATTGGGGCTACTACAGAGAATCCCAGTTTTGAAGTTATACCTGCATTGTTATCCCGGTGTCAAGTGTATGTGCTCAAACCGTTTGACAAAGACGATCTTTTAGCTTTATTACAACGGGCTATGGAAACCGACCCTGAAATAAAAAGGGAAAAAATTGAAATAAAGGAATCGGAAGCTTTATTGCGTTTATCGGGAGGAGATGGCCGTAAACTTCTCAATATTTTTGAATTACTCATTAATACAGGGCATCAGGACGAGAATATTGTAATCACTAATGAAATGGTACTTCAAAAAGTACAAAAAAATACGGTTTTATACGACAAGACAGGCGAACAGCATTACGATATTATTTCTGCCTTTATTAAATCTATAAGGGGTAGTGATCCCAATGGGGCCGTTTACTGGCTTGCCCGGATGATCGAAGGCGGAGAAGATGTTAAATTTATTGCCCGAAGAATGCTCATAGCTGCTTCTGAAGATATTGGTAACGCCAACCCTACAGCGCTGGTAATCGCTAATAATACTTTTCAGGCAGTTACTGCTGTAGGTTATCCCGAAGCAAGGATCATCTTAAGTCAATGTGCCATTTACCTAGCCACTTCTCCTAAGAGCAATGCTACTTATACTGCTGTTAATGAAGCCATAAGAAATGTAAAAGAAACCGGAGACCTTAGTGTTCCGTTGCATCTTAGAAACGCTCCTACCAAATTAATGAAAGACCTTGGTTATGGAAAAGAGTATAAATATGCCCATGATTATGAGCGCAATTTCGCAGAACAGGAATTCCTGCCTGATGAACTCTCCGGAACCATTTTTTATATACCGGGTACATCTCCAAGAGAAACTGCGGTAAAAGAATTTTTAAAGTCGCGTTGGAAAGACAAATACTCGTATTAAAATTTCACATCGTATGACTCCTGTACCATGTGGTCTCCCTCATAAAACTCAGCTATCCATATCGATCCCTTTTTATAAAAAACCCCTTTTTTATTCTTTATAATGAACAAGGTGTTCATAGAAGTTTTTAACAGACTAAAAACCACCTTGGGGGTAGTATCAACCAACTGTAATACTGTCCCTTTATATTGAGCATATAGTAAAGGGTATGTACCGGCTGCTTCCGGAAAAGCAACTACTTGCACTTCAGGAATTATTTCTTCCTGAGCGATCTCTTTTGTATTTACTTCGTTTTCAGATAAAGCTACCTGGGAGGTTTGTGGCGAATAGGTATAGTTAAGCTCCTCAACCGACAAAAATGCATCCCGGAGTGCATTGTGATATGAGATTTTGAAGTCCTTTTCTTTGCTTCTTCCTTCTTTAGAAGTAAAAACAATGTTTCCCTTGCAATCTTCCAGGGTAACGGTTAATCGGGTTGCAAACATGCTGGAGCGATCCGTAACATTTGCTTTCAGCGCCAGACAATAATCGGAACTAAGATCAGGAGGATAGGTTTCCTGATAGATTGTGTTGAAACCATACTTCTTGAAAAGAAACCCGGTTAGTGCATTTAAATCGTATTGATTAGCCGATTTCAGAAAATCGAACCGTTCAGGCACTATCACATATTTATAGGCATTTACGTCTCGTTGGGAAAACACTAAATTACTCAGCATTAGTGCGCCCATAAAAATAAACCGTTTTATGATCTCTGTATTCATTATTTAAAGATACTGTTTAATTTCAATCAGATCATTAATAATCACCCCATGCGCGTGAAGAGGCTCCTTATTTGAGTTGAGGTGAATAGTATGCATACCCACATTTCGTGCTCCAAGAATATCAGCCTCCAGATTATCACCTATCATTACAGACCTCTCGGGAGGCACATTGGCTTTGGAAAGGGCCAGTTCAAAAATAAAGGGGTTTGGTTTTTTAACTCCCGCCATTTCCGAATTAACCACTTTTGAGAAAAACTCCCGGATATGGGTATTTCTCAATTTTACTTCTTGTATTTCTTCAAAGCCATTAGTAATAATATGCAGCGTATATCTGGGTTTTAGGTATTGTAAAACGGTTTTTGCATTTTCGAGCAAATGGTTTGCCTGCGGCAACCTCTTAATATAGATGTCTGACAGCCAGTAAATAAAATCATCTTCTGCCTGAAAATCTAAAGCTTCAAAAGTGTCTTTAAGGCGTTTATATCTCAATAACTCTTTGCTTATTTTCTCTTCTCTGTACAGTTTCCAGTACTTAAAATTCAAAGGAGAATATATTTCCAGAAAATCAGAAATACTGAGATTTACGTTAAAATCATCAAAAATACTTTCAAAAGCTTTTTGAGAGTTCTTTTCAAAATCCCAAAGGGTATGGTCAAGATCAAAAAAAATATCAGTCACTTTATCTTTCACTTCCTAATTTCTTTACAAGTTCTTCATACACTTTTATATACCGGGGCCCGGAACTTCCGCCTAATACTTCGTTTGAAAACACTGTCATAAAAGTACCATTTACTTTTTTTACTTCCTCTGCTAATGTGGTGATTTTTTCCATGATCTGAGAAACCGATGTCTGGTTGATAAAGGAGTAGTCCTGAATACAAAACGGGTTCACTTTAAGCGGCAACTGCACTTCGTAACTAATGTCATAAAAATAAAAAGGAGAACAGGTACCGGCCCTGAAACCGGGATAATGTGTATATCCCATAGTATAATCCTCATTGAACTCTGCCTCTACTAACAGCTTATACGTTTCGGGTATATTAACGCGGTTGTATCTAAGACGTGCTCTTTTTACAGGACGGTTAATCACCTGTATGAGCCTTGATCTTCCCTTTTTCAACACTTCAAGGTTTTCATAAGAATCATAAGAAGCCATGAGTGAAACAATAGTATAATCTGCAATAGATTTGATCAATGATCTGAAACGGTGGTTAAATACGGAAATGTTTTTGTCGTACTGTGAATAATCTGCTATCAGCACAAAAAAAACAGATGGGATACCATACCTTTTATGCAGCTCCAATAAATCTGTAAAATTGTCATAGGGATCTTTCTGGAGACCTAATAAAACACCAAACCTTTTAAACATGCGCCTCCATTTAAAAGTAAAAAAGTCAAGGAGTGTGCCTCCTGTGGACCGTATAATACCGCGATGTTTAAAACAATGTGAAATAGCCACATCTACCAGCGAAACAAAAGAAAACGTATTTTGACTGAAAACAGCTTCGGGAAAACGTTCTTCAAGCGCCAAACGCAGTTTTTGTATCCATATGTCCACCACAGGCTTTTCCAGAAAACCTTCTTTAAATGCCATACTTTCCGTGGCCGGATAACGCCCATGACTGTCTTTTACATGAGGAAGGTATTCTTCATAACGGCTCAACATGTAAAAACTAGCCGCAAATAGATCGTAGGGAATATCGCTTCGCTGATTGGTCGGGAAGAAGCAGGGGGTTCCATCCCAAGAATATACCGTAACTTCCTGATCGGTTATTCCCTGCTCAAATAATAATTCATGGCTGCGAATAAAAAATTCTTTTTGTAAAGGCTGTCTGGAATAAGTTATCTTAGGGCCGCTATGTGCTATAAAATCTTCTACCCGAGTAGTAAAAGTAACGTCTATACCCAACATACGTACAAAGATATGTTTCATGATATAGACAAAACGCGGTGTGATCTTATGAGTGTAGATTAAAAGCATACAGTACATAAACCTTTACAGGATACCGTTATAACCCGATAGTTAGAGCATACCTGAATCGGCAAAGCTAAAATACGCTTTTTCAGCAATAATAATATGATCCAGCACTTTAATATCCAGACTCTCGCAAGCCGTTTTTATTTTAAGTGTGAGTTTTTTATCCGAATCACTGGGTTTTAAAGTTCCTGAAGGGTGATTATGTGCCATTATTAAAGAAGTGGCGTTCAACTCCAATGCCTGCTTAAGTACCAGCCGTACATCCACCAAGGTTCCCGTAATCCCTCCTTTACTCAATTGCAGGTACCGTATCACTTTATTAGAGTTGTTAAGATGTATTATCCAAAATTCTTCATGAGGTAATTCACCTAATATGGGGTACAAAAGTCCGAAAGCTTTTTTACTCGAATTAATCTGTTCTCTTTCGGGTAAGACCTCATACCTTCGTCTTCTTCCTAACTCCAGTGCTGCAGCAATGGTAACCGCTTTAGCCTCTCCTATACCACGAAATTCTTGTAATTGCTCAATACTGAGCCGCCCAAGTTCATTTAAGTTGTTTTGTGTGTAATGAAGAATACGTTTTGCCAGAGATACCGCACTTTCAGATGGACTCCCGGTACCCAGAAGAATAGCCAGCAATTCGGCATCTGTCAAAACATTTCTCCCTTTGGTCATGAGTTTCTCTCTGGGCCTATCACTTTCATGCCAGTCTTTTATGGAATAATGTGACGTTTTTTCCTTCACTTTTTTATCAGGGAAGATATAAAAATTATTGTAATTTAGAACTTCTAATTTTTATTTATGAAATCACTTTTTGAAGATACTGATATACAGGAGATAAAAAACCGAATTGATACATTGTCGGAAAATAGTACGCCTTCCTGGGGAGAGATGACAGTATCTCAAATGTTGGCACATTGTCAGGTACCTTTACGTATTTCTCTGGGCGATAGGGTATTTACATCCAAAATAAGCGGTTTCAAAAAATTCATGTTCTCTCTTTTCAAAAAAACACTTTATAACGACAAGCCCTGGAAGAAAAACCTACCCACTGCCAAAGAACTCAAGATTAGTGACGCCAAAGACTTTGCTGAAGAAAAAGCAAAACTACTTGAACTTATAGAACTGTTCCACCAACAAAGAACAAAAACAGACTGGCCTGTGCATTCTGTTTTCGGGAAGTTCACACCAGAGCAATGGGGTAAAATGCAATACAAACATCTGGATCATCATCTAACCCAGTTTAATACATAGCTGAAAAGGCTTCACAGCCAGGTTCTCATTCGGAAAAATATGATTATAGCAGCGATCTCAGGTTATCAAAGTCCAGACCTCCGTAGTCTCCTGAACTCATAAGCAATACTACTGTATTTTCTAACGGGTACTCTAAAAGAAAAGTTTTAAAACCCCGGGCATCTGTTATGACGGTAAGATCCTTTCTTGAAAAAGCACTGGTAATACGCTCCGGAGTAATTGCTTCGAGCTTTTTAATTTTTAGTGCTTCGGGTGTATAGAAAACAACTGCTTCATCTGCCTGGTCAAGCATTCCCGAATACTGGTCAATAAAAGAGTGGTTAAGGCTGCTATAGGTATGCAACTCCAGACACGCCAGTAGTTTTTTATCAGGATACTGCTGCCTGACTGCTTTCACGGTAGCTCCCACTTTGCTTGGCGCATGCGCAAAATCTTTAAAAATTACCGTTTTTGGGTTTTCAGCTATTTTTTCAAGTCGTTTATCAGCTCCTCTAAATGAGCCTATAGCTTCGTAAAAGTCGGCTTCGTCTATACCCATGTGCTGGCATATCCATTTTGCACCGGAAAGATTATTTAGATTGTGTCTGCCAAAGATTTCAACAGGAAGTTCTCCTTCAGAAGTTTCAATAAGCGTTTGTCCATTGTCAATACGATAGTTATGGGTAATATACCCGTGTTTACGAATCGTATTCTGAGAAGTCTCTACTACTTCTTTAACGATCTCGTCTTCCAGGTTGTACACCATAATACCTCCGCGTACAACGCTATCTGTGAATATACGAAACTGATCTATATAATCTTCAAATGTAGGGAACACATTAATATGATCCCAGGCTATGCCACTTATAAGTGCTATGTTAGGTTGGTACAAATGAAATTTGGGCCTTCGGTCTATGGGAGATGCCAGATATTCATCTCCTTCCAATACAATAAAATCATTTTCATCTGTTAGGTGTACCATAGTATCAAAGCCATCTAATTGAGCGCCAACCAGATAATCTACTTCCCGCTCATGATAGTTCATCACATGGAGTATCATAGACGTAATCGTTGTTTTACCGTGGCTTCCCCCAATAACTACCCTCGTTTTATGTTTCGATTGTTCATAGATAAACTCGGGGTAAGAAAAAACACGAATCCCCATAGATTGGGCTTTCAGCAATTCAGAATTATCTGCACGTGCATGCATACCTACAATTACTGCATCCAGATCTTCATTTATTTTTTCAGGAAACCACCCTTCTTCTTCAGGTAGCAGGTTCTCTTTTAAAAGGCGTGACCGGGAAGGTTCAAAAATGGTATCATCACTTCCGGTAATTATATATCCTTTAGCGTGCAATGCCAGTGCGAGATTGTGCATGGCACTTCCGCCAATTGAAATAAAATGGATTTTCATGAAATAACGATCATTTTGCTCTGCAAATATAGGACGATGCTTTGTAATACGTACATTCAAAACACATAGAATATCATACTTTATTTTCTCTGTGAATCACTTTTATTCGAGACTCATAACAAATACCAGCTATAAAAAGCAAGATCAGGAAGTAACTATTTCTTTTAAAACGTATAAAGCTACATTTTGATTAAGAATATTATTAAATTATTCTTAAAATATTGGAAGGTTATTTAAATTTTACAAAATTGCGGTCTTTTCTTTCAAAAAAGAAAGAAAATAATTTTTTTAATAGTATAAAAAAGCATCATGAGGATAGTACAGACTTTCTGGTCGGGAAAAAAACCAGATCCACTGAGATCCTATTATGGCTGGGCAGCCCCCAAGTATCATTGGCTTGGTTGGATATTAAGCAGTAATCAACTTATCAAGTATTATGATGAAGTAGAACTCTATACCGACAGACAGGGATACGATATACTCATTAATAAACTGAAGCTTCCCTACACCAAAGTTCATGTAGGTCTTGATGAATTAAACACCTACGATTCTGATCTCTGGGCCCTTCCTAAAATATACACATACAGCCTTCAGGACGAGCCGTTTTTACATGTAGATGGTGATGTATTTGTTTGGGAACGATTTCCAGATGACTTGTTAACATCTCCCCTTATCGCTCAAAACCTGGAAAGGGAAACCAAACACTACAAAAAAATGTTAGAGGGGCTTAACAAACATATTCTTTTTTATCCCCCAGAAATTCAGGAGGAATTTGATAAAGGAGAGACCGTCAAAATGTACAATATGGGGATTACGGGCGGGAACAACATTGCTTTTTTTAAAGAATATGTAAAGAAAGCCTTTGATTTTGTAGATAAAAACGCTCCCGTACTTGATAAAATATGCCGGTTTAACTTCAATATATTCTTTGAACAACTTTTGTTTTATTGTCTGGCTCAAAAAGAAAACCGGGAAGTGGGATGCCTGATTAAAAAAGTATTAGAAGACAGTGGCTACGGATATAAAGATCTGGGAGCTTTTGAGGAAGTACCGTTAAGGCGTACTTATCTGCATCTTTTGGGTGATTTCAAAAGAAATGTGAATATCTGCAGAAACATGGAAACTTATATTCTTCATGAATACCCGGAATACCTTGAGAGACTTTCGAAGTTAATGCCAAAAACATTCACCTACCTAAATGGTAACGAAAATCTCTTTTCTTTAAAAAAGCTATCAGATAAAGAGATCCTCTCCTCCTTTTATGAAGTAGCCATTCAGCAGGAAAAAACTATAGTGGCTCCCATGCCTAACCAAATAGACAATGAATTCTTAAACGCTTATGTGAAAAATCAATCCCCTTCTTCTACCTACCTGCTTGGCAGAGATGTTGCCAGCAAAATAGGATGTCATACATTTTTGAAAATTACAGAACAAAAAGAAGATTTTCTGCTCTACAAGCTTCAGGAAAATGCCATGGTAGAGGTTGATTTTATGGAGAAAATCTCGCCACTGGCGGTTAATAATTCAACAAAAGTTGATCTGGTAAGTGATGCATGCGTAGTACTGGTATGCGAAATAGACGGCCACACTTCAGAGTATATTATTGATGAGATTGACCAGGTAATACTGGAAGAACTGGAAAAACCAATCAGGTACAGTGAATTTCTCGACAAAATGTTACAATACGTAGATATGGAAAACCCCGAAAACACGGTAGGGGATTTCATTATGCTAATGAACAACCGTTTACATGACTTAATAGCAAAAAAAGTGATAGCACTCAAAATATAAGTTACGTAGCTTTTAGGTGATTGCCGAAAAACCTTTAAAAGAGTAGGCCTAATTCTAATAAAAATTAAAATGAAAAAGTTGAGTATTAAAGACGTTAAAAACGTGATCTCCAAAGATGCCATGAGAAAAATTACTGGAGGTTCAGGTGGCGGTTGTCCTTCAGGACAATTCAAATGTACTTGTAACGGAAGAGATTTTGGATGTGTATCTTCTATCCAAAGTTGCTGGAATAAGTGCTAATTAACCAAAGCTTATGAAAGGAGGAGATTGCTCCTCCTTTCAATATGCTAGCCTCCCACTGTAAACTCGTAACCTGACTAGCATATTAAACGTAAAAAACTTTAAAACACTGAGAAATGAAAAAAATAAGCATTAAAAACATAGGAACCAGTATTCCCAAAAACGAAATGCGTAAAATATCAGGTGGTCGCCAAATAGGGCTGGCCCCCGAAAACGCTGATTCCGATTGCGCTGAAGGAAGTTTTAAATGTACCTGTAACGGCAAAGATTTTGGATGTGTAACGTCCATCTCAGAATGTTGGAACAAATGCTAGAAACTGAAAGACAGAAAAATTCAAAATTCAGTTTCTTTGCTTTTGTACTTCTAAAACCCATGCGATTTCCTTTTAGAAACATTAACTAAAATAGCTGTCAGTTTGTAAAAAATCTTCTATATATTAGATGTAGTTTAATTCTAAGAAGGTATGTATCTCGTAATGTTTTTAAAGATATGAAACTGTGGGTTTTGTTTATTGGCAGCTAAATACTTTTTTAACCTCTCAGGTATATAAATGAGGCTGTCAAACATTGTATATAACCAAATGTATTGAAAAACCCATTCATTTCAGGCACTATACAAGCTGTTTTACATTATTTCGGTATCTGCCCTTTTAATTTGTAAAGTCTATGAAAAATGCAAGTCCTTTCGAATTTATGATTCGATATCTTAAAAAGGAAAAAATACTTATTGATTTTGAAGAATATAAATTTCAGACAGAAACCCATCCCGACTATCCTTCTCTTCTCTCGTTTAGTGAGTCTTTAAGCTTTTTTAATATTGATAATGTTGCCACTCAGGTACCAAAAGATCAGATAGATCTTTTACCTGATAATTTTATTGCGCTGCTCGATGCGAAAAACGGATCGCAATACCTTACTTTCGTATCGCGGGAAGGCAACGGCTTTAGTTATTATTACGATGGTAACATGCAATATCTTGACAAAGAACCCTTTACCAAAAAATGGACAGGGATCATTCTCATTGCCGAAAAAACAGAAGATACACAAACATCGGAAACAAAAAGTAAAATCCCTTTCGGAATACTTTTCCCTGTTCTTGCGATCCCTGCTTTAATAGCAGTATTTATACTAAGTAATAATTGGGCCTTTACTTCCTTCTTTCTTTTTACTTTTCTGGGTATTTTCCTGGCAGTTGAGGCTCTTAAGCAGGAGTTTGGCATGACCAAAACACTTACCTCTGGAGTTTGTACTGTTTCCTCAACTACCGATTGTGAATCGGTTATCACCTCAGTAAAAGCCAAATTCTTGGGAGTAATAGGGCTCAGCGATGTAAGTATTTCATTCTTTTCCGCTCAATTACTCAACATAGCTCTTATAGGAACCGGAGTATTGGCAGGATACTTTGCACAATTATCCCTATTAAGTCTATTAATTGCTATTCCTGTTACCATATATTCTTTTTACTACCAATACCGAATTGCTAAAAAGTGGTGCCCAATATGTTTAGGTATTGCCGGTACACTCTATGTACAGGCACTGTTTCTTTTTCTGGCCGGCACCCCCGTGAGTATCCCGGTACAGGCTACGGCCATTTCTGTTTTTGTTTTGATAAACCTTGCCTCTCTTATGGTATGGATGGGTCTGAAACCTTATATTAAAGAATATTTTGATCTGAAATCAGCTAATATGGCAGCAGTACGTTTCAAAAGAAATTATCCTCTGTTTAAAAACACTCTGGTTTCTTCAAGACAAATAGAATACCATACATTAGAGTCAACCCTGGCACTGGGAAATCCCGATGCCCCCTTAAAACTTAGTATGGTTACTAATCCCTTTTGCGGGTATTGTAAAGGTGCTCATGAGTCTGTACACAAAATCCTTAAACGATACGGGAAAAATGTTCGTATTAATATACGGTTTAGCGTTGACCCTGAAAACGCCGATGAAAATTCATTGGGTATTCATCAACGTCTTGTGGAAATTTATCGTGATGAAGGACAAGAAGGGCTCTTAACAGCTATGGACACATGGTTTAACAATAAAAATATAGATAATTGGTTTTCTGAATATGGAAAACCAGATGAAAAGAATGCAGAGGGTATAAACAATCTTCTAAAAATGCAAAGAGATCAGAATTTTACTAACGAACTCATGTTTACACCGGCATTTATAATAGGTGAACATTTGTATCCTTCAGTTTACAATCACACAGACCTTATAAATTTTATAGGAGAAATGGAAGAGGATGAAGATATTTTAATTGGTATAAGCAAAGTGGAAAACGAAGTAACACAAGATTAAATATAAAATACTAAATAGTGCTGATGCGCTTTTTCTCTTTGGCAGCTTCTTCAAATCCGGGGTGTTTATCCAAAGCTTTGTCCACCCATTTAAGCGCATTGGCTTTATCGCCTTTGTGCCTGTATATTTGTGCAATTCTATAATAGGCCCATTCTACAGGAACACCGTCCTTAACCGAATAATTTTCAATATACGTATTTAGGCACTGTATGCCCTTATCTAACTGAATATTATAATCGGCACACACCTTTCCTATTTGATAGTGCAAAGCGTTACGGTTATGCTTTTTTTGCGCTTCTTCCATAGTTTGAATAGCCTTATCGGGCTCTCCTGTTTTCTTTTCATAAAGAGTAGCTAACTTTTCGTAACAGGTAACAGACCCTCCTACTCTTACCGCATTTCTATAATATTCTTCTGCTTTCACGGGTTCATTATCGTACTCATAAATATACCCCTTGGCTAAAAAGCCATCTACCTTTGAAAGTGCCTCCAGTTCTTCAGCATATTTCAATGATTTTTTCTTACTGCCACCTAAAACTCCCGGTAACTGCATATATAATTCCACCAGGGCCCACCTGGCTTCAATATGTGTAGGATCTAACTCAGCAGCTTTGATAAAAGAAGATTTAATGTCCCCGATGAGGCCAATAGCCTTTAATTTGTTTTCAAGGGCTTTCATGCCTATAACACCACCATATTTATAGTGGTAGTTTGCCACATCTGGGTGACGATCTCTTAATTTTTTATAGTAAACTGCTGCTTTTCCCCAATTTTTCTGATGACCATAAACATCTCCCAGTTTTTCCAGTAAAGCTGAGCTATCATTTCCATCCTGGAACGCTTTCTTTAAAACCGCTTCTGCCTGTACATATTTCTTCTCAGATATAAGAGCGTCTGCCCGGGATACCAAAGCCTCCTGGCCAAAAAAATAAAACGGGAACAAACAGAAAAGAATAATTGCGTTTTTCATCATACATTTACTTATCTCAGGCGTGCAAAATGAAAAAAATAAGAGTGAAGTTATATTAATGTTCTGTTAAAATAAAATTAAACTTTATGACAATTTCATCCGAAAATTTACGCTTTTTGTCGAAAATTTCAACAATAAAACCGTAATTCGGGCGATTTATTGCTTCTTTACCTTCCAAAAGTACTTCATCCGAGTTTTTGTAATTAATAAATTACCTTTATGAAAAGAACAACTTGGAAACTGGCTTTTGGAAATTTTATTTTCATTCTCGCCCTTTTCCTCCCCCCCAACACTGCAAAAGCACAATGCCCAACCGTGGCAGACAACAATCAGTTTTTTTGCGATACAGATTCTCCCAGAATATCTTCTCTGGCAGCAACAGACAACGGAAGTGGTATTGCCTGGTACGTAACTGCTACCGGAGGTACCCCACTCTCAACCAACACCCCCCTTCAGAACAATACAATTTATTTTGCCGATGACAACACCGGCAGTTGCGGTACCAGAGCTCAGGTATTGGTGACTATTCAGGGACTGCCTCCCACCAATGTAGATGTGGCTCTTTCCAGGTGTTCTTCAGATGTTAACACCATTGCTCAATTAAGTGCAGACGGACTCAACATTGAGTGGTTTGATTCTCAGAATGGTGGTAACCTGCTCCCTCTATCTACCCAGCTCGTGAATGGCACTACCTACTGGGCACAACAAACAGAAAACGGATGTATTAGCCGCAGACTGCCTACAACCGTTACCATTATTGATCCCGGAGCCCCAACAGGAGATCCCGAGCAGTTTTTCTGTATCGATCCAGATAACCCAACTGTTTTTACTGTTGCCGACCTTACTGCCAACGGTACCGAGATTGTCTGGTATGAATCGGCGGTCTCCACTTCTCCCCTGGATCCAACATTACCTCTAACAGAAAACGAAGACTATTTTGCCTCACAAACCTCTTTTCCCTGTGAAAGTGAAGGGCGTTTCAGAACTATAGTACGTTTTGATACGGCACCAGATGCCGGAGAAGACGGAACCCTCGGCCTTTGCGAAAATGAAACTACACCGGTAAACCTGTTTAGCCTTTTAAGCGGCTCTCCAGATAACGGAGGTACCTGGACAGGCCCGGTAACACTCACCAATGGTGATCTGGGAACACTGGACCCTACCCTTTTAAATGAAGGTTCTTTTTCTTTTACCTATACCGTAGAAGGGCAAAATGCCTGTCCTGATGATACTGCCACCATAACAGTTACCATTGACATAGACCCGCCTAATGCCGGTACTGATGGTTCAGTTGATCTTTGTAGTAACGATGCTGCTGTTGACCTCTTTACGCTTTTGGGTGATAACCCCGATACCGGAGGTTCTTGGAGTCCGGCATTAACCAGCGGCAGTGGCATTTTTGATCCTGCAACAGACCCTCAGGGCATATATACCTATACCGTAACAGGAAGTGCCTTATGCGGGAATGATACCGCCACGGTAAACGTTTCTGTCACAACCGCACCCAATGCCGGAGTTAGCACCTCTGCTTCCTTTTGTGGAGATGACCCGGCCATTAACCTTTTTAGCTTACTGGGTTCCAATGCAGATTCTGGGGGTACGTGGACGGGCCCCGACACTCTTACAAATGGAGACCAGGGTACCTTTATCCCTTCTTCTAATACCACAGGTACCTATACCTATACGGTACCCGGAGCAGGCACCTGCGCAGATGCTGTAGCCACCGTAGAGGTATCTATTAGCAACCCTAACCCCACTCTTAACAGTAATGGTGAGGTATTTTGTGAAACCAATGATCCCACTATTGCAGACCTTATTAACAATATAAATGCTGAGACCAATGGTACCATCACCGTATATGATGCACAAAATGGCGGGAATACTTTGTCTCCCGGCGATCCTTTAATTGACGGTACAACTTACTACGTCACAGAAACCGATACTTCTTCAGGTTGTGAAAGTACTAATCGGTTGGCCGTTACCGTGAGTATAAACAATCCACCTGTACCCACCCTTACCACCACTACAGCCGGTTTTTGTCTTATTGACAGTCCTGTAGTAGGTGATCTTAATAACTTTATTGACCAGGGAACCAATCCGGTATGGTTTGATTCACTTCAAAACGGACTGGCATATAACAGCTCCGATCCTTTAGTTACCGGTACTTACTATGCGGCAGAACAAGATGCCAATGGTTGTTTTAGTACTACACGGGTAGCCATATCAGTAATCGTAAATAATGATCCCGCACCTACCCTCGTACCTGACGGTGCCAATTTCTGTGGGATAAGCGATCCTACATTGAGTGACCTTGAAGCAAATGTTATTTTTGACAACTCCCTTTCCATCCTGTGGTACGATGCACCCGAAGGTGGAAATGTATTGAGTCTTACTACTTTGTTGGTACAGAATGAAACCTATTATGCAGCCGTTTTTAATTCAGGTACCGGTTGCGAAAGCTCAGACCGGCTCCCGGTCATAGTAGATCTAACCAATTGTGACCCAGATGAGTTTACTCTTTTTATTCCGGATGGGTTTTCTCCAAATGGCGATAACCTTAATGATACTTATGAACTAAACGATATTGAATTTCTTTTTCCTGATTACACCATAGAGATCTATAATCGTTATGGCAATCTGGTATATCAGGGCAACCGGGATACTCCGCATTGGGATGGCACCTCCAACCAAAGCAGGACCGTAGGTAACAATATCCTTCCTAACGGTGTATATTTCTACATAATTAACTTCAACAGAGATAACCTCGCCCCCAAACAGGGAAGGCTATATCTAAACAGATAAAAGAACCGAAAAATGACTTTCAAAAAAAGAAACATAAAAGATCTTGTATGCCTGCTTTTCATGGTCGCTGTTGTGAGTTACAAAGCTTTTGGTCAGCAAGATCCTGTGTACACTCAATATATGTACAACATGAGCGTTATTAACCCGGCTTATGCCACAGCAGATGCCGGTGTGATAAATATGGGAGCTCTTTACAGGTCTCAGTGGGTAGGTGCCGTAGGTGCACCTAAAACCGCTACCTTTTTTGCACATACCCCTTTAAATGAACGTATTGAAGTGGGAATCTCCGTAGTTCATGACGAAATTGGGGATGGCCTGGTGAATGAAGATAATATTTATGGTGACTTTGCCTATGTATTGCAGATAAACCAGTTTACTTACCTGTCTCTGGGAGTAAAAGCAGGAGTTACCCTTTTCAACACGAGGTTTGATGATGTACAACTCAACTCCGGAGATTTTTCAACAGACCCTGCCTTTGCTCAAAATGTTAGTGAAACCTTTCCTAATCTTGGTGCAGGTGCCTTTCTCTACAACGACCGTTTTTATCTGGGGCTATCGGCACCTAACTTTTTTAATAATAAACACCTTGACAGAGAAAACGGGATACGCAGGCTGGGAGCTGAAAATATTCACGTATTTTTTACCGGTGGGTATGTTTTTGATATTAACAGCCAGCTTAAATTTAAGCCCTCTTTCATGACGAGAGCCGTATCTGGAGCACCTTTATCACTTGATATCTCAGCCAATGTACTCTTTAATGAAAAATTTGAAGCAGGTCTTTCATACCGTCTGGATGATGCCGTAAGTGCTTTATTTAACGTAAAAGTAACTCCCGGTTTAAGAATAGGATATGCCTATGACTATACTACCACCAATCTGGGAGATTTCAATTCGGGTACACACGAAGTGTTCCTTCTTTTTGATCTGGATCTGCTGGGATTGAGCAGAGGATATAACAAGTCGCCAAGATTCTTTTAAATATGACATCATGAAAAAAATATTTCTATTTATATCACTTTTTTCTTGTGTATTGGCCAGTGCACAAAGCAGCAACACCTTAAGAGCCGACAGATATTTTGAAAGAACCTTTTACAGCAAAGCGATACCTCTGTATATTGATGCCCTCGCAAAAAATAAAAGCCCATATATACTGAAAAGACTGGCTGATAGTTACTATTATACCGGTGATATGGAGAATGCTTTATCTTATTATAAAATACTTACTGACCGTTATAAGGACAAAATAGATAGTGACTATTATTTTCGTTATGCACACACTTTACTGGCACAGGGTGAAAAAGCAGAAGCCCGAAAGTGGATGCAAATATATGCAGATCAAAATAACCTGACAGAGACCTTTCGGGAAGAATGGGCTCTGCTTGATCAAGTAGAAGCTTTAGGCAATCGTTTTGAAATAACCAATCTTGCCATCAATACGTCTTTTTCAGATTTTGGTGCCTTTCCCTATGGAAGGTCCATAGTGTACACAACCCCCACAAAAAAAACGGGCTTTTTGTCAAAGAGTTTTAAGTGGAACAACCAACCGTATCTCGATCTGTATATCATTGAAGCGAGTGAACGAATTGCAACCGACAGTATTAGCTCCGGTTTTTCCGAACAAATAAACACCGGCCTTCACGAATCGAATGCCGTGTTTACAAAAGATGGAAAAACGGTTTATTTTACCAGAAACAGCAAAAGAGAAGATGAAGAAAAAATTGCACATCTTCAAATATACAAAGCCATACTTATAGACGGTGAGTGGAGCAATATCGAACCACTACCTTTTAACAGTGAAACCTATTCTGTAGAGCACCCGGCGCTGTCTCCGGATGAAAAATATTTATTCTTTGCATCAGACATGCCGGGATCTTTTGGTTCCTTTGATATTTTTGCCGTAGAGATCCTTAAAGATGGTACCTTTGGAAAACCTGTAAACGTCGGGCCCCATGTAAATACATCCAAAAGAGAGCAGTTCCCCTTCATTTCAGAAAGTAACCTGCTGTATTTTTCCTCAGACGGCCATGCCGGTTTTGGCCTACTCGATATCTTTGTAAGCGCTCCTAATACTGAGGGCTATCAAAAACCCATAAACATCGGACTTCCCGTAAACAGCGGATATGACGATTTTTCATTTTACATAAATGAGGAAAATAGCATAGGGTACATGGCCTCCAACAGACCTGGTGGCAAAGGTGATGATGACATCTATCGTATTAAAGAGATAAAAGACCTGCCATTTATTACACCTGTTCAAACCGTTGAAGGAATCGTAAGTGAAAATGACACCGGGAAACCTATTGCCGGTGCTTCTATTACCGTAACAGGTGCAGACAGTACCACCGTGAACAAAATTATGACCGACCGGCAGGGACTCTATCGTCTCAAGGTAAATGCAGCTAATACCTACGTGTTACAGATTGAGAAATCAAACTACCTGAAAGCAACAGATACCTTAACCCTGGATGACCGCAGAAACGTGGTTAACAGAAAGAATTTTGAACTTACCTCATATGATCAGGTAGATAATGACCTGGTAAAAGTAGAAGAAAAACTCCTGATCAAAGTAGATAATATTTATTTTGATTTTGATAAATGGGACATTAGGGATGACGCTAAGACCATACTGAATAGTGTAGTGCAAAAAATGAAACAATATCCTAAAATGAAAATAACTATTGGTTCCCATACCGACCAAAGAGGTACCGATGCTTATAATGATCAACTCTCTGAAAAACGTGCTAATAGTACCCGTAACTATATTATTTCACAGGGAATCACTCCAGATCGTGTGTCGGCCAAAGGTTACGGAAAAAGGAGACCCTTAATAGGTTGCGAAGAAAACAATTGTTCACAGGAACAACACGAATTAAATAGGAGAAGTGAGTTTGTTATTCTTAACGTAGAGTAACCTATTGATTATTCGTTACCCCCCAACGAGTAAACCAGAAAGCTGCCGGGAAAAAAGTACCGGCAGCCTTTCAATTTTTTGGAGGGAACTGGTTAAAAACTTTCTCTACAATACTCCTGAAATACTTTTCTCTCTGTAAAGGCGTATAGGTCTTGCTAACCTTACTTTTGGCAGTAGCTTGCCATAAAAGCTCATTTCGTTTTACATCAATAATATCAAATACCAGTTCCTGCGTAAGAGAAACGCTCCCAACAGGAATACCTCCCGAGACACCTATCCCGGAGTTTCTTCCGCCACTGCCTAAACCAATACCAATAGATGCAGGGTTCTGACTTTCATATTCCTCGCTTATTATATTGATATATATGTCCGGATCTTTTACCCTGGAAAATCCTCTTTCCTGTAATATAGAATCCATACTCCTTACCAAACGTTTATCATCTAATTGGTTCATTCCTGTTTCCATATCAGGGTAATAATTGTAAGACCTATAATTGGTAAAATCTACCTTTTTGTCATAATCAAACACTACTCTGGGGGAAGAACAGGACACGAAAAACAATACTAAAAGAAACGGCAATAGTCTCATCTTCTCAATTTTATCATCTAAATTAATCAAAACTATGCAAAGGCGACGTTTTTACAAAGGCAAAAATATGCGTGTGGTAATGAAGGGTATAACCGTGAGGGCAGTAACTAGTTTTCTTCCACCGGAGCTAAAAGTTGCCAGAGGCGATCTTTCAATTCTGTGAGTCCCTGTTGTGCGACAGACGAAATAAAAAGATAAGGAACATCAAGGTCTTCATCCAGTAACACTTTCATCTCTTCTTTCAATTCATTATCAAGCATATCACTTTTTGAGATTGCTATCAGCCGGCCCTTATCCAACAATTCAGGATTATACTTTCGCAGTTCGTTTAATAAAACCTCATATTCTTTTGAAATATCAGGGCTATCTGCGGGTATTAGGAACAGTAACACTGCATTGCGTTCAATATGTCTTAGAAAATAATGCCCCAGGCCCTTGCCTTCAGCAGCACCTTCAATAATACCGGGTATATCTGCCATGACAAATGTCTTGAAATCTCGGTACTCAACAATGCCCAGATTTGGTTTTAGGGTAGTGAACTCATAGTTAGCTATTTTGGGTTTAGCAGATGTAACTACAGACAATAAGGTTGATTTTCCTGCGTTGGGTAAGCCTACGAGGCCTACATCGGCCAGTACTTTAAGTTCAAGGGTTATATTCTTTTCCTCTCCGGGTAATCCCGGTTGTGCATACCGGGGCGTTTGGTTAGTAGCACTCTTAAAATGCCAGTTTCCCAATCCTCCTTTTCCGCCCTGGGCCAATACTTTTTCTTCTCCCTCACTGGTAATTTCAAAAAGTACCCTGCCTGTATCAGTATCTTTCACAACCGTTCCCAAAGGTACCTCTACATACACATCTTCACCACCTGCACCACTGCTTCGGTTTTTACTACCACTTTCTCCATGTCCTGCCTTGAAATGCTTTTTGAATTTAAAATGATAGAGCGTCCAAAGGTTCTTTTTACCCCGAATGATGACATGCCCACCCCGGCCACCATCACCTCCGTCAGGGCCTCCTTTGGCAACATATTTTTCACGATGAAGGTGCGTAGATCCCTGCCCTCCTTTTCCGGATGCAATATGAATCTTTACATAATCTACAAAATTACCCTCCGTCATGAATCAGGTATTTGGTGTTTAAATAAAAAATATTGAAGTTAAGATATCAGTGTCAAAGGTCTTCTACAATAGATTTGAGCTTATCTGTAATCTCTTCTACAGATCCCACTCCGTTCACACTGTAAAACTTATCCTGTTCTTTGTAATAAGCTGCCAAAGGAGCCGTTTTAACTAAATACTCTTCAAAACGATTTCGTATTTTATGTTCATCCTGGTCATCACTTCGCCCACTTACTTTTCCGCGTTCCAGTAAACGTTTCATCAGTATCTCATCGTCCGCTTCCAGTGCAATGGTAGCATTTACTTTCATATCCCGGGACTCCAGAAGGTCATCCAATGCCTGTGCCTGTGCCCGTGTTCTTGGAAAACCATCAAAAATAAAACCCCCGGCATCTTTGTTCTTTAGCACTTCATCTTCCAGCATTCCTATGGTAACCTGATCAGGTACCAGATCTCCTCTGTCTATATACTCCTTGGCCTTTTTACCTAGCTCTGTTCCGTTTTTGATATTATATCGAAACACATCTCCTGTAGATATATGCACTAGGTTATATGCTTCTTTTAAATAGGCCGCTTGTGTGCCTTTACCGGCTCCGGGTTTTCCAAAAAGTACAAGGTTTATCATATGTGTTTTTTGTTTTATTTGATACACTTCCGGCAAATTCCTTCCCAACTCGTCATAATCCAGTCCGTAACCTACAATAAACTTATTAGGAATAGTAATGCCTATATAATCAATATTATATTCACCATTATAAACATCTGCTTTGTAAAACATAGAAGCCACCCTAAACTTTTTTACATTACTGTCTGAAAACAGATGAATGAGTTCTTTGAGTGTTCTTCCTGTATCAATTATATCTTCAACTATAATGACACTGCGTCCTTCCACACTATCTGACACATCCAGCAACGTTTTTACAATTCCGGTAGAAGACAATCCTTTATACGAACTTAGTTTTACAAAACTTACCTCACAGGGATAGGGGTAATTTTTAAGCAGGTCTGACATAAACATAAAGGCCCCGTTAAGTACACAAACAAAAATAGGAACCTCATCTTTAAAGTCATCAGCAATTTCCAGAGCAACCCGCTTTACTGCTTTGTCAATCTCATCACTTTTAATAAAAGGCGTGAAGTATGTATCATGAAGTTTTATCACCTGCTTGGTAAATTAAAACCGCAAAGATAGTAATTACATGTGAGAACCCTATGCTTTAAACTCCTTAAACATCCATATTCCCCAGGTATAAAAAGAGTAACTATTGGTTGTATCTTTACTGGTCTTTTCTGTGAAGTATCCTAATTTTTAGATGGCAAATACCGTAATATACCTTACTTTTATACCGTATTTAAACTAAATACTTTGAACAGATGAATTATTTTTCTTCCGATTTTAAATTGGGAATTCTTGGAGGCGGACAATTGGGAAAAATGCTGTTGTACGAAACCCGAAAATTTGATGTATATACTCTGGTTATGGACCCCTCCCCGGATGCACCGTGTAAAATTGCCTGCAACGAATTTTTTCAGGGAGACCTCATGGACTTCAAAACGGTTTATGAATTTGGCAAAAAAGCCGATGTACTCACCATTGAGATAGAACATGTAAATGTGGCAGCACTTGAAAAACTGGAATCAGAAGGTTTACAGGTGTACCCCTCTTCAAACACACTGCGAATTATACAAAATAAAGCCAAGCAAAAGCTATTTTATATAGACAACGATATTCCTACGGCCCCTTTCACACGTTTTGCCTATACCAATGGTATTGAAACTGCTATTAAAAATGAAGCCCTCGCTTTTCCTTTTGTATGGAAAAGTACACAATTTGGATATGACGGACAGGGAGTGAAAATCGTTAAAACCTATTCCGATCTTGAAGGATTACCCAATGTAGAATGTATCACCGAAACCCTTATTCCTTTTGAAAGTGAACTGGCCGTAATTGTAGCGCGAAATGAACAAGGGCATGTGAGTACCTATCCTGTAGTAGAGATGGAATTTCACCCCGAGGCAAATCAGGTAGAATATGTAATATGTCCTGCCAGAATAGACAAAAAAATAGCCGAAAGGGCACAGATCATCGCCCTAAAAGTATCAAATGCATTAAAACATGTGGGGCTTCTTGCTGTTGAAATGTTTCTTACCAAAGACCACAAAATATTGGTAAATGAAGTGGCTCCCAGACCCCATAACAGCGGGCATTACAGTATTGAAGCATCATATACAAACCAGTTTGAGCAGCATTTACGGGCTGTTTTAAACCTGCCGTTGGGAAAAACCGAGAGCAAAGTACAGGGGGTTATGGTAAACCTTGTGGGCAGTGAAGGACACACGGGCCCCGTAGTTTATGAAAATATGGAGCAGATACTCACTCTTAAAGGGGTTACTCCCCATATTTATGGAAAAAAAGAAACCCGCCCATTCCGGAAAATGGGTCATGTAACTATTGTTAATGAGAATATGAACGAGGCTCGTACAACTGCCGAAAAAGTAAAAAACACCATTCGGGTAATATCTGATAGTACCCCTGAAAACAAGTAAAGAACAAAAACCGGAAATTTCCGGATAAACCCAGAAATTATGAGTAAAGTTGCCATTATTATGGGAAGTACCAGTGATCTCCCCGTTATGCAGGATGCCATAGAGGTACTAAAAACATTTGATATTGAGGTAGAAGTCGATATTGTATCTGCACATCGTACTCCTGAGAAAATGTTTGATTTTGGGAAACAGGCCCATACCAGAGGAATTTCAGTAATTATTGCCGGAGCCGGAGGTGCCGCTCACCTTCCCGGTATGATCGCATCTCTTTCTCCTCTTCCTGTAATAGGCGTACCTGTAAAAAGCAGTAACTCCATAGACGGCTGGGACTCTGTACTCTCTATTTTACAAATGCCTGGCGGTGTGCCCGTTGCCACAGTTGCGCTTAACGGGGCTAAAAATGCAGGAATACTGGCTGCGCAAATTATAGGAAGTGCAGATAAATGTGTACTAGACAAAATAATCTTTTACAAAGAAGGACTTAAAGAAAAAGTACTTAAAGGAGCCGCTGAGGTAAAAAAACAAAACCCCTGAAAAACAGAGGTTTGTTGCTACTAATCAAAAAATATGATTTTACTAAGATAATTAGGTTAAAATTCGAGCGGCGTGTAAAAATGTTCTATACGCTTGTTTTTTTAGTTTCTATAAATACGATCAATGTAAAAGAACAGATGTCTTTCATCGGCAGAAAACTTTTTTAATCGACAAAATGCATACTATGAATACCATCTTAAATCATCCATTTACAAAACCATACGATACAGCTCCTTTTTCTAAAATTAAAAATGAAGACTTCCTTCCGGCCATTCAAAAGGAAATAGAGAATACACTCGCCGAAATTCAGCAAATAACAGCAAATGAAGTACCTCCTACTTTTGAGAATACCTTAGAAGCACTTGATTTTACAGGAATGCAGCTAGACCGTATTACCAGTATTTTCTTTAATCTCAACAGTGCCGAAACAAACGCACAAATACAGGAAATTGCCCAACAGGTATCGCCTTTATTGTCTGAATTTCAAAACGACATTCGGTTAAATGAAGCTTTGTTTCAAAGAATAAAGACCGTGTATGACCAAAGAGAAACACTGAAATTAACCCCTGAACAAAACACGCTTCTCGAAAAAAAATACAAAATGTTTTTCAGGAATGGAGCTACCCTTGCAGCCAGCCAAAAAATAAAGCTACGCGAAATAGACAAAACCCTTTCGCAATTAAGCCTTACTTTTGGCGAAAATGTACTGGCAGATACCAATGCATATGAACTTTTTATAACCAGTGAGAAAGACCTTGCCGGGATTCCAGAAGGCACCAGAGAAGCCGCCTTTCAGAAAGCTAAAGAAAAAGGAAAAGAAGGATGGATATTTACATTAGAGCATCCCAGCTATATTCCATTTATGACCTATGCAGAAAACAGAGAGCTTCGTAAAAAACTGTTTCTTGCCTTTAGCAGTAAATGTTTTCATGGAAATGCCACAGACAATAAAGAGAATGTTCTTAAAATAACACGGCTTCGTCATGAAAGAGCACAACTTCTAGGTTTTGATTCGCATGCACACTATGTTTTGGAAGAACGCATGGCCGAAACACCTGAAAAGGTAATGGCTTTTTTACATGAATTACTGGAAAAAGCAAAACCTGCGGCCCTGAAAGAATTTAAAATGCTGGCCGAATTTGCCAAACAAACCGATGGGATTGAGCAACTTCAAAAATGGGACAGTGCTTTTTATACTGAAAAGCTCAAACAAAAATTGTTTCAACTGGATGATGAAAAGTTAAAGCCCTATTTCAAGCTTGAAAACGTAATAAAAGGCGTGTTTACCATTGCCAGAAAACTATACGGCCTTAGGTTTGAAGAAGTTTTTGATATAGACAAATATCATAAAGAAGTACATACTTTTAAAGTGCTGGATACCAAAGATGAATTAGTTGCCATATTTTATGCAGATTATCATCCCAGGCCCGGAAAAAGAGGTGGTGCCTGGATGACTTCCTTTAAATCGCAATATCAAAAAGATGGGATTAACCAAAGACCACATGTATCCATCGTTTGTAATTTTACACGCTCTACCCCTACCAAGCCTTCATTGCTTACCTTTAATGAAGTTACTACCCTGTTCCATGAGTTTGGTCATGCATTACACGGTATGTTGGCAAATACCACATATCCAAGCCTGAGCGGTACCAGCGTATTCTGGGATTTTGTAGAACTCCCCAGCCAGGTACTTGAAAACTGGTGCTATGAAAAAGAAGCACTTGAACTCTTTGCCACGCATTTTGAAACCGGTGAAAAGTTACCAATGGAATACATAAACAAGATCAAAGAATCTGCCAGTTTTATGGAAGGTATGCAAACCCTCAGACAGTTAAGCTTTGGATTGCTTGACATGAAGTGGCATACAAACTACCCCGACGAAAATACAGAGGTAAAAGCGCTGGAGAATGAGGTTTTTGCCATGACCGATCTTTATCCCGAGGTACCGGGAACCTGTATGAGTACCGCCTTTTCTCATATCTTTCAGGGAGGCTACTCTTCCGGTTATTACAGCTACAAATGGGCAGAGGTACTCGATGCTGATGCATTTGATTACTTTAAAGAACAGGGCATTTTTAATCAGGAAGTGGCCAATGCGTTTAAAAACCATATACTCTCACAAGGAGGTACTGAACCCCCTATGGACCTCTACGTTCGTTTTAGAGGTAAAAAACCCACTCCGGATGCTTTGCTAAAAAGAGCAGGGCTTATAGATGCCGAATAATGTACTAAAAAAGGGTGCCTGCCAATGAGCAAAATTTTTGTAACCGTTATACAGAAAAAGGCATTTACAGATAAACATCGCAAAGGCAACTCTTTAACAATTTTAAAATATGATCATTAGCTTTTTTTGTGTAAGGAAGTTATAAAACTATGTAAAACAGTTATATCCCGAATAAGTTTTCATAATTTACCTTATTTTTGAATTAAAATAGAATGATATGCAGGAGAACTCCCTGAATCCGGCACTCTGGGTAGACCGCTATGCAGATTATCTTTACAATTATACCATTTCCAGGATCAATGATGCTGAAATGGCTCAGGATCTCGTGCAGGAAACATTCTTTGCAGCACTTAAATCGGCAGAGAATTATAAGGGGGCCGCTTCAGAACGCACCTGGCTCATTGCTATTTTAAAAAGAAAAATTATAGACCATTACCGAAAAACCAATTCAAAAAAAGGAAAAGCCGAAGTTAGAATGTCATTTGGTTATGATGATAATGGTGACCATTCCGGCAACTGGCTGGAAGAAAGAGTAGAAGATATATTCGAAATGAATGCCGAAGACTCAATTGAAAATTCAGAACTGGGTCTCGCTATTCATGAATGTATAGGAAAACTACCCAATAAACAGGCACAGGTTTTTAAAATGAAAACCCTGGACGGATATGACACCGAAACAATTTGTAATGAATTATCCATTACCCCGTCTAATCTTTGGGTAATTATACATAGAGCCAGGACATCCTTAATAGGCTGTCTTGAAAATAATTGGTTTTAGACATACCTGATATGGAAGAGCAGAAAACAATAAAAACGTTGTTTGTAGATTGTAATGATGCCAGAGATATTTGCAACAGAGCACAATACAAAGAAGCATCATCATGGGATATATTCAAGCTTCGGTTTCATAATCTATTTTGTAAGATTTGCAACGCTCATAGTATTAAAAATGCCAAACTTACTTCACTTTGCAGTTCTGCAAATCTCAAAACTATGGATAAGCAAATGAAGACCGACATGAAAAAAAACCTGGAAACAGCCTTAAAAAACACTAAAGAGTAGCATAAAGAAGCCCCCACCAAAATAAAGGAACACTTTCTACCCACAAAGCACTGTAGTAATGCGATTGTACTTCTCTGGTACGCCATAAGAAAAAACCATATACCAAAGCTACCAGTATTGAGGTACCAAAGATCTCCCATGACAAATAGCTTCTGAAAAACTCTAAGCCCACAAAAACCATTAAAAGTACTCCTCCCAATACTTTAGTATTTCGAATTCCTACCAACCTGGGAAGCGTGATCAAATAAGGGCCATCAATATCAAGATCCCGTACCTCAAAAGGTAAAATAGCTACCAGAACAAAAACAAAACGCTGAATACATTCAATAAAAATATCCCGGGTAAGTAGTTCAGGATATTCTGAAAAAGGCAATAAAACCGTAGTACAGGCCCAAACCAAAGCAACCATATGTATTTTGAATATCCCATAACTTCTAAAGCTTTTACCTTTATTGGTAAAAGGAATAATATATCCTAACGAAATAACTCCTAATATCATTAAATACAACCATTGTTGTATTGAGAAAGCAGCCATGAATACCAATGCCGCCCCTAAAGCCATAAAGCTCAAAGCCTGAATCCATTTTTCATAGGTGTTTTTCAGAATGATATATGCTTTGGCCCTGCTTCCATATTTAATAAAATTATACATCACCAGTGTGCATAAAAATATCACAAAACTCATGTTTTTTGTGTCAGGAACAGAGAACTTAAGGTATGTAACTCTCACTAGCGCATACACTGCAAGAGCCACATGAATACTGGCATCGAGATAAAAATTCAATAAAAGCCTGAATACTCGCATGTAACAAAAATAACCAAACCATCTTCAATGCTTAAAACCCGTTAAAAACTTTCATTCCCTTTTGTTACGAAAACGTTATTTTCACAAATTTTAATTGTAATTTTGCAGCCTTAAACACAACTTATTTTGATACTATTCTAATGAGAACAGATTCGTTTGCGTTGCGTCATATAGGGCCCAGAGAAGAAGATACTTTTAAAATGCTGGAAACCATAGGAGTTGACACTTTAGAGCAACTTATTTATGAGACTATTCCTGATGATATTAGATTAAAAGAGGACCTTGATATTCCCGAAGGCCTCAGTGAGAATGAGTTTCTTACACATATTCAGGAACTGGCTTTTCAAAACCAGATCTTTAGATCTTATATAGGGCTCGGATATCATGAGAATTTCACTCCATCCGTGATTAAAAGAAACATTCTTGAAAATCCGGGATGGTACACCGCATATACACCCTATCAGGCAGAAATTGCCCAGGGAAGGCTGGAGGCGCTTTTAAATTTCCAGACTATGGTTTGTGACCTTACCGGAATGGAAATAGCAAATGCTTCCCTGTTAGACGAAAGTACCGCTGCTGCAGAAGCCATGACCATGCTTTATGATGTACGAACCAGAGAACAGAAAAAAAACGGGACCGTTAAGTTCTTTGTAAGCGATGAAATATTACCTCAAACCCTTTCCCTCTTAAAAACCAGAGCAACCCCTCTCGGAATTGAGTTGGTAATTGGTGATCATAATACTTTTGATCTCAACACTGATTTTTATGGCGCTCTGCTTCAGTATCCCGGTAAATACGGTCAGATCTTTGACTATAAAAACTTTGTTTCACAGGCAAAAGACAACCAGATACGTGTTGCATTCGCTGCTGATATATTAAGCCTGGTATTGCTAACTCCCCCCGGGGAATTAGGCGCAGACGTAGTAATTGGCACCACACAACGATTTGGTATCCCTCTCGGGTACGGTGGCCCTCATGCTGCGTATTTTGCTACTCATGAAGAATTTAAACGCAACATTCCCGGCAGGATTATTGGTGTCACCAAAGACACGAGTGGCAACCGGGCACTGCGCATGGCACTTCAAACCCGCGAACAACATATTAAAAGAGATAAAGCTACCTCCAATATATGTACCGCTCAAGTACTGCTTGCCGTAATGGCGGGTATGTATGCCGTATATCACGGTCCTAAGGGACTTACATATATAGCACGAAAAGTGCATAGCTCGGCAGTAACACTGGCCAATTATCTTGAAAGCTTGGGATACACACAAGTCAATACCGCTTATTTTGATACCCTTGTGGTAAAAGCAGACAGTCAAAAAATACGTTCTATTGCGCAGGAAAACGGAGTGAACTTTCTTTATATAGATAACGAAACACTTTCCATAGCTTTAAATGAAACTACCTCTCCGCATGATATTAAAACCATTGTAGGGATCTTCGCCAGGGCTGCCAAGAAGGATATGCCTGAAATCACAGGTCTGGTTACCAACACTCATAAATTATTAAACGAGCGCACTTCTCCTTTTCTGGAAAATGAAGTTTTTAACTCCTACCATTCAGAGACAGAATTGATGCGTTACATCAAAAAACTGGAGCGCAAAGACCTGGCACTTAATCATTCCATGATCTCGTTAGGCTCCTGTACCATGAAGCTTAATGCAGCATCTGAAATGCTTCCGCTAAGCTGGGCACAATGGGCCAATATTCATCCTTTTGTTCCCGTAGAACAGGCAAAGGGGTATCAAACCGTCCTGAAAGCGCTTGAAAAACAATTAAACGTCATTACAGGTTTTGCCGGCACCTCATTACAACCCAATTCCGGGGCTCAGGGTGAATTTGCAGGGCTTATGGTCATTCGGGCCTATCAACGATCTATAGGAGAAGAGCACAGAGACATTTGCCTTATCCCTTCATCAGCCCACGGTACCAACCCTGCTTCTGCCGTTATGGCCGGCATGAAAGTGATTGTTACCAAAACCGATGAAAAAGGAAATATAGATATCGAAGATCTGAGAGACAAAGCACTCAAATACAAAGATCAGCTTTCCGCCTTAATGGTTACCTATCCCTCTACCCACGGAGTTTTTGAATCTTCCATTAGAGAGATCACAAAAATCATTCATGAAAACGGAGGACAGGTATATATGGATGGTGCCAACATGAATGCACAGGTAGGCTTAACAAATCCCGCTGCTATTGGAGCAGATGTATGCCATCTCAATCTCCATAAAACATTTGCTATTCCTCATGGAGGTGGTGGGCCGGGTGTAGGCCCTATTTGTGTTGCCGCACATCTCGTTCCTTTTTTACCTTCAAACCCCGTGATCCCCACAGGAGGAGAACAGGCTATTACCGCCATATCGGCAGCTCCCTGGGGAAGCTCACTTGCCTGTCTTATTTCTTACGGATACATTTCCATGTTAGGAGCTAAAGGGCTCACAGAAGCTACCAAATATGCTATTCTCAATGCTAATTACATGAAAACAAGGCTGGAACAGCATTATCCTGTACTATACACAGGAGAGCGTGGCAGAGCGGCTCATGAAATGATCCTGGATTGCCGCCCCTTCAAGAAAAAAGGAATTGAAGTAGTAGATATTGCTAAAAGACTCATGGATTACGGATTTCATGCCCCAACCGTTTCCTTTCCCGTAGCAGGAACCCTTATGATCGAGCCTACCGAAAGTGAAAATCTTTCAGAATTAGATCGCTTTTGCGATGCGCTTATTGCTATACGTAAAGAAATTGAAGAAGTTCAGCCTGAAGAACCGAATAACGTACTAAAAAATGCGCCCCATACCATGCAGATGGTTACCAGTGATGAGTGGAGTTTTCCTTATAGCAGAGAAAAAGCAGCTTATCCTTTAGGCTATGTAGCCGAAAACAAATTTTGGCCCTCGGTAAGGCGGGCAGATGACGCGTATGGAGATCGTAATCTCATTTGCACATGTGCTCCTATCGAAGCCTATGCAGAAGCATAATGTTTTACAAAATATCCTATAAACAAAGGCTCTTCAAAAGATTGAAGAGCCTTTGTTATAGAGTTAATTTATTGAATGTCCATTTTACAAATACAAAACAACTTTTTGGGCATCGTAATCTTTATTATGCATGCATAACAAATTAATTTTCAATATGTAGCTTTGGCAAGAGCACTACAAACGACAACTTTATGAATATAAAAATAACAGGGACCGGCTCTTTTATTCCTTCAATTATTGAAAAGAATAATGATTTCCTGGATCATATTTTTTTAACCGAAGAAGGCATCCCTTTTAAGCAAAATAATGAGACCATTATTTCAAAGTTTAAAGCCATTACAGGGATTGGGGAACGGAGATATGCCAAAAATGAATTTAAAGCTTCAGATCTTGCTTTTGAAGCGGCGCAAAAAGCACTTTCCGATGCCAATGTTGATAAAGAAAAACTCGATTATATCATCGTTGCTCATAATTACGGTGATATAGCTCATGGCTCAGTCCAGTCAGATACCGTTCCCAGTATTGCTTCCAGAGTAAAGCATCTTCTTCGTATCAAAAATAATTACTGTGTAGCCTACGATTTATTGTTTGGCTGCCCGGGCTGGATAGAGGCTATTATCCAGGCTCAGGCTTTCATGAAAGCCGGAATGGCCCAAAAATGCCTGGTTATAGGATGCGAAACCCTTTCCAGAGTAATAGATATACATGACCGGGATTCTATGATCTATTCTGATGGTGCCGGAGCCGCTATTCTTGAAAACAAAAAGAAAGGGCATGGAATATTGGCCCATGAAACCCTTACCTGCTCTTACGATGAAGCCTTTTATATATTTTTTGGAAGTTCTTACAACAAAAATATAAATCAGAATACCCGATTTATTAAAATGTACGGCCGAAAAATATATGAATTTGCGATCACCCAGGTGCCTATGGCCATGAAGGCCTGTTTTGAAAAGAGTGGTGAAAAACTATCCAATCTTAAAAAAATATTTATTCATCAGGCCAATGAAAAAATGGATGAAGCCATCGTAAAACGCTTCTACAAATTATACGATGAGGAGGTTCCTGAGTTTATAACTCCTATGAATATTCATAAGTTAGGAAACAGTTCGGTCGCTACCGTACCTACCTTGTTTGATATGGTACGGAAAGGTAAGCTTAAAAATCAAGAATTGCATAAAGGAGATGTTATTATATTTGCAAGTGTTGGCGCAGGAATGAATATAAACGCCGTGGTTTACAAATATTGATAATGTACGAAAATAATTTTCCCGAAAAACGCTATCGTTTAACTCTTGAGTTCTTAAAAGAGCACCTACCTGCTCCTGCAACCATTCTGGATCTGGGGGTTAAAAACCCGTTTTCAGAGATCATGATAAAAAATGGGTATGAGGTTGAAAACACCTGGGGAGAGGATCTGGATTTATCTACCAAGGCTGTAGAAAAAGACGATTACGATGCTGTAACCGCTTTTGAGATATTTGAGCATATGGTAGCACCTTTTAACATTCTTCGTGAAATTAAAGCTCAGAAACTTGTCGCTACCATACCGCTTAGGTTATGGTTTTCTCCGGCCTACCGCAGTAAAACTGATAAATGGGATCGTCATTTTCATGAGTTTGAAGACTGGCAGTTTGACTGGTTGCTTGAAAAAGCCGGCTGGGAGATCGTAGCCAGAAAAAAATGGACAAACCCCGTTAAAAAATTGGGATTCAGACCATTGTTAAGAAGCTTTACTCCCCGGTATTATGCCGTGTATGCCATTAAAAAGCAAACATAGGTTCCTTGAAGTGCTATATTATCATCCCCGCTCATAATGAAGAACAATTTCTGGATCTCATGCTGGAATCGGTAGTCAAACAAAAAATTGTGCCCGATAAAGTGCTTGTAGTAAATGATCATTCTACCGATAAAACAGAGCAGATAATTGATACCTATGCACAACGCTATACATTTATTGAGAAATTAACCATCTCCTCTTCTCCCGAGCATATGCCGGGTAGTAAGGTGGTGCATGCATTCCATAAAGGGTTAGCACAACTGGACACATGTTATGACCTTATCGGAAAGTTTGACGCTGACCTTATTCTGCCGGAAGATTATTTTGAAAAAATGCAATATCACTTCAAAAATGATAAAGATCTCGGTATGTGCAGCGGACTCCTCTATATTGAGAAAAATAATGAATGGGTGTATGAACCGATAGCCGCGAAAACTAAAGTAAGAGGTCCGGTTAAATTGTATTCAAAAAAATGCTTTGATAAAATAGGAGGCCTCAAACCCTCTATTGGATGGGATACAGTAGATGAGTTACTGGCACGCTATCACGGTTTTAAAACCCATACCGATATACAGCTAAAGGTAAAGCATCTCAGGCCCACAGGCAAAGAATATACAGAAAAGGCCAGACGTTTGCAGGGAGAAGCCATGTATAAAATGCGGTATGGTTTGTTATTAACGGTGATCTCCTCGCTAAAAATGGCATGGAAACTGCGATCAACCGTTTTGTTTGCCGATAATATGAAAGGTTTCTTTACTGCCATAAAAAACAATATTCCTTTCATAGTTACTAAGCAGGAAGGTACTTTTATACGAGCGTATCGACTAAAAGGGGTACTTAAAAAACTGCGTTTATTCTAAAATTCCTTCTATAGGGTTCCCTGTAGTTGCATTTGGAAAAGCAATGCCCAACAGTGCTGAAATAGTAGGAGCTATATCCGGTATTTCTGTTCTGGAAACTGTACTTCCTGAATTAATGCCTTTTCCAAAAAAGAGTAAGGGAACATGTGTATCATATGAAAACCCGGAACCATGTGTAGATCCTGTTTTGTAATACGATATGGTGGCAGGGTGCAAAACAAAAACTACATCTCCCGAACGTTGAAAATGAAATCCTTTTTGTAAAAGAGACTGGAAAGGTAAAGTGTAATTACCAGAAATGAGTTCCTGAGCTGTGTATGCACTTATTACCCCCTCATATTGCGTTAAAGCTTCCAGAACTTTTTTTTGTATCTCTGTATAAACAAGAGTGTTCTCTCTTATTTTGGCACGATCTAAAAACACCTGATCATTATAAACTTTGAGTACCAGCCCCGGAACCCCGTATATTTTTTCCAGGTGTTCTGATAAACGTTTTTCAAACGCGCGGGTATCTACATAACCGGACGGGATTTTTACAGACTCCAGATACGCAGGAACATCTACCGCCCCGTGATCTGCCGTTAAAAAAACGGTATATTCACCCTCACCCAGTTTATTATCTAAGGTAGTAAGGAGTTTTTCCAGGTCCTTATCGAGGCGTATATATGTATCCTGAACCTCTTTACTATTTACCCCAAACTTATGACCTATATAATCGGTACTGGAGAAACTAATTGCCAGGAAATCGGTAATTTCATCGTCACCCAGCTTTTCTCCTTCAATAGCGGCCAAAGCAAAATCTAATGTAAGGCTATTACCAAAAGGTGAGTTTTTTATAATATCAAACTCTTTATTGTCTTTACTAAGTTTACCCAGACGATGGGGAAATACAGGTCTTTTTTCTCCGTTAAAAGGCATCTCAAAAGAAGTATCATCAGGGCCACTTTCCACATAGGTTTTAATATCATACATAGTATCCCAGTCTTTCAGGTAGCTTTTAGCTTTCCCCGAGGCATTAAAAGCTTTCACCCAATCGGGAAGGTTGGTCATATAATAGTCACTGGTGATCCATTTTCCATGGGCAAGCCCTTCAAACCAATACGCGGCATCTGCCATATGCCCCGCAGGAAGTATGGCCCCGCGATCTTTAAGGGCTATGCCTATCACTTTGGCTCTTTTCTGTGTGGCCAGGCGCAGCTCATCGGTAACTGTAGTGGTCATCATTCTGGAAGGTGACATTTTACCAGCCTCAGAACTACTCCCTACCGAGTTATAACTTTCATCTTCAGCACAATACACCATTTTACCGGTTCCTTTATCAAACCAGTTGTTACCTATAATACCGTGATTTGCCGGGGTAGTACCCGTATATACCGAAGCGTGGCCCGGCCCCGTGTAAGTAGGCACATAATTAAAATGATTGTTTTTACAATTAAACCCTTCATTTACCAGACGCTTAAAGCCTCCTTCTCCGTAATGTGCCCAAAAACGGGTCAGATAATCATAACGCATTTGATCTACCACTATGCCTACCACCAGTTTTGGTCTCACCATTAAGTTTTGAGTTCCTAATGTCTTCAATTGCAAAACCCTGTCATTCTCACGGGATGTATTTCGTAAAAGGTTTTGCTGGGCAAATACTGTAAATACAGGTACCAGAAATAATGTTGCTAATAAAAAACGTTTCACAAAAAACATTTTAAACGAATATGTATTCAAAATATAAAAGTGTTTAAGGTCCCGGCGGGATTCCGCTAAAAGTCCTGGTTAATTTTTAATCCGTACAAAAATAAGGAATCACATATTTTAAACTTTAAATTCAGGTTAAAAGAACGGTAGATTTTTTATACTTTAGTGGCGCTGTTTTTTACACATGAACTATCTGGAAAACATTGGTTGCTATTTTTTGATGATCAGGCAGGTATTTAAAAAACCTACCAAATGGTCTATCATGAAAGATTTGATTTTAAAGGAGGTTGATGATCTTATTTACGGATCATTGGGTATCGTAATATTCATTTCCTTTTTTGTAGGAGGAGTAGTTGCTATACAAACTGCCCTAAATATTGACAATCCGTTAATTCCAAAGTACCTGGTTGGTTTTGCCACCCGACAGTCGGTCATTTTAGAATTTGCACCTACATTTACTTCCATTATTATGGCGGGAAAAGTCGGGTCATACATCACTTCCAGTATTGGCACTATGCGCGTAACCGAACAGATAGACGCTCTGGAGGTAATGGGAGTGAACGCACTTAACTATCTCATCTTTCCAAAAATCATTGCGCTGCTTTTCTATCCGTTTGTGATATCAATAGGTATGTTCCTGGGTATTTTGGGCGGCTGGGTAGCTGCCGTCCTTGGAGGGTTTAGCACCAGCGCAGAATTTGTTCAGGGATTACAGGTAGATTTTAAGCCTTTTCACGTATTTTACGCATTTACCAAAACATTTGTATTTGCATTTATACTGGCCACCATACCTTCCTTTCACGGATTTTATATGAAAGGCGGTGCTCTGGAAGTTGGAAAGGCCAGTACTACCTCATTTGTATGGACGAGTGTGGCTATTATTATTTTGAATTATATGCTAACCCAAATGCTTTTAGGATAATGATAATAGTTGAAGACCTTCATAAATATTTTGGAGAAGCCCATATTCTTAAAGGGATCTCTACTTCATTTGAAGAGGGAAAAACTAATCTTATCATTGGGCAAAGCGGTTCCGGGAAAACAGTTTTTCTAAAATCGATGCTTGGCCTGTTTACACCGGAAAAAGGAAACATAATTTATGACGGACGTAAATATTCCGGACTAAGCGTAGATGAAAAAAGAGATCTAAGACAGGAAATGGGAATGGTTTTTCAGGGCAGTGCTCTTTTTGACTCTATGACCGTAGAACAAAATGTGATGTTCCCGTTAAAGATGTTTTCAGATAAAAACAAAGAAGAAATGCAGGAACGGGTTGATTTTGTATTGAAAAGAGTAAACCTGATAGACGCTCACAAAAAGTATCCGTCTGAGATCTCCGGCGGAATGCAGAAAAGAGTAGCCATTGCCAGAGCTATCGTTAATCATCCAAAATACCTTTTTTGTGATGAGCCCAACTCAGGATTAGATCCTAAAACTGCTATTTTGATAGATGAACTCATTCTGGAAATTACCAGAGAATACAATATCACTACGGTAATCAATACGCACGACATGAACTCTGTAATGCAAATAGGCGAAAAGATCGTATTTCTCAAAGACGGTTATAAAGCCTGGGAAGGCACCAATAAAGAAATATTTAAAACCGACAACGAAGCAGTTACCAACTTTGTTTACTCTTCTGATCTCTTTAAAAAAGTACGCAAAATGTATCAGGAAGAAGAGCTTTAAGAATAGGTTTACCTTTCATTATTTCTTTGTAAAAAACATTCAGGAAAATTTTAGGGTACGGGAAGAATTATATTCAAATACTTATATTTATGCTTTAAAACAAAACATGTTTATGTATTTTTTAGGAATTACCTGGAATCCCGATAAAGCCCTTTTTGACCTGGGTTCTTTTCAACTCAGATACTACAGCCTTATGTTTGTTATTGCTTTTTCATTAGGCTGGTATCTCATGAAACGTATTTTTCTAAAAGAAAAGCAACCCATTGAAAGATTAGATACACTTTTTATCTATATGGTGCTCGCTATTTTAATAGGTGCGCGTTTAGGACATGTTTTTTTCTATGACTGGGCGTATTACAAGGATCATCTTTCAGAAATTATACTGCCCTTTAGGTTTTCTCCTGAATTTAAATTTACCGGTTTCACCGGGCTGGCCAGCCACGGTGCCGCGATAGGGGCTATTTTTGCCATGTACCTCTATCAGCGTAAATATCCAGATATAAGTCTGTCCTGGATACTGGATCGGGTAGTTATACCTGTAGCCTGCGGAGGTATCTTTGTACGTCTCGGTAACTTTATGAATTCAGAGATCAATGGTAAAGTGGTAGAAGCCTCCCATCCTTTTGGAGTACGTTTTCTTCAGGACGAAATAAGCGAACGTGAAGCTCTTTCCATTACCGGTGAAAATTCCGTATCAGAAGCCTATGACCTCATTGCGGCCGATCCAGGCTATGCAGAGGTATTGAACAGTATTCCTTTTAGGCATCCTGCTCAACTGTATGAAGCCTTTTTCTATATTTTTGTATTCCTTCTGCTCTGGTTTATTTACTGGAAAACCAATAAAAGCGAAAAACCCTGGTTCCTGTTCGGCACCTATCTCGTTTCCCTTTGGAGTGTACGTTTTATGGTAGAATTTGTAAAAGAAAGCCAGGGAGGGTTCGAGTCTTCTTTAGGCAATATGCTCACTACCGGCCAGTGGCTAAGTATTCCGTTTATTGTACTTGGTCTGTATCTTATATTCAAACCCAAACCTTCAACCGTATCCTAATGAAAAAGTATATAGTTGTTTTTTTGGCAGCCCTGGGTATGTACTCCTGTAATACGGAAAATAAAAAGAAAAGCATAACAACCCAGGAAGTTAGCTTTAAGAGAGAGGGTTCATTGAAGCTGCTAAAGAAAGACAGTACCCTGATCAGGGAGCTTGAAATTGAGATCGCTGATAATGATTACGAGATACAAACAGGGCTCATGTATCGCAAAAGTATGAAGGAGAACCGCGGCATGCTTTTTGTTTTTCCAAAGCAAGAACCCCGTTTTTTTTACATGAAAAATACTGAGATCCCCCTTGATATCATCTATATAAACAATGCACTGGAAATCGTTAGTTTTGTAGAAAACGCAGCTCCTTTAGATGAAGCCTCGTTACCTTCTAATGTACCTGCGAAATACGTACTTGAAATAAACGGAGGGCTTATCTCTGAATGGAATATAGAAGTAGGAGATCGTATTGAATACGTAAAAGATTAATGCTTTGTTTCGCGAAATACCACTGGTCACCTCGCTTGGACATACACTACAGGTGCGTCAATTTCAAAGCAGCTCCAAACGCGGGGCTGTGATTATATCATCAGCTACGGGAGTTCTACAAAATTATTATTACAAATTTGCCCTTTTCCTGAATCAAAATGGTTTTACGGTCTATACATTTGACTATTATGGGATAGGTAAAACAGGAGATTCTATCAAAAAATTAAAAAGTAATACCATAACCTTAAGTGAGTGGGGAAATAATGACCAGGCTTCCGTATTGGCCCTGGCAAGAAATGAACATCCTTCAGAAGAACTTACACTTATTTCTCACAGTATTGGCGGACAACTTTTTGGTTTAAACCCTAATTACCATATGGTAAATAAAGCTATCATGGTAGCCTCCCAAAGCGGTTACTGGAAGTATTACAAAGGCATTCACTCTCCTAAAATGTGGTTGTTCTGGCATGTAATGATCCCTGCGCTTACGCCTGTTTTTGGCTATTTTCCGGCAAAAAAGATAAAGCTGTTTGAAAACCTTCCTAAAAATGTGGCGTATGAATGGAAAAAATGGGGAAAACATAAAGACTATATGTTTGGGTCTGTAAGCCCTGAAAACCTTTACTTCAAAGACATAAATATCCCCATGCTATTTCTGGGGTTCCCCAGAGATATTTTTGCCCCCAAAGAAGCTATTGAGTGGCTCGCTTCCCGTTATTCTTCGGCACAGGTTGAAAACAGGTATATTATTCCTGAAAATGAAGGCCTTCCTGAGATAGGACACTTTGGCTTTTTCAGGGAAAATTTCAGAAAATCTTTGTGGGCTTCTTCTTTAAAGTGGATTGAAAAAGAAGCCGGCCGATCATAAAAAAACCATCCGCCTGCGGGGATGGTTTCTATCATTTGAACACTAAAATAATTATTAAATAGCTATTCTTTTTCTTCGGTTAATTTTGATTTTCCTTTTTCTTTAAGTGTATCAAACATTACCGGAGTAGCTATAAACAGTGATGAATAAGTACCTACTAAAATACCTACGATCATGGCAAACATAAACCCTCTTAATGACTCACCTCCAAATATGAAGATCGTAAGTAGCACGACTAAGGTGGTAAGTGAGGTATTTAAGGTTCTTCCTAAAGTACTATTCAATGCAGAATTGGTATTATCGCCTCCTCGCCATCCTTTCTCATTAATGATTTCCCGAATACGGTCAAAAACGACCACAGTATCGTTAAGAGAATATCCAATTACGGTAAGGATCGCTGCTATAAACGCCTGATCTATCTCCATATTAAAAGGCATAAACTTATAAGTAAGGGAGAAAATACCCAATACGATAAGAATATCATGGAATACGGCAGCTACTGCTCCCAGTGAGAACTGCCATCTTCGGAACCTGAATAAAATATAAATAAACACTACAGCCAAAGAGCCCAATACGGCCCACAAAGCCCCTTTCTTAATATCGTCGGCAATAGTAGGGCCTACTTTAATTGATTGAAGAATGCCCAGTTTAGCCTCATCACTACCTCCCACAAAACTTTGGTAAGTTATACCGGCGGGAAGATATTTTTGCAATGTCGTAAAAAGCTTTTCTTGTATTTCTTCATCTACCTCTGCCCCTTCAACATCTACTTTGTACTTGGTGGTGACTTTAACCTGGTTGGCAGAGCCAAAAGTTTTCACTTCCACACTTCCAAACACAGGATTAAGGTCTTCTGATATTTCTGTTGGACTTACCGGATTCTCAAAACGAATTTGATAAGAACGCCCTCCGGCAAAATCTACTCCGGGATTAAGTCCCTGAGTAACCAGAGAAATGATACAAACTACTAAAATAATACCTGAAGCTACATATGATATCTTTCGTTTGTTCAGGAAATTGATGTTCATATTCCGGAACAGATTCTTTGTAATTGCTGTCGAGAAATCCAGTTTGCGCTTACCTTCTTTAATGTACCCTTCAAGCAGAAGTCTGGTCACGAAAATAGCACTGAAAAGTGATGTTGCAATACCTATTAATAACGTAGTTGCAAATCCCTGAATTGGTCCTGTTCCAAAGATAAGAAGGATCAATGCGGTAAGACCGGTGGTTATATTGGCATCAAGAATAGAGGATAATGCATTATTAAAACCATCGGCGGTAGCCTGTTTTACACCTTTTCCTTTGCTCAGCTCTTCTTTGGCTCTCTCAAAAATAAGTACATTGGCATCTACAGACATACCTATGGTAAGAACAATACCTGCAATACCCGGTAGAGTTAACACGGCTCCCAACCCTGCCAACACTCCAAATATGAGAACAATATTGAACACGAGTGCCACATCTGCAAAGACCCCGGCTCTTCCGTAATAAAATACCATCCATAAAAGTACAATACACATGGCTATGATAAAGGAAGTAAATCCACTGTTAATGGCTTCCTGGCCTAAAGAAGGCCCTACTACTTCTGATTGAATGATATCGGCGGAAGCAGGTAATTTTCCTGCTCGTAATACATTGGCAAGGTCAGTAGCTTCATTGAGCGTAAACTGTCCTGTAATTTCAGAGTTACCTCCGGAAATAGGCCCTCTGGAAACACCTGGGGCCGAATACACGATATCATCCAGTACAATGGCAATATTACCCTGTTCATTATATGCTTTCCCGGTAAGTTCTTCCCATGCTTTGGCACCTTTTCCATTCATTTGCATGGAAACTGCCGGTTTGTTGAACTGATCGTATGTTTGCTGTGCATCTACTACTACGCTGCCACTTAAAGGAGCCTGATTTTCTCTGTTTGATTTTAGTACATACAGGTCTATACTTTCAGAGTCTTCAATGGCTTTACCCCATACAAAACGCGCATATTGCAGCTCTGCCGGAAGCAGTTGCTTAATCTCCGGCATTTTCAAATATGAGTTTATGGTAGCCGTATCTTTAGTGGCAAAGGTTGAAATTATGGGAGATCCCTGCTGCCCGCCACCGATAATAAGATCAAATAACGGATTGGCATTTTTTACTTCGAGTGAATCTGATTCTATATCTGACAAAAGTGAATCGATCTCAGACTCGGTTTCTTCCAGTATTTCTTCGCGTGCAGTTTCTTCTGTTTTAAGAAGTTCTCCCAAACGGGCATTAGCCGCTACCATAAAAGTGGCCAGGTCTTCTGATTTATACGTTTCCCAAAACTCGAGTTGCGCAGTACTTTGAAGCAGCTTTTTTACCCGGTTTACATCTTTGGCTCCCGGAAGTTCTACAAGAATTCGTCCAGATGTACCCAAACGTTGAATATTGGGTTGGGTTACCCCAAATTTATCGATACGCTTACGCAATACTTCAAATGCAGATACAACGGACTCGTCAACTTTTCTTCTGATAATAGGCCTTACTTCTTCATCAGACATTTGAAAATTAACTTCGTCACTTAATGTTCTATTGGCAAAAATATCGGGAGAAGCGAGTTTTGTATCTCCTTTAATAGCGTCAAAAGCAGTAAAGAAAAGGTCTATATACGTTTCATCACTGTTTTTAGATGCGAGATCGGCATCTGCGAGAGCTTTGTTAAAGACCGGATCTTTGGAGTTGTTAGCAAGTCCCTTTAAAATATCTTTTACCGATATTTGAAGGATCACATTAATACCTCCTTTCAGATCGAGACCTTTGTTGAGCTCTTTTTCTTTTGCTTCATTATAGGTAAAACTGGTAAATCCCAGATCAAAAATCTTAAGATTGCCAATAGAATCAAGGTATTTTACCTCTTCTGCTTCCCTCTTAGCCACATAATCATCTTCTGAATCAGCTATTTTTACGGATGCAAATTCTTTTGCTTCCTCTTCTGCCTTATTGGTAAAGTAAGTAAATGATAACTGATAGATACTTACAATACCGAACAAAATGGCAAATAGCCTGATAAGTCCCTTATTTTGCATTCTTAGTTAATTTATAAAGTCGATTTAAAAACGAGCAAATATAAAATTTACATGAAGATTAACCAATTTATTTACAGGTTTTGTTTAACAAAAAAAGCCGCTGAAAGGCGGCTTGAATATGTATTTTAGAAGATGTGATTGTTATACCAAATTGGCTAAAGCCGTATTCATATTGCGAACTGCTTCTGCACTTTTTGCAAAAAGTGCCTTTTCTTTATCATCAAGTTGTATATCAACAATTGACTCTAAACCATTTTTACCTATAATGCAGGGTACTCCTATACATATATCATTTTGACCATATTCTCCTTCAAGGTAAACTGAACAGGGGATCATTCGCTTCTGATCGTTAAGGATACTGTCAACAAGATAGGAAACGGAGGCTCCGGGAGCATACCAGGCAGAAGTTCCCAGAAGTTTGGTAAGAGTAGCGCCTCCCACCATAGTATCGGCTGCTACTTTTTCAAGGGTTTCTTCTGTTAAATACTGAGAAACAGGTGTGCCATTGTAAGAAGCCAGCCTGGTTAAAGGGATCATAGTGGTATCGCCATGACCACCTATTACCATTCCGTGAATATCATTTGCCGGTTTTTCAAGTGCCAGGGAGAGATAGGTTTTAAAACGTGAACTATCCAGAGCGCCTCCCATACCTATAATACGATTTTTGGGAAGACCGGTAGCTTTTAAAGCAAGATATGTCATGGTATCCATAGGGTTGGATACCATTACGATAATAGTATTGGGAGAATGCTCAAGTATATTCTCTGCTACTGTTTTAACAATACCTGCATTAATTCCAATGAGCTCTTCTCGCGTCATTCCCGGCTTTCTGGGTACGCCGGATGTAATTACCACTACATCACTACCTGCGGTTTTGCTGTAATCATTGGTTACTCCTGTTACTCTGGTATTAAAACCCAGAGTGGTTTGCGTTTGCATAATATCAAGTGCTTTTCCTTCCGCAAAACCTTCTTTAATATCCAGTAGAACCACTTCACTTGCTATTCTTCGATAAGCAATGGCATCTGCACAGGTGGCACCCACATTACCGGCACCTACTATCGTAACTTTCATGTATTTATTTTTTAACAGATTAGTAATTTGTTTTAACAAAATTACTGAAATAGTCGCAACGCGAAAGGATTCTATCTATTAAAAAAAAGCAAATTATCTGAATCCGAAACTCATTCCCAAAGAAACTGTGGTAAATTCAGCCAGTGTAAGATCGGTATTAAGCCTGAAAAAGCCCAGTTTAAGTCGTGCGCCAAGGGTACCTCTCACTCCGGACACATCACTGCTTACTGAAAAAGGATCTACTACGGTCTCATTGGCCAGTACACCAGATCTTACCCGATAGGTACCTCTTAAATCGGTTTCAGAAGTCCCGGTAATATACCCTAGCCCTCCGTAAATATTGAAAACGGGGAATTTGGTAGAGCCTATAAGCTGAAAGGCCCATGACTGGGTATTATTCTCAAGGCGTTGATTTTCACCTTCTACGATATTTGTATCGGTAAATTCGTAGGTTCCGTCAAGTTGTGTAAACCCTATGAGTCCTGATATGGCTATGGGAAATATTTTGTCTCCGGGAAGCCAGGAAGTAAACTCATGCTGAATACCGAAACCATATAATCCGGCTTCAACGTCATTAGTTGTAATTTTTGGAAAAAAACGCGCTTTTACTTCGGTTCCTTTTATAAGCCCTACACTTACCTGAAGAAAAGCGCTGGGTACAAAATTAACATCTGCCGAGCCTAAACCGGTAGGCAATTCAAAAACAGCATCATCTACGGCTCCGGGAAGGGGTCCTTCTACTACTACATTTACATTCTCTATATCTCCAAAGGCTGTTGATACTTCTCTTGAAGTACTGCCGTCCTGAAAACGCAAATTTTCATAATCACTGGTATTAAGAATGAAAGATTTGTTTTCATCTTTCACAAAAGAAGCATTTCCTATAACAGATACTTCAAAAGCAAAAAGTTTCTTGGCTTTTCCGCTGTTAAACCATCCATTATTAAGGTTGTGAATAATTCCGTCACCTGCCGGCTCAAGGTAAGCTCTTGTAAAGGTGCGGGCATCATTTATACCTGCAGCCAGGAGGTTATCAATATTCTCCTGTGCATAGCTTCCTGTTGCCGATAGCAGTAAAATAAGTAATGATAATTTGTTTTTCATAATTTGTCAGATTTGAGGTATGCAAAATAGTAAAAAAATAAAAAAACCGTGAAGGTTTTTCCACGGGTTTTTTGATAATGGGAGTTATACATCTATGCGTCTATATTGGCATAAACTGCGTTCTTTTCTATAAATTCACGGCGAGGCGGCACTTCATCACCCATTAGCATGGAGAAAATACGGTCTGCTTCACTTCCGCTTTCTATGGTTACCCGGCGCAAGGTACGCCCATTAGGATTCATGGTAGTTTCCCAGAGCTGTTCGGCATTCATTTCTCCAAGCCCTTTATAACGTTGCACATTGACACTACCACCAAATTGCTCGATCAAAACATCTCTTTCTCTATCGTTCCACGCATATTCTTTTTTATTTCCTTTTTTAACTAAATATAAAGGAGGGGTGGCGATATAGACATGGCCATTCTCAATGAGTTCGCGCATATATCTGAAAAAGAAGGTAAGGATCAAGGTTGAGATATGAGAACCGTCCACATCGGCATCACACATGATGATCACTTTGTGATATCGCAGTTTTTCAAGATTCAGTGCTTTTGAATCTTCTTCGGTACCTATGGTTACTCCTAATGCTGTAAAAATGTTTTTGATCTCTTCGTTTTCAAAAACTTTATGCTGCATTGCTTTTTCAACGTTCAATATCTTACCTCTTAATGGCAATATGGCCTGGAAATTACGGTCACGGCCCTGCTTGGCGGTTCCGCCTGCCGAGTCTCCCTCTACCAGGAACACTTCACATTTTTCGGGGTCCTGTTCTGAGCAGTCTGAAAGTTTTCCCGGAAGTCCGCCACCGCTCATAACCGTTTTACGCTGCACCATTTCACGGGCCTTTCTGGCGGCATGTCTTGCCTGCGCTGCGAGAATTACCTTTTGCACGATGGTTTTGGCATCATTGGGATGTTCTTCCAGATAGTTTTCAAGCATCTCTGAAACGGCCTGTGAAACGGCAGAAGTAACTTCTCTGTTACCTAATTTGGTTTTTGTTTGCCCCTCAAACTGCGGTTCACTTACTTTAACGGATACTATGGCTGTTAAACCTTCCCGAAAATCGTCTCCCGATATCTCAAATTTAAGCTTATCTAAAAGGCCGGAAGCATCTGCATATTTTTTTAAAGTGGAGGTAAGCCCTCTTCTGAAACCGGAAAGGTGTGTACCCCCTTCATGGGTATTAATATTATTAACGTACGAATGTAAATTCTCATTAAATGAGGTATTGTATATCATGGCTACCTCTACGGGAATGTCGTTTTTTTCGCCTTCCATGGAAATAACATCGGCAATAAGCGGTTCTCTGTTCCCATCAAGAAAGCGTATAAATTCCTTAAGTCCTTCATCTGAAAAAAAGACTTCTCTTTCAAACTCTCCATTTTCCTTTTTATTTCTTTTATCAACCAGCTCTAAGGTAATGCCTTTATTGAGAAAAGAAAGCTCACGCATACGCCCTGCCAGGGTATCGTAATTGTATTCTATGGTTTGCTGAAATATGCTTTCATCTGGTTTAAAAGTGACAATTGTACCTGTAATGCTGGTCTCTCCAACAGGTTTAACGGGATACTGGGGTTTTCCTCTTTCATATTCCTGCTCCCATATTTTGCCATTTCTGTGAACGGTAGCTTTAAGATGATCGGAAAGGGCATTTACGCAGGACACCCCTACACCGTGAAGACCCCCGGATACTTTATACGAATCTTTATCAAACTTACCTCCCGCCCCAATTTTGGTCATTACAACTTCAAGAGCAGAAACCCCTTCTTTTTTGTGCATATCTACCGGGATCCCCCTACCGTTATCTTCAACGGTAATCGAGTTATCTTCGTTTATAACGACTTTAATAGAATCACAGTAACCGGCAAGCGCTTCATCAATAGAATTATCAACAACTTCGTACACTAAATGGTGTAATCCTCTGGGGCCTACATCACCTATATACATGGAAGGACGCATCCTTACATGCTCCATACCCTCAAGGGCCTGGATACTGTCTGCAGAATAATTGTTTTTATTTACTTCTTCACTCATATCTCTCAGGTTATTTTTAACAAATTACCAAACGAACAAATATAACAAAACATTAGTCATTTTGCGGGTTTGAAGCACTTTTACCTTGTTAAGTTATTAACAATTTCATGTGAAAAAATACATAAAAAAAGGAGTGCTAAAAAACACTCCTCTTTTCGTGGGTTTTATCGGTTATATGTAACGGAAACACACCTATAAAGCCTCTGTAAAAACTTTTTGCGACGGTTGTGCAATAGTAGTATCGGCATTCACATGTGCGGCATTAGCTCTCCCACTCGGATCTGTATTTTTTTGCCATTTGGGTATCCATTTCCGAACGGTAGCCGCAGCACTGTCTTGAGGAAAGTGACGGCTGAATATCTCTCTGTAATAATAAGCTTCTTTGGTGGCAGGGGTATTTACAGGGTACTTAACCGCTGCTTCGGCCATTTGTGCATCGGTTACCTTTAATTCGCAATGAGCGATCAACTGATCTATCCAACCATAGCCTACTCCATCTGAAAACTGTTCTTTTTGCCTCCAGAGCACTTCGTCGGGAAGAAATGGCTTCTCAGGAGTATCAAAAGCTTTTCGAAGTATATATTTTTCTATGTCTTTAAAGTTTTTGGGCTGTTTGTATTCGGGAGCTATATGCATGGCAATATCCAGAAAGTCTTTATCGAGAAACGGTACGCGGACTTCGAGGCCGTGAGCCATTGTACTTTTGTCGGCTCTCAAACAATCGGCCGTAGCCAGTTTTTGTACTCTTTCAATAGTTTCTTTTTGAAATTCCAGATCAGATGGGGCATTTCTAAAATAAAGATATCCTCCAAATATTTCATCGGCCCCTTCACCGCTAAGAACTACTTTGATCCCCATGTCGGTGATCACTTTGCTCATGAAATACATGGGGGTAGAAGCTCTTATGGAAGTAACGTCGTAAGTTTCGAGATGCCAGATAAGCTTTTCCAATATACTTATGCCCTTTTCTACTGAAAAATGTATTTCATGGTGTTCTGTACCCAGGTAGTCGGCCACTTTTCTTGCCGCCAGCAAATCAGGTGCTTCTGAGTCCAGACCAATAGAAAAAGAATGCAGCTTGCTGTTAGTGTTTTTTAGTAACCTGCTGGCAATAGAAGAGGTTAACGACGAATCGAGTCCGCCTGATAGTAAAACTCCAACAGGCACATCTGCCAAGAGGCGTTTTTTGGTAGCGTTAATTAGTCCATCTCTAAGTGTTTTAAGATCCAGGTTTTGGGTTGCTTTTGCCGGATCAAACCAGGCAGGCTTGTAATAAGCCACAAAACCGGTTTTAGGTGTATAGAAATGCCCCGGCGGAAAAGTGGTAAATTCAATACATTGATCTGCAAGGGCCTTCATTTCTGAAGCAAAATACATGGTACCCTCACTATCTTTTCCATAATACAGAGGTTTTACACCAACAGGGTCACGTCCGGCCATAAAATCATCTCCATTTACAACTACAAAAGCAAAAACCCCGTCAAGCCTGTTACAAAAGTCATAACCAAATTCTTCATAAAGATGAACTATGACTTCAGAATCGGAAGTGGTGCGGAAAGTGTGCTCTTTCAAAACGGTTTCTCTTAAATGCTGATGGTTATATATTTCTCCATTATGCACCATCCAGGCGGTATCTGTTCCCTGTATAGGTTGCTTACCTGTATGAAGGTCTATGATCGACAATCGTTCATGACTCAATACGTATCCGTTATCGGTAATATGTATATCACTTTCATCGGGTCCGCGATGATGCATTCTCTTTGATATACTTTTTACCAGCCCGGGATCTTTCTCTTTGCCAATAATTGCTAAAATTCCGCACATAATTTTTTAAGTTATAATTGAATATCAAAATTGCACTTATATTTTTATTATTAAAACATTAAAAGCTATTTTAATTACATTTTAAAACTTTATTTAGTTATAATATTAAAATATAAAACTATAAAAACTGTTGTATGAAGTATTTTTTTTGATGTGTAAGTGTAAGGTAACTTTAACAATTCCCTACCAATGTTTAACAAAATCATAAGAAGTTCATTTTTTAGCTTTAACACATAAAACAGATATTAGTATCATGAGAAGAATCACAGCACTTATTTTCACAACACTGGCTTTTGCCTTTATGAACGAAACCCAGGCCCAAAAGTTTAGCGGACTTGATAAAAGCCCGCATGACATTACGTATTATCGTACTGAAAGAAATGCACCACCTCTTATTAAAGTGGTATATGGAAGACCGCAGAAGAAGGAGCGGAAGATCTTTGGGGGTATTGTTGCATATAACCAGATATGGAGAACGGGTGCCAATGAAGCTACAGAAATTACGTTTTATAAGAATGTAAAATTTGGGAACAAAAATGTGAAAGCAGGTACTTATGTATTGCATACTATTCCCGGTGAAAATGAATGGACCATTATCTTAAACTCCAAGTTAGATGTTTGGGGTGCGTATTCCTATGAAGAAAAGCTGGATGTGGCCCGCATTAAAGTACCATCAAAAACCGATGAAAAAGAGCTGGAAGCCTTCTCTATTGCTTTTAAACCGGTAGATCAGGGTGTGCATATGGTTCTGGGATGGGACACTACCCGCGTAGCTATTCCTATAGACCTGTAGAAACCAGGTTAGATATACACATAAAAAAATCCCCTTCTCAAACGGAAGGGGATTTTTATAATATCAATTCACTTTTTTTCCTGATATAAATGTTTGGAGTGTTTTTATATTAGGAATTTCTTCTTCGGGAACTTCCATAATGTTTTCATCCAGAATTATAAAATCGGCTTTCTTCCCTATTTCGATACTTCCTCTCTCCTTCTCTTCAAAATTTGAATATGCCGCCCATATGGTCATTCCTTTTAAAGCTTCTTCCCGGCTCAGGCTTTCCTGTGGTAAAAAACCACCTTCAGGATATCCCTCAACGTCTTTTCTTGCTACCGCTGCATAAAAAGTTAAAAAAGGGCTCACTTTTTCTACCGGAAAATCGGTTCCAAGTGCCACTATCTTTGCTTTGCCAAGAAGAGTTCTAAAAGCGTAAGCTCCTTTTATTCGTTCATGCCCCAAACGGTCTTCTGCCCAATACATATCACTGGTAGCATGGGTAGGCTGTACTGACGGGATGATACCGTTTTCAAAATAATCAAAATCTATAGTATCTATAATTTGTGCATGTTCTATTTTCCACCGCCGGTCTTCTTTTCCTTTCAGCGCTTCCTTATACGCTCTTAAAACCACAATGTTCGCAGAGTCTCCTATAGCATGTGTATTCATTTGGTATTCTGAGGCCGCAATACGTTGAGCCAGTTCTTTAATTTCTGAGGCAGGTGTAACCAGCGCACCGTGGTGTCCCGGTTTATCTGAATAAGGTTCTTTTAAAGCAGCACCACGGGAACCTAAGGCTCCATCACCATATACTTTAACTGATCTCACGTGGAGTTTATCTGTTTTAATCACTCCTTTATTAAGGTAATAATCCAGGTTTTCGGGAGTATTACTTACCATAGCATATACCTGCATCTGCAAAAGATCTGCCTGTTGTAAACTGTCTATCAGAGAAATGATCTCTTTGCTTAAGCCGGCATCGTTTACTGTGGTGAGCCCGTAAGAAAAACATATTTTTTCGGCATCTTGCAGAGCTCTTATTTTCGTTTCTCTGTTAGGAGAAGGGATCACGGCATCTACCATAGCCATAGGGTTATCTATCAAAATACCGGTAAGTTCGCCATTTTTTATTTCGATCTCACCACCTTCAATACGGGTGTTTTTGTCTATTCCGGCAAGATCCAGTGCTTTTTGGTTTACCAAATATGCATGGCCATCTACTCTTTCAAGCGCCACAGGAGTATCGGGAAAAAGAGCGTCCAATTCTTTTTTAGTTGGAAATTCTTTTACTTCCCAGTCATTTTGGTCCCAGCCCCGGCCCAGGATAAAGCGGGTATTGCGCTCTTTTTGAAAAGCCACCGTACGTTCCAGTACTTCTTCATAACTGGTGGTTCCCGTAAGATCGACTTTCTGCTTATTGAGCCCTAACTGGTAAAAATGGCAATGGGCATCATAAAAACCGGGAAGAACGGTTTTACCTTCTGCATCAAACATTTGATCTGACACATATGCATTCAAAATGTCTTCGGTAGTACCTATAGCAATGAATTTACCATCTTTTATGGCAAATGCCTGGCTATTGGTAAAATCTTTATCTACCTGATAAATGTTTGCATTAAACAACATCATATCTACCTGTTCTTTCTTTGGAGAACAGGATGTTAGCATAAGAACTAGTAGTAAGGGGATATATTTCATGAATTAAGCTTTGCACAAATGTATTGTTTTCATGAAAATTTTATAATCTGGTTTGCAAAAAAATTTTTAATAAATAGTGATTAAAAACTTATTCTTTTGGATCAGAGATCAAATTTATACGTAACTCCTGCCAGTATTTGGAAACCCTGTACCGGAAAAGTGGCCCAACGGGCATATTCATTACCTGCTATATTATTTAACCTTAAAAAAGCAGACAATTGATTGTCAAACCTATATCCCAAATGGGCGTTTATATCAAAAAAGCTATCTAATGTTAAACGCTCAGAATCAGGTACTACCGGTGTTGTTCCCGGGTCTGGCACAAAAATATCTTCACGCTCACCTACATAAAAAATACTGGCTCCGGCAAACCATTTTTCCGAGATCTGATAATCTGCAAATAAAGAGCCGGTAAGGGTAGGCAGGTTCCAGGCTTCATCTTCTTCATCTGTGGTGAATTCGAATACCTCTGCATTGACCCCCAGTGAAAAATCCCGGTTAATATCTATAGTAAGTTCTCCAAAAACTGAAATGGTTTTAACATCATCATACACTACATCAAATGAGTTTCCATAGGCATACCCTTCATTAGGGCTTGCAATAGCATTTACTGAATTGGTTCTAAACAATGGTTTATTATTTTCGGCTATGTACGAACCTCTCAGGTTATAACCAATATTGGACTGGAATTTACCTTTTACCCCTACATAGGAGTTATATTGCTGATCGGTAGGTGTTATATTTAAAGTGGGCGACACAAAAGGGTTTTGCTGAACGAAATCATAATATGAATTTTGAACCGGTTTCCCTTCTATACCTCCATAGGCGATCACAAACTCATCAACCAGCCGATAACTTGCGGTAACATTAGGGTAAATAAAGAATGTATTGTTGTCCTGATCTACTGAGTAAAAAATAGACGCACCTAAGTTAACAGTAAGGTCATCCCTTAAAACTACGAGTGAAGGGGATACTCCTAAAAGCAGTGAATTGTAATCTATCTCTCCGGTACCGGAAAAATTACGCTCAAAAGCACCGGTAACATAATCAACGGTAAACTGGGTCGTTATTAACTCACCGGAAATTGGGATCTCCAAAGTAGGCGTAAAATAGGCCCGGGTTTCACCGGAATCAGCACCATCCCAGAAGTGCCTTAGCAATACACTCCCTTCTTTAAAAAATGAATCGGGTGTACTGAGTTGGGCACTGGCAAACGCGGTATAATAGGTCTGGCTTTCATCTATATTATTGAGAACGCTTTCATCAAAGCCCGGTTGTACCGGAATACCATACCAATTGTATATTTGATGCTGAAAACCAGCATCTACACCCCAATTGAGATATCTGCTTTTTTTGCGATAATTTCCTTCTAAGCGTGTATTGAAAAAAGCATCGTCCAGTTGCACCCCGTCAATACCTCCCTGCGAAGAATGATGATTTAAATACAGATCAAGGGTCTCATTACGGTTAAAGGTGCGACTCGTATAAAAATCAACCAGTGCCGTACTGAAATTACCTAACCCGAGGGAAGCATAGGTATTATACAAAACTTCTTTTTTGGCTTTTTTTACCTGATTGGGTTTTGCTTTGGCAGGAATAAACGTAGATGCTACGGGTACTGAAAAAATACTGTATTTTATTTGTTTTTTCACAGTAGTGACTGAATCGTTCAGCACAGGTAATTGTTTTACTTTAAATGCATCTGAAACACTGGGAGTATAAGGTTTTACTACGTTAACTACCTCTGTACCTATTTCTTTTTTCTTATCGTCCTGACTGAACACGGAAGTGAAAGCCCCCATAAACAGTATTAATAAAAATAAGAATTGCCTTTGCATGAATGTGAATGATTTATGAATTGTTCTTTGATCAATGTTATTTTTGAATGGGCTATTCATTACCATCGGGGTTTACCGAGGCATTGCGTTTTGCTTCTTCTGTTTTGATTTTGGCGAGTTCTGTTTTTGCTTCCTCTACTATATCAGGATACTCTGTAAAATTTTCAATTACGCTATTCAGAATATAGGTGGCCTGAAAAGCATCATCCAGCGCATAAAAGTTACGGGCCATTAGAATAAGCCCTCTTGCACCATATTCTTTATAGCCTGAGTATTCTTTTGCCAGTTTTTGTACCGATATATTGGACGCTTCGTAATCCTGATCCTTATTTTTAAAATATGCGTCGTAATACAGCGCTTCGGCCATTAGGGCTCCTGTAGCTGTTTTTTGTACTTCGGTATAGGCTTTACGGGCTTTGCCCTCATCACCGGTACTGATAGCCGAACGGGCGATCATAATTCGTGCGTCACTGCGAATACGGTCGTTTATCTTGTTATTGGCAAGTACTTTTTCGGCATAGGCAACGGTTTGCGCATAATTCTTTAGCTCATAATTTATTTTCATAAGATTGGATTGCGCAAACATGACATTCTGGGGAAAATCGGCTTCAACCTCCAGCCTTTCCAATACAGGTATGGCTGCCGTGTAGTTGTTATTTGTTATATATAACTCGCTAAGACGTGCCAGTGCCTGCTCTGTATATTCATTACGTTCTTTAGATGCAACATAGCTGTAATACCCGATTGAGGTATCTTTTTCTCCTTTGCCGTAATAACTTTGAGCAAGATAAAAATTGGCTTCAAGTACGTGCAAACCATTTGGGAATTGTTTTAAATAACTCTCAAAAGATTTGATCGCGGCTTCTGTTTTGTTTTGTGCAAACTGTTTCTGTGCTGCTTCGTAAGATGCGTTATCCAGCTCGGCATCTGAAACCTCTACAAAATCCAGGTTCCTGACCCAGGAAGCGTACTCGTTTACCCGCCCTTCATCCAAATAAATAAGTTTTGCGGTAGATACTGCCTGTACTGCTTCGGTAGTGCTGGGAAAGTCTCTTACTACAGTTTTAAACTTAACCAGTGCCCTGGCATTATCACCCTTATTATAATGAGTAAGGCCCTGTCGCAACAATACTTTTGGCACATAGGAACTCTTTTTGTAAGATGCTAACAGTTGGTCAAACACCTCCATGCCTTCATTAATATTGTTTGCTGTGATATATGCATTCCCCAACTCATACAGGGCATCGTCCCGCAGTGTTGATCTTGGATAATCACGTATAAAACTGCTTAGTGCTTCTGTTTTTTTCTGGTTACGATCTACAAAACCGTAACTAATCGCTTTTTGAAAAGCTGCGTAATCAGTATCGGGGCCATTCATGGCAATGGCTTTGTCATACGATTCCATTGCGGGCCAGTATTGTGCAGAAACAAAATAACTGTCACCAAGGCGCAAATGGGCATCATTTAACATTACCTGATCTACGGCATCATTCTTTGATGTAAAATCCTTAAAGTACGTTATCGCCTCAGCATAGTTTTTTTGTTTGAAATAGGTATAGGCAAGGTTGTATTCCAAATGTTTGAATTCTTCGGTTTGCGGAGCGGTACTGTTGGTTTTAAACTGTTTGAACCCTATAAGGGCCTCCTCAAAGTTATTAAGAAGATAGTCGCTCTCGGCTTTCCAGTAGATAGCGCGTGCGGCAAAAACGGGGTCTCTGGGCTGCTCAAGAGATTTCTCCAGGAAATTAGCCGCTTCCCTATAGTTCCCTTCTGTATAAAGCTCAAGGCCTCTGTAAAAAGCAACTTTTTGATACGCCTCCCCGCTGGTATAATTTTTATTGGTTCGCAATACCTCTAAAGCCGCTTCATAATTTTTGGAAGTGATGTAAGAATCTATCAGTAATTCTTCTATCTCACGTACATAAGGAGAATCAGCATATTTTTCAAGAAAGGAAGTCAGCACCTGAGGTACACTTGTGTAGGGGTTCCCGATATCATAACTCAAGCGGGCATAATTAAGAGAGGCATCTTTTTGTATCTGCAGATCAAAATCCATTTGAGAAGCATTGCGAAAAGCATTCAACGCCTGCTGTTTCTTATCGGTTTTCAGGTAGCACTCTGCCAAATGGTAATATGCATTTTGCGAAACCGCATTGGTACCATCTACAATTTTGTTAAACTGGTTTATGGCATTTTCATAATCGCCTTGTTGATAATAGGCGTACCCGAGAAGGTAAAAATCTGTATTGTTCCAGCGACCCTGTTTTCCTTTGTACTCTTTTAAATAGGGAATGGCCGCTTCATATTGTTCAAGATTGAAATAGCTTTCGCCAATAATCTTGTTTAACTCTGACTTTTCTTTACGGTCTGCTTTGGGCATTTGTTCTTTGGCCATAGCGATGGCTTTTTCAAAATTGCCCAGTTTAAAATTCATGTCAGCCTGATAATAGCTGAGTTTTTCATTAAATTCCTTTTCATTGGTGATTTGATCAAAGTAAGTGCTTGCTGTTTTGTAATTATCTTTTTGATAGGCCATATACCCCAAATAATATTTGGCCTGAGGACCAAACTCGGCACTCTCGAGTACTTTGTTAAAGTATTTCTCGGCATCTTTATACTTTCGGGCGGTAAAAAGAGCATAGGCTTTTTTGAAGTTAAACTGTTCTCTCTCTTTTCGGCTCATGTTTTGATCTTCTACCTTATCGTACCACTTGAGTGCATAGGCGTATTTCCCATTGTCAAAATAATAATCAGCTACATCAATAAAGGCAGTATTACGCTTGGTACTGGTAGGATAATCGGTAACAAAGCTCTCCATAAGCTTATCGGCTCCTAACTGGTTAAGACGAATAGCTGAATTGGCTATGTAATAAGCACAGTCTGCTCGGGTTTCATAGTCTTCGGTTTCTGTTTTTACCTTAGTAAAAATGCTTTGTGCAGCCTGGTATTGTTTGTTATTATACAGTTGCAGCGCTTCCTGAAAATCTTTTTTGTAATGAGTATATACTTGTGATTGTTGGGCATGGAGCTGAGAAATGCTCCCAATGAGCACAGTAAAAAACACAACTAGCGTACGATACATGTCAAATGAAATTGTTAGATCAAAATTAGATGATTTACCATATACTATAACGATGGCTTTTTCTAATAATTATACAATTGTTGAAAATGATTAATAACTTGAAGTTTACTATAATTTTAAAAGCTTTTTTTTGTTATTACTTTTGTATCTATATTATTGTTGAATGGACCACACGATATTAGAACTCAGAGATGTTGCCATTTTCCAGAAAGAGAACCTTGTACTAAGTGAAATAAACCTAAACGTAAAAAAAGGCGAGTTTGTTTATTTAATTGGGAAAACGGGTAGTGGAAAAAGTAGTTTTATGAAAACCCTGTACGGAGATCTGCCGCTTACTCAGGGATCGGGTGCTATTGTGGGTTTTGACCTGCGAACACTCAAAGAAAAAGACATTCCTTTTTTAAGAAGAAAGCTGGGGATTGTTTTTCAGGATTTTAAACTGCTTCCTGACCGGACCGTAAATGAAAATCTTAAGTTTGTACTGAAAGCTACCGGGTGGAAAGACCCTGAAAAAATGAATTTCAAAATTGAGGAAGTACTTTCTAAAGTAGGTATGAAAACCAAGGGGTTTAAGTTCCCGCACCAATTATCGGGAGGAGAGCAGCAGCGAGTAGCTATTGCCCGGGCCTTATTGAATGATCCGGAGCTAATTTTGGCTGACGAGCCTACGGGAAATCTGGATCCTCAGACCAGTGTGGAAGTTATGCGTGTACTACAGGAAATTAACAAAACAGGGCGTACCATACTGATGGCTACACACGATTATGCTCTTTTACTCAAATTTCCCTCAAAAACACTAAAATGCGATGGCAGTAAAGTGTTTGAAGTAGTACAAAAAAGTATTTAAGGGTTTTGGGTTTTTGACCGAAAACCTTTTTTTCCGGCTTTGTACAGATAGTATGCATTAATACAGAAAATAGCGGTATTGGTAATGATCACCGGCCAGGCAATATCTAGCATAAACCCATACAAAACCCAGAAAAAACACCCTACCATATTGAGGGTTCGTAATCGTACAATATCTTTCATTAAAAATGAAATGAGCACACCTGCCGTAGCCAGGTACCCTACCCATTCTGTGCCTGAAATGCCAAGAAAATCCATATTACTTTTAGTAGCAATATTACCACTAAAATTGTTTTTTCGGTTATTTTTCTCAAAAAGCTTCTGTTTCAAAAAATATAAAAAACCGGTATTTAGTATATTAGCACTCTATGAAAGTCCCAAAAAACACTCAAAAAAAGCTCACGGAGAATAGTATTAAATATCTTCCTATAGCGTTAGCATTGGGGTTGAGTATTACGGCCCTTGTTATTAGTCTGAATAAAAATCGTGAAACATCAGAAGAGCTCCCTCCTCCTACCCCCGAAGAAGTGCTGGAAGCGCGCCTAGACTCGGTACGAATGCACATTACCACCCTTATTAATGAAGAAAAAATATATAAGCAGGTAGCTTTTCATCCGGAAGCACTGGAAGCGGAAACCGCCAATGCCATGTTAATTTTTAAAACGAATGCCCGGGTACTTCTAGACCGGGTTTATACACTGGCCTCTCCCGAAGAGCTGCTCAATCTTGAACCTGATGTACTTATTCATATAGCACGAAACCGGGAAATGCTTAATGAGAAAGAAGAAGCCGCACAGCTATTTGAGCATGTTCTGGCCAACACGGAAGCAGCCGAAATAAAAGTGCATGCACTCAACAGCCTGAAAAGAATATATATGGAACGCTCCTCTCCTGTTTTTAATCCCGGTAAAGCAAGAGAGTACACTGTGGCACACCTGCAATTGGCCAAAGCAGACCAAAGTAAGAACCGCTATATTCATCTGGCAAGGTTATATGAGCGCTGGGCACTTAATGAATACACTCTGGGTAAAACGGCCAGTTTTGGAAATAAGGTGCTGGACAGTGCCTTCTATTGTGTAAACAAACTGCCGGATTACCGAAGAGAAAAAGACAGCCTGAAAAAGCGCTACGCGAATATTTACAATTTTCACAACCAAATACTCACTGCTTCCAATATTACCGGTGTCTATAAGTTTTATATCAATAATGTAGGTATGGGAGAAGGCCATCTTACTTTAGACGGGGAAAAGATAATCGTTCGCATTGATTATCTTGAAAATGAACGCCTGGTAGGGCAAATTACCGGAGCCGGCCTGTTTATAGATGACCGATTTTTAAAGTTTGAAGTGGAATTGAAAAGTTACAGCGATGTATTTAAGGCTTTTAGAGACTCAAAAGGAACGCTTGAGCTCAAAACGGAAAACAATTTTATTTTGAATGGTTTTTTATATGAATTTGGTAAAGATCCCGTTGGGATGAAGCTTGTAAAAAAAGAAGAACCGGCTTTGTAGAAACCCTTTAAAAAGTAAAACAAAAAAGGCAGTATAGAAAAATTACTGCCTTTTTTGTTTTACTTTTTATTGTGTGTATCGCGTTACTAAAAAGATTTTTCCTTACGCTTACGTTCGTTCTCATCTAAATATATTTTTCGTAACCGCAGGGATTTGGGAGTTACCTCTACATACTCATCTTTCTGAATATATTCCAATGCTTCTTCCAGTGAAAACTTAATAGGTGGTGCCAGTTTCACTTTATCATCGGCACCGGCAGAACGTATGTTAGTGAGTTTTTTGGTTTTGGTAACATTTACCACCATATCATCTCCTCTGGTATTTTCTCCAATTACCTGGCCGGTATAGATCTCTTCGCCCGGGTGTATAAAAAACTTTCCTCGTTCCTGCAGTTTATCTAAAGAATACGGGATGGCAGTTCCTTTTTCCATAGAGATCAGGGATCCGTTTATTCTTCCCGGAATATCTCCTTTATAAGGTTGGTATTCAAGAAAACGATGGTTCATGATCGCTTCTCCTGCTGTAGCGGTTAACAGTTGGTTACGTAAACCAATAATACCTCGTGAAGGAATATGGAATTTCATTAGCATACGTTCTCCTTTGGGCTCCATACTCAACATTTCGCCCTTACGTTGGGTCACCATTTCAACGGCTTTACCACTTACTTCTTCAGGAAGGTCTATAGCAAGTTCTTCTACCGGTTCACATTTTTTACCTTCTATTTCTTTTATGATCACCTGAGGCTGGCCAATCTGTAACTCATAGCCTTCTCTGCGCATAGTTTCTATTAAAACCGAAAGGTGCAATACCCCTCTTCCAAACACCATGAATTTATCGGCACTATCGGTTTCTTCAACGCGTAGTGCCAGGTTTTTTTCCAGTTCCTTCTGCAAACGTTCTTTTACGTGTCTTGAGGTAACATACTTGCCATCTTTCCCAAAAAACGGCGAATCGTTAATGGTAAAAAGCATACTCATAGTAGGCTCATCAATAGCTATGGTAGGAAGTCCTTCAGGATTTTCAATATCGGCAATGGTATCTCCAATCTCAAAACCTTCCAGCCCTGCAATGGCACAGATATCTCCTGCATGTACTTTTTCGGCCTTTTTCCTTCCTAGGCCGTCAAAAACATGGAGTTCTTTTATTCTGGAACGGGCAATACTGCCATCGCGTTTAACAAGAGACACACTCATTCCCGGGGTAAGTACTCCTCTTTGTAGTCTTCCAATGGCTATTCTTCCGGTATAGGATGAATAATCCAGTGAGGTTATAAGCATTTGTAAAGATCCTTCCTCTGTTTTGGGTTCGGGTATATGCTCTACCACCATATCCAGTAGCGGTTCAATAGAATTGGTGGGCTTCTTCCAGTCTTCACTCATCCAGTTGTGTTTGGCACTTCCGTAAACTACCGGAAAATCAAGCTGCCACTCCTCAGCTCCCAGTTCAAACATAAGGTCGAAAACCGCTTCATACACTTCCTCTGGGGTACAATTTTCCTTATCCACTTTATTGATAACCACAATGGGTTTTAATTTCATGGATATCGCTTTTTGCAATACAAAACGGGTTTGCGGCATGGGCCCTTCAAAAGCATCTACCAGCAGTAAAACTCCATCTGCCATATTGAGAACACGTTCTACTTCACCGCCAAAATCGGCGTGTCCGGGAGTATCGATAATATTGATCTTAGTATCTTTAAATCGTACTGATACATTTTTGGAGAGAATGGTAATTCCCCTTTCTCTTTCAAGGTCGTTATTATCCAGAATAAGCTCTCCTGTTTCCTGATTTTCGCGGAATAATTCACAATGATGCAGAATTTTATCCACCAATGTGGTCTTCCCGTGATCAACGTGTGCTATAATGGCAATATTTCTAATAGATGACATACCTAGTGTTTTTAAAGCGTGCAAAGGTAGTATTTATTTAGCTGAAGAAAGCAGCTTTTCCTGTTTTTTTAAAACATGATAAGCAATTGGTTTATAACCTCTTAATAGCAGAGCCTTTTAGTGTAATAAGGATTTTGCCATTTAGTATGCTGAGAAATAAAAATGTATATTTGCCGGAAAAATTCAGCGATGCAACTGGAACTTATCCCCCACATAAAACATACTGATGCCAATCAGTTTTTTCTTCTTGCCGGGCCCTGTGCTATAGAAGGTGAAGAAATGGCTATGAAAATAGCTGAACGCATTCTCACCATTACTGATGCATTACAGATACCTTTTATTTTTAAGGGCAGTTTTAAAAAAGCCAACCGAAGCCGTATTGATTCTTTTACGGGAATAGGTGACGAGAAGGCGCTAAAGATACTCCGAAAAGTTTCAGAAACGTTTAAAGTACCCACGGTTACCGATATTCATGAAGTAGATGATGCCAAAAAAGCTGCTGAATTTGTAGATGTACTCCAGATACCGGCTTTTCTGGTACGGCAAACCGACCTGGTAGTGGCCGCCGCCAAAACCGGTAAAGTGGTCAATCTTAAAAAAGGCCAATTTATGAGTCCGGAAAGTATGAAACACGCTGTTCAGAAAGTACTGGATTGCCAAAATGAACAGGTAATGATTACAGACAGAGGCACCATGTTTGGGTATCAGGACCTTATTGTGGATTTTAGAGGTATTCCTGCTATGAAGGAATATGCCCCTACTATACTCGATGTCACCCACTCCTTGCAGCAACCCAATCAGTCTTCCGGTGTTACGGGAGGTCGTCCTGACATGATCGAAACTATTGCAAGAGCAGGAATAGCGGTAGGTGCAGACGGTCTTTTTATGGAAACGCATTATGATCCTTCTAGTGCTAAAAGTGATGGTGCTAATATGCTACACATAGATCACCTTGAAAAACTGCTTGGAAACCTTAGTGCCATTCGCAAAACCATTACCCGTTTGTAATGGATATATCCTTTCGGCTTGCCACACCAAAGGACCTCAACTTGATCGTTGAACTTTTTAAAGAAACCATTACGCACATTAACAAAAAAGATTACACGCCGGAACAAATTAAAGTATGGGCCTCCGGTGCCAGTGATCGCGAAAAATGGCTGAGTAGAATACGTGATGACTATTTTTCGCTCGCTTTTTATGGGGAAAGGCTGGCAGGCTTCGCATTTTTAGCCGGAAATGATTATTTTGACGGACTTTTTGTGCATAAAGATTTTCAGAGAAAGGGTATTGCCCAAAAACTTCTTATGAAAATTGAAGAGAGAGCCAGGAATAACAGATCTGCCATCATTCGGTCAGATGTAAGTATTACGGCTTTGCCATTTTTTCTGAAAAACGGATATCTCATTACCGAAAAGCAACAAAAATCTAAAAAAGGCGTCCTGTTTGAAAATTATCTGATTTATAAAGATTTGTAAATCACTCATTAAACTCTAGGTTTCAAAAAGGTTACTCTCCTGAGACATACTCCTGCAGATACTGATATTTTTCGGTGAGCTTTCCATCTAGGGTCATTCGTGCCCGGTGCAGAATACCATCTTTATCCTGGTTAAAAAAAGCAGGAATAACATACTTTACAAAGCTTTCACCAAAACCTTCACTCGCATCTGCGGGAAGTTCACAGGGAAGGTTATCTACTGCCATAACGGCTATGGCATGGGGAGCTAAATAATCTACTTCTTTTTCGGTATAGGGATCATAACCGTAAATGGGATCTGCAATGGTGGATGCTCTGATAGTAGAAGCTACGGGACCGTCAATATCACAACTAATGTCTGCTACTACTTTTATTTTGAATGCGGGGGAACGCGCATCTTCACGTGTAAAAAGAAAAGGCGCGCCGTCACCGTAAAAGTGTCCTGCAATGAACAGATCACTTACTACGGCAAATTTCATAAAATCAGAGACATACGCCGTAGGGTCTTTGTAAAAATCCATTTTATCAAAATGGAGCCCGTTAAGTGGGCTGTTATATTCCTGCACATCGATCTGGCAATATATGGCTTCTTCAAAAGTACCGGTAAAATATGTTTGAACATCTACTTCTTTAACACTCATACCTTCCAGCATTTCCCGGGCACCATTCCCTACCCTGCCCTTTCCGGTTAAAACAATACGTATGGGGGGCAACGTTATATTTCTCAGAGCATTTACAAGTGCCTGCTGATTTGGAAGCGTTTCTGCTTTTGGCAGGGTAAACTGATTTGTTTTAAGCCCATAGGCACGTATGCCGTTATAGGCACCTACTATGCCCGCATACCTTCCAAAAGCCACCAAACGCTGCCCTTTTTGATCTGTGATGAGTTCATGATCATACAATTCAATATTCTTTTCCAAAACAGCCTGTAACAACTTTCTGTTATACGGTTGTTTTTTTATGGTATGTGAGAAGAAAAAGTATTTTTTATTTGGAATAAGTGCTTCTACAGGTACTTCTTTTACACCTAATAAAACATCACAATCAGAGAGATCATGAGATACTTCAACACCTGCGGCAGTATATGCTTCATCTTTAAATACCCGTAAAGGTGAAGGTTCTACTTTAAAAGTTGCCCGAGGAAATTGCTTCATGACTTCCTGACAGGCTTCCGGAGACAATACTGCTCTGCGATCTGGCGGGGTTTTGCGTTCTTTAATGATTCCAAATTTCATTTATTAACAGTTTGGTATAGATTTTGTTTCAAATGTAACAGTTGTAGAAGTGGCTTGCAAAGGTTTTTAATTAATTTTTATTGTAAATTTGCCCTTCGCAAAAAACGAGAGAAAAACGTTCTTAAAAATATGGGGTCGACTGGTTTTGACAGCGAGTCGAATTGAATAGTAAGCATGTCGAGCTATGAAGCTAATGCTCGTAAATATCTGTTTCACACTTTTAAATGGCGAGAATAACTACGCTCTAGCTGCCTAATTGACTGAATTATAGTAGGTCCTGGCCTCGTCCCGCAAGGCGGGAAAGCTGGATGTCTCCTGATAGCCCTTGTTGACGGCGATCGGTTTGGAGACACCATAAAAGTCAACATAGAAATGTAGTTGCTTCGGCCACATTTCAAACCTTAAGAAGCTAGGCGTATAGTAGGCGGTTGCCGGTCAGCTATACGTTGAAAATAAAACGGGAACTAAGCATGTAGAAAGCTATTTAATTGCTTGTTTGGACGAGGGTTCGAATCCCTCCGACTCCACAACACTTGGGAAACCACGCTTAAAAGCGTGGTTTTTTATTTTAGAATAAGCCAAAAATACCGTTTATGGAATGTGACAAAATACAAAGCAAAAGCGTATGCTTTGTGGTCTCTCATTTGCAATATTGGTTCAACGGAAAAAGGTATATATCAATCCCTCCGACTCCGCTAAATCCAAAATTTGAAAACTAAATGTAAAAGCTAGCAAACTTAAAGCTCGCTTTTTTGTTTAAACAATATTCTTCATTGCAGATATCTGTAAAAAAACATTACTCTTTTTGAGTATTTTGCAAGCTCTCTATAAAGTGTACTTTAATGCTTAAAAAAAGATTCACATTATTTTTTCTGCTTTTCTGTTTTAATGCTTTCTCTCAATCGGATACTATTGTTTTAGCATCATGGAACATTCGTGATTTTGGGAAATCAAAAAATAATGAAGAACTGGAACAAATAGCTGATATTGTTAAAGATGTTGATATCCTGGCCATTCAGGAAGTAGTATCAGGATATGGCGGTGCACAAGCCGTTGCAAAACTCACTGATATTTTAAACAGAAAAGGAAACAAATGGGATTATGTTGTTAGTAACCCCACCAGGAGCCCTAAATATAAAACAGAACGTTATGCCTTTATCTGGAAAACAAAATACATTAAGATCAAAAACAGAGGCTGGTTGCTTTCGGAATTAGAAGAACAGATAGACAGAGAACCTTTTTTACTGGATTTTTACATTTATACAAAGAGGCTTACTATCTTGAATTATCATTCTCGCCGCTATGATCAAAATCCCGAAAGCGAGATAAAAGTTTTAAGTCATTTTATAATAGGCTCTTTGAAAACGCCCTTACTTTTAGCAGGTGATTTTAATGTAGATGAAAAAAATACCGTGTTCGACTTTTTAAAAGATCATGGCTATAAGCCTGCAGTTTCAAACCAAAAAACAACTTTAAAAAGAACCTGTCAACGAGAAGATTATTTAAATTACCCCATAGACAATATTTTTTACTCTGACAATATTGAAAAGGTAGAAGGAGGAATTATAGATTTTGTTCGATTCTGCGACAGACTTGAGAAATCCCGAAAATTATCAGATCACCTACCCGTATTTTTAAAATTCAGTTTTAAATAAGTCGGGCAAATTGGATTATGATTTAGCTGTTATTTAACTAAACCCGAATAAGTAGTGTTCAATTTATGAGGTCTGAATACCGGCAGGCGTGTTTGAAAGATAATTACAGTCTGTTTCTAATCCTCCCAGCCGCATAGGGTACGTCTCATTTCTTTGGCTTTGGATAAGGTTACCTGGTCTATTGCTGTAGAGCAACGTGCCAGTCCGCGACACGATTTGGTATAATGGTAACGTTTACTCCCTTTACCATTACAAATGTAAACCCTGGTTTCTATGGTAATAATTTCGTTTAAGAAAAAAAATAAAACTCCCAAAAAGGTAATAAACGTGTTCATTGTAAATTGTTTTCAGTTGTGAATATTCATGTTCTATCTCCTGTTTACCCGATAATTGCATATGTTTTAAGTTCGCAATGAATGATATGATGCGACTATGGTTTTATGAATTATGGCAATTAATCGAACAGTAGTAACATCCATTAACCTGAGAATAGTATTTTTTTGCCTCATTTACTGCACTTACACAGTATGAATGCCAACCCAGGTAAATTCTGTTTTCAACTTTGGGTAACCAGTCACATGTTTCTTTATGCACTTCATGGTCACCATTGTCTTGCTTGTTTTTACTTACATAATATTTTTCCATAATGTTTTTAAAGAGTATTTTTAATTTCGAGATATGTTTATTTTTCAAACTTAAGCCTATAAAAAGCCAATCCCTTACAGATATCTGTAAGGGATTTATTTTTTTATTGAAAAGATATATGGATAAAGTAAAAGTTAATCAAATTTTACCATCTCGTATAAGCTTGGCAATTAAATGATGTGTGTTTTTTGCTCCAAAAGCATCGAATAGTTTACCCACTTTTTTATCAATAGTACTTTCACTATTGGGAGTGATGTTTTGCTTTTTGAACTTTTTTGATATCTCTTTTTTGGTGAGTCCTTCTGCGAGCTCTTTTAAGATCATTAGGTCATATGGATCCAGTTCAAGAACATTGGTCGTTGTACTTAAACTGATTTGAGGAGACATGTATGTTTTATTTTGGTGTACATTTTCTATGGCATGCACTAATTCGGTAAGGCTGTTACGCCCTTTACATACGTAGCCGTTTATTTTTTGTTCGGCAAACAACAAATTAATTTGTGCAGGATCATCGATCATAGAATTGACAATTACCTTTATATGAGGGGTAATGCTCCGGATAGCTTTTATAAGTGCCTTACCCGAGGTGAGCTTACGTTTCATATAGCTTTCTTTAAAAAATAAATCGGTTATTAGTAAATCAAAAGGTTCTTTGGTTTTAGATGCTAATTTAAACCTGTTAAAGGCTTTATCGCAATAAAGTTCTTCCTGTATATTTTGAATATGCAACCTTTTTCTTAAGGCTTCTACAATACCTTTATTCGTGTCCTGAAAGTCTTCGGCTATCAATATTTTTTTGAACATAGCATGATGTTTTTACGTAGGCACTTCTATTTGAACCCTAAAACCATTTTCTTTTTCAGTATCAAAAGTAATGGTTCCATCTATTGCCTCAATACGCTTTTCCGTATTCCACAGTCCGTTTCGGTAGTACAAACTTTCTTCTGAGGCTCCCACCCCATCATCTGAATACTCAATTTTAAGCAGTTTCTTGCTCTGCTTGAAGTCTATACTAACCAGGGTAGCTTTACTGTGTTTTTGCATATTCTTCATTAATTCGTGTAATACTCTGTAAAGTGTTTTCTTGGTTATAGCTGATATGTTATCCCAATGAATTGTTGTACTACCGGTAGCGATTAACTTTATATCTTTACTGTAGGCAGAGAGCATCCCAAAAAGCAGATTTTTAAAATTAGGCCCCGTATCTACATCATTTATTTCTCTGGCAAAATCCCTACTCTGATTGTATAGCTCCTCCACTACATCAAGTACTTTGGAAGTAGCTGTATTGTTTTGAAGTAATAACATGGTATGATTTAACTTTCCGCCAAAATCATCATGAAGCCTTCTGGATAAGGCTTCTTCTGTTTCAAAAGTCGCTTCCAGTTTTGCAGTTCTGTTTTTCTGCTCTAAACGCCTGGTTCGTTGAATAAAAAAAAAGGTTGCAAAACCAAACGTCATAAAAAGCAGCCCCCAACCAGAATAAGAAACTATTTTCTGATTACGCTGTTGAGCAAGTTCTAATTCTTTTTCTGCATTTTCTTTTTGTAAACGCAGTATAGCTTCTTGTTTTAACTTATCGTCATACTTGAACTTGGCAAACTGGGTTTTTACTTTTAATTCCTGAGCGTAAAGACTATCTTGTAAGTATATGTAACGATCACGCAGTTTAAGGCTTTGAGGCTGTATCGCTACGAGGTGTTTAATAGCATCTTTTTCTGCACGCGGTATTTTTAGTTTTTTAGATAACTTAATTACTGAATCAAAATAAGAAATGGCTTTTTTTGACTTTTTTTTACTATAAAATTCTCCCAGATGAGTATAACTGGCTATTAAACCACGCTTATCGTTTTTTTGTTTACGCAAATACAGAGGGATTAAGAAAGCTTTAGCTGCTATTTCTTCTCCAAAAAGCCACTGGGCATAAGCCAGGTTATCCAGAACTCTTGCATATTCTTTCTGATTTTGTCTGAGTATAGAATCTTGTGCAACGCTTCTTAATATGGTAATAGCCTTACTATACTCCCCACTGTCTATATAAGTAGCAGCCATGTTATTTTGGTAAATAAGCGTATCTGTTTTACCATGAGCTACTTTAATTGCTTTCTTGTAATACTTTATAGCATCTGAATAATTTAAAAGTTTTCTATGGTTAGTGGCTAATGCATTGTAGCAAGATGCTATAGACCTATAGTCTCTTGAGGGATCAAGATATGTTAAGGCTTCTGTGATGGTTTCTTTACTTCCAAAATAGTCATTTTGATTTTGCTGAATTAACCCCATACACAGAAGGTTAATGCCTACCCAACTTCTTTCTCCATACTGATTATAATAACTTTTAGAAAAGGTATAGTAATGGAATGCACTATCCGGAAGATGTAGAACATCATCAAAATAACGAGCCATTAAATAATATTGCCTTCCCAAAATTAGCCAATCTTCTGCCTGTATGGCATGATGTACTAAAACATCATTTAATCTTTTGAGACTATCATATTGTGCTAAAGAAAAATATATTAAATTTTTCTGATACAGTACTTTGGAAAAAAGAGTATCCTGATCGATCTCTTTAACAAAAAGAAAAGATTTGTTTATGGCGTCTAAGCGCTGGTTTACAGAAAGTTCTGTATCGGTAGAAATATTATAATAAAAAAGAGCGCTATCCTTAACCTTTTCAAACTTAGGAACCCATTTTTTTTCTTCAGTTTTGCAGGATAGGAATATACTTATGAAAGCAAGAATAAAAACGCTCTTCAAAACAATTATTTTTTTGTATTAAATATATTGAAAAAAGAGCCATGTATTAAAACATGGCTCAAATTTAAAGAGTCTATTTTCAACTAACTTCCTACTCCAGCCGGAGGCGGAGGCGGAGGTGGCGGTTTAACTTGTCCGTCGTCACCTTCCGTTGAGCGGGTTTGATATAAAGAATCAATGTCTGTAACGGTTTCATTCTCACAAGAAAATAAGTAAGTACTAAAAACCAATATCGTAAGTGTTACGATAACTTTTTTCATGTCTCTAAAATTTTATGATTAAACAATAGGGCGATTGCACGGAATTCTTCCGGCGTTTTATCAATCACCCGCAAGTGTTTGGAGTACTCCTTGCTTTTTGGAAAGTGAAAATTGTAAGTGACAGTACCAGCTACTTTCCACCGGGCTGAACACTATCTACATTACAGATTTCCGTAAGAAAGATTTTTCTAGAAAAGCTATGTTAGCAACACACAACTAAATCAATCTTGGCACAAAGTAAATGCGTATTCAAAATAAAATTACAGACATGGGCCCGACTTGTATTAGACATGTTTTGGACACGAAATAAATATTTGATTATCAAATACTTATTATTATTTTTCAAGTGTGAAATCTGTGTGTTTTCAAATTATGGATGAAAAGAGAATTGGAGAAATCGTCAAAAAGATGTTTGAAACGTCAAAAAGCAGGTGCGTCTCAGATTCCAAATATGCACTGGCCCGTCATATAGAACAAGAAATTAGTTTAAGCTACAAAACCCTGGAAAGAGCTTATGACCGGTATATTGACGGGAAAGACACCGGTGCCCCTCTGTCAGAAAGTGTTAATTTGTTCTGTAAATATCTGGGGTATGAGAGTTATGAAGACTATATTACCAATAACCCAGACAAAAATAAGGATTCTCCCGGTGCAGTTCAACATGCCAGTATAAAATCATTAAAAAAAGAGAAACACACTCCTTTACTAAAAATATTCAAATCAAAGATCATAACTGTTTTATTAATCCTGATTTTTACTATTGCCGGAACTAAAATTTACAAGGCAATTATAAAGGAGCCAGAGACCACCTCACAAACAGAAAAATACTGTATGACCTGGGCAAATACACACTATGAAAAAGTGGCATGTAGCTTAGTGCCTTTTTCAAAGTACGGTACCAAAATAGAACCTCTTAATAAAGCCAAACTGGACAACTTTAAAAAAGTAAACGTAACTATGACAACCACTTTTTTTACCCAAGATACCAACCAGGCTTTGATTTGGTACTACAAAAATAAAGAAGGAGAAATAGAGTATTTTACCGCACCGGGACTGCACCCTGTTTATGGAAAAACACTAAAAGAAATAACCCCTTATATCATTCAAAAATACGTACCGTTACATTTAAATAAAGAAGATTCTTTTTTAGAATAATGTATAGTTAGGTACATCACCATTATTTTTATCTGGAATATAAAACGCATGGAAAAGTCATCTGTAAATCCGCACTCCTCAATAAAAACTATACACGCTTGTAAAAACTATAATTTTTAAAAGCATATCCTTTTTAATATACCTCTCATATTTTGTTTAAAAAACAATAAACACATTAAAATCAAATATTTAAAAACTAAAAAAAGAAACAAAATCTACAATTTTATTTCTAAAAGTTAATTTTTTTCTTACATTTACAGGAAGAAACAATCAGTAAACTATAGTTATTTACTTTTCTTTACAGCAATTTGAAAATAATAGTTTACAACTTATAATATTCGTGTCATGAAAAAACTGAAACAACTACCCCCTGCGCATCTACATCTTATTTCAGGAGGAGACTTAATCCCAACTGCCATTATTACTCCACTTCCTGTAGATAAATATGACACCGATCTTGACCGGCTTATACTGCCATACACTGTCCACAAATAATTCATAAGTTTTTTATTACTAACCAACTCAAAACTATTATGAAGCTGTCACTGGCCGTCATTGTATTTCTTAATCTCAGCATCCTTATGGCACAAAATCCTCTAACTGCGGAGCAATCGAGAAGAAAAGGTGAAACTATCCTTGAAAACACACTTGATATTTTGTCAAAAACCAAAGATACTACCTATGCAGACCATTGGAACCTGGCTATGGCTTACTCCTTACTGGGAAATGACAAAACTCTCATTCGCTATAATCTCGAAAAGAGTAAAGAAATGAATACCCAAAAATTCATGAATATTACCAATTACTTTATCGAAGCTTATAACGGTATAGAGAATACCGTCTTTTATCAAGTATTAGGACAGGAATATCTAACTATTATTAAAGGATACAACCTTCCAAAAGAGATCCCGGCAAGTTCTCGTAATTCTCCAGAATATTATACAATTAATCAGGATACTTCTAAAAACTTTAAAGTCATAACGAAACTGATAACCCTCATGAAACAAGATCAGTTTTACAGATCGCATGCCTCCTTTTTGAATGATCCGAATAAGATTGAAAAACAACGGATACTGGACGAGAAAAACACTCAGGAGTTAAAACAAATATTTAACACTTATGGTTATCCGGGAAAATCACTGGTAGGTGAAAAATATTGTAATTATGCCAGTATCATTATCGAACATACTGAAGATATATGTTTTTTAGAGAAATGGTTTCCTGTGATAGCCGAGGCTTTTAAAAATAAAGAAATAGATAATCAGGCATTTAAACTCCTGGCAGACAGATACCATTGGCGAAAGACCAATAAACAAATTTTTGGCACCCATGCCGGGATCATGTTAGATTCGGCTGAGGTTATTAAAGAATTTAAAATCGCGCACAATTTACATCCGTAGTAATCAACATTATTACGGTTAATCTCCTAAAAAAGTCTCACTAAAAACGAACTGTATAGTTTGTAAAGCTATAGTGCTGATAATTAATACTTTCAGCAGTATCACTCTATACATGTTTAAATACAGTTTATAATAGGAGTAGCCGAAAATCCTTAAATAGAGTAGGAATAATTAAACTTAACAAAATCAAATAACATGGAAAAGTTTAAGAAATTCGAGATCGAAGATCAAGATCTTATTTTTGGTGGTACAAATACTAGCCCAATTGCGGGTACAGAAGATACCACATGGGTAGATGGTAATGGAAATCGAGGGCTGGACAAATACGACAAAGACCTCGACCGGGTAATCTATCTCTAACAGTATTTTAATTAGGTGCCTGGAATACAAAACTGTTTCGGGCACCTGATTTCCAGAGCCATGATATACATTATTTCAGAGAAAACCGATCTTGTAACCGATCTTGTAACCGAATGGCTTATAAGCAAGAAAAAAAAATTCATAAGAATTAATGATGATACTTTTGTAAACAGTACTTCAAAAATACAAGCATCTTTTTCTAATACTTCAGTGTTCCAAAATGCTTCGAAAATATGGCAACGCAGAGGTGGAGCAAATTTTATACCTGATACTCTATTTCAAAATTTCTCAAACCGATCTGTTTTTCTTAATTATTTCAACAAAGAATTGAGTGTTTACAATTCTTACCTGGAAGATCATTTGAAAAAGAAGCTAAAAGACAATTACATTGGTTCACTTGATCAGGAAATACATACCAACAATAAACTTATCAATCTGGAGATAGCAAAAGAAGTAGGGTTAAAAATTCCCGCTTCCCTGATTACATCGGATAAAGGGGCTTTGCAGGCCTTTTACAACAAGTATAAAAAAATTATTACTAAAGATCTGCGGGCACCGATAGATATTAAAACAAGAAATAAACACTTTGTTTCTACCGGCGTGAAAATTGTAAGTTCACAGATGATTGCAAAGCTCAACAAAACTTTTATTCCTATTTATGTTCAGAATTTCATAGCAAAGCAGTATGAAGTTCGAGTGTTTGTTATAGGTAAGCAATTGTTCTCTATGGCCATATTTTCACAGAATGATAAAAAAACCCAAATAGATTATCGAAACTATAATCGACAAAAACCTAATAGGTGTGTGCCTGTTTTACTTCCTAAAAGTATTGAAAAAAAAATATGGTGTTTTATGGATCGGACAGATATGAACACCGGCTCTATTGACCTGATAGTAACTCCTCAGAACGAGTATTATTTTCTGGAAATAAACCCTATGGGCCAATTTCACTGGGTTTCTGCCAACTGTAACTATTATATTGAAGAAAAAATAGCCAAATTTTTAGCTGATGAAAAAACTTAGTTTTCATAAAGTAAAGAAAAGTTTTCCTATAACTTTTCAAAATGCACAAATACTAAGCAAGGCAAAATTAACATCTACCAAAGGTATGTCTGCGTCCAACTATGAAAGTACCCATATAAACAAACAGGAGTTTTACAGGCCAATATCTAAAATTTTGAGGTTCTGAAATGGATAATAAATTCTGTATTCTATATGCTAGTTGTGTCCCGGTAAAAGGAGCATCAAAAAGTATTATTTGTGATCTTCAAAGACATAATTATGTTTACATACCCATGGACCTATATACTATTTTGAAAGATCACAAACATAAAACTATCGAGGAGATCAAAGTATTTTACAAAAATCAGTATAACGATATTATTGATGATTATTTCAAGGTACTGGTTGACAATGAGTTTGCTTTTTATACGGATACCCCTGATCTTTTTCCTGATCTTAGTCTGGAATGGAAAGAACCTTTTGAAGTTACCAATGCCATTCTTGATATAAGCAATGAATCAAGTTATAGTGTCGAAGATGCATTAAAGCAACTTAGTGATTTACAATGTAAATTCGTTCAACTCCGTTATTACAAAAACATTACTTATAATAATATTAATACTATTCTCCATTATCTGGAAAAAATAAAATCGAATACAATTGGTATAGATCTTTTAATTCCTTTTAACAAAAAGATTCTTGAAAGGGAACATCTTAGATTATTTGAAAAGTATAAAAGACTTAATTCTTTAATTGTTTATAACTCCCCTAAAGGAAAACACATTGAAAAATTAAAATCACTGGGATATTATATACACACTGCTGCTCATATTACCTCTGAGAAAGATTGTGGATGTATAGACCCCGCTCTTTTTTCTATCAATATAAAAACATTCACCGAGTCACATACCCACAATTCATGTTTAAATGGAAAAATTTCTGTTGACCGTCATGGAGAAATAAGAAATTGCCCTTCAATGCCCGATACTTTTGGTAATATTTCCAAATTATCGCTCAAAGAGGTATTGGCACACAAGCAGTTTAAAAAATATTGGAAAGTTACCAAAGATACAGTACAAGTATGCAAAGATTGCGAATTTAGATATATATGTACAGACTGTAGGGCATATGTGGAGGAACCAATCAATGATTTTAGCAAACCACTCAAATGCGGATATGATCCTTATACAGGTAAATGGTCTGAATAAACCACTAACATATTAAAAAACGACGACTAATTCATTATGGAAAAGTAAAAATAGTAAGTACGATAGCACAAAGGTTTACAAGTAGATTTATGGGAGCTATAACAACTTTCTAGACCCATAAAAACCAGCGTTTTAAGGTATTATTCCATTATTTATGTTGATAACCACTTTTTAAATCTGCCAAACTTTTCCAGAGCTACCATTACATTAGTATCTTCAGGTTCCGGTTTTAAAATGATCTTGATTCTTGACCTGGAAGTATGATACATTTCTTTTATAGCAGTACTATGGATAAGATATTTTTTATTAATGCGGAAAAAAGCATGAGGATCTACTAAAAACTCAAGGTTTTTTAAAGTTTCATCCAGAGGATATCTTTTCCCGTTCCAACATTGTATAAAAGTAAGTTTATCTTCTGAATAAAAATAAGCGATCTCCTGGGTAGGGATGGTATATAACTGATGGTTTAACTTCACCAGAAACCGTTTTCGGTATTCTTTTTTAAAAGCTTTTAATAAATCATTGTAATCAGTTAACTGAAGATCCCGAAAAGACCCGAACTTCTCTAAACTTCTTTCTAGCTTTTCAGCAGTCACTGGTTTTAACAGATAATCTATGCTAAAATGCTCGAATGCATTCAAAGCAAATTCAGAATACGCTGTAGTAAATATTATTGGTGTAGTGATCTTACACTGATTAAATACTTCGAAAGCAGAACCGTCGGTAAGATTAATATCCAGAAAAATAAGGTCGGGGGTATGCTTTGAAAAATATTTTATAGCTTCTTTTAAGGTATGAATAACAGCATCTACGTAAATAAGATCAGTATACACCTGCAATAAGCGCTGTAAGCGCTCTGCTGCAATATTTTCATCTTCAACAATAACTGCTTTAATCATGATTCAGGCGGTAAAAGGGGAATTTTAGCAATATATAAAGATTTGTTTATAGTAAACTCAGGTATATGATCGTAAATAAAAGAATATTGACTTATTAAGTTTTTTAGCCCGATACCTACAGATTCCTTTTCAATGGGTTTGGATTTGGGCGAATATGTATTTGTAATGATTATATTTTGATCTCGGGTTATCATTTTTATCTTCAAAGGCTTTTTACGGTCAAACGTATTATGCTTAATAGCATTTTCCAAAATGAGTTCAAGCGTCATGGGTGGGAGAAGCCATGTAAGATAACAGGCATCGACTTCTTGTTTTAACTGAATGGCATTACCATGCCGGTATTTTTGAAGATTCATATAGGAGAGTGCTAAATGTAGTTCCTCCTGAAGCGGCACCACTATTTCATCACTTTTATCTAAAGTATATCGGTAAACATTGGATAACTCTTCTACAAACCGCTCTGCTTTACCTGGAGCTACTGAAATTAAACCGGCCAGACTGTTAAAACTATTAAACAGGAAATGCGGATTTAACTGTTTCTTGAGAGACAGGTACTTGGCGAGTGATTTTTCATATTCATACTTTGCCAGTTCTTCTTTCATTCGCTGTTTTTCTATTTGTTCTTCCATAGACGATTCTAACGGATACACAAAGAAAATAGTGAGAAAGGTACCGGCGTACAATGCAGCAAAACTAAGATCAAAAAGGGCATCCTCATTATCATCTGCAAAGAAAAAAAGAATAACCATTCGCAACGGAATAGTTAACACAAAGGCTTTGACAATAATTATCCCGCCAAAAATAAGCCACCGCTGTAAATAGTGCTTTCCGGATATTGAAGGAAACACATTTAAAAGGATAAGTTTTTTTCTCAGATAATATATGAGCCACAAATACCCAAAAATTACAGGAAAAGTGATGATCATTTCCTTAATCACCAGCCATAAATTTTCATCCAATAATAACTTTACAATAGAAATAAGTGCGTTGGTAAAAAAGGAAACTAAAAAATATATTTTTAACCTGTTATTTTTCAATTTTTTTGGTGCATATGGTTTATTCGGTAATCATAATGGTTTGTTCTTCTACATCTGCCGTATAAAAAAAGCCAAGAGCTCTGTTTTTACTATCCGTTAAATTAATAATATTTCCTCTAATTGACGCAGGCGGAGGATTCCCAACAAAAGAAACCCCCGAGTTTCCGGTCTGTTCAAATACCTGAAAAAGGAAATCGTAATACGCTTCTGATATGCCTAACTGTTGAGCTCCGGCAAGATCCCCTGGTTCAAAACTCACTTCATCATTAGGGTTTACCCCTACTCTCAATTGCCCGTCAAAAAACTCATCGGAAACTACCAAAACGATAGAATTTCCCGGATCTGGTACAATAATATACTCTCCATTTTTAAAGACCCGATAATAATAAAAATTAGCTATTCCCTGAAAATCCTGAGTGTCAATACGCAGAAAGTACCCCTCATCAGTCACCAAAGTCTCCTCTTCAAACTCAAAATAAAAACGATCAAACAAAGGTACCGCTGACAAGGTATCACTTCCTTGGTAAACGGATCCATTCCATGAAATGGTAATCGTATATGTTGTATCAAGCTCTGGTTGCAAACCGGCAGCTTCGTAGTATCCTTCACCGGTGTGCACAAGTTCCCAGTCCTGATCACCATCAGATATTAGAATGACCGCATCTGTTACTGGCGGATTTGGCTCATTAGATAGAAAGTTACGGGTAGTTGTCAATCTTACCAGTTGTGGGCGATCGGGAAAACGAACGTTACGTTCCAGACCACCTTCTACTACCAGGCGGGGTTCACTGCTTCTAATAGTAATATCATCGGTAACATCAGTTTCGCAACTCAATATTATGCAAAAAAACAAGATCTTTAAAATGATAAAATAAATATTATAAATAGTTCTCATAAGTTAAAGTTTAAAAATTGAATTGAAAGGTAACACTGGGTACAATTCCAAAATAAGATAGTTTAATAGCTTCTGTTCGGCCAGTAGCCACTTCCTGGTCATTAACCTCCCCAACTTCTCTAAAGAAAATAGACGCTGCATTTTGCCTGTTGTATAAATTGGCTATGCTAAATATCCAGGTTCCGTTCCATCGGGCATCAGGTTTGGGTTTTAAAGTAGCCGCAATATCCAAACGATGGTAGGCAGGTAAACGGTTGTCATTACGACTATTGTAGTCTGCCACTACCAAACCTTTTTGCTCATAACGAGCACTCGGATACGTAATGGGCCTTCCTGAGCCAAATACGAAGTTTCCGCTTAACTCCCAACGTCCGCCCAAATCATACATTCCCACCAGATTAAGTTCATGACGTTGATCATTATTTACAGGGTAATATGCTCCCTGATTTATCCCTAATACTTTGGACTCTGCTCTGGAAAGAGTATAACTTAGCCAACCGGTAAGTTTTCCGAAGTTTTTATTTATCTGTAATTCCAAACCATAAGCTCTTCCTTGTCCCTGAACCACTTCGGTTTCAATGTTTTCAGTAAACAAAAGATCGGCACCATCAATAAAATCAGTAACGTTATTTAATCTTTTGTAATACACCTCTACATTAAAATCATAGGTTTTCTTTTTAAAAGACCGGAAGTACCCCAAAGCTATCTGATCAAGGCTTTGAGGTTTTAAAAAAGGGCCGCTGGGAGCCCATACATCCAAAGGAGTAGCAGACGTAGTATTAGAGATAAGGTGCAAATACTGATACATACGATTATATCCCAGTTTTATTGAATTGCTTTTATTAAAGAGATATCTTATGGTCGCACGGGGCTCTAAGCCGTGAAAACGTTCAATTACATCTCCAGAACCAAAAGCTCTTGTATCAATAACAGCATTGTTGTTGTATTGATCCTGTTCAGGATCATAGGTAAGAGGCCTGCCTTCTTTGTACACTCGAATATTTTCTTTACCCAGTCTATAAAAAGAAGACCATCGCAAACCATATCTCAGGCTAAGTTTTGGAGTTATTTTCTGTTCGACATCGGCATAGACCGCTGTTTCTAATGCAAATTTATCTGCAAACTTCTGGCGGGTTATGGCCGACCCTTGAAGAGGTGATATGTTTCCGGGCCTGAAATGGTAGTAAATCCCTTCCCCTCCCAAACGAATGGTGTTACGAGCATTTATGAACCACGAAAGTCTTGGTTTTAAATTAAAGTTAGTAATGTTTGAATTCCATCGAAATTCTGAACCGGAACGCAGATTATCTAGATTGTAATCATAATTACTGAATATAGCCGAGGTCTGAAAAAAAAGTTTTTCATTTAAAATACTCGTCCAGCGTAAAGTGCCTGAGGCATTTCCCCAAATGGTTCCCAGAAAGTCTTCTATCTCAAAATTATCACGTCCAAGATATCCTGAGAGGTATAAACGATTGTTCTCATTCAATTCATAATTCACTTTTAGGTTGAGATCATAGAAAAAAAGTTTGGTATCACTAAATTCATCAGAAAGGAATGTAAACAGATCTGCCCAGGAACGTCTTGCAGCCAACATATACGATCCTTTTCCCTGTTCCCTGTCCTTTTTATTAATAGGACCCTCTAAAAGAATATTTCCTGCTATAAGTCCAATACCAGCCTGCCCGTTAAATGCTTTACTGTTTCCCTCTCTTTGTCTTATGTCAAGTACTGATGAAAGTCTTCCTCCGTAGGTAGAAGGAATACCTCCTTTGTACAGCTTAACATCTTTAACCGCATTAGTATTAAAAACAGAAAAAAAACCAAACAAATGCGAGGCATTATATATGATGGACTCATCAAGCAGTACTAAATTTTGATCAGCTGAGCCACCTCTAACATTAAATCCGTTAGCCGCATCATTTACACTTGAAACCCCCGGTAATAACTGAATGGATTTAAGAACATCTGGTTCTCCCAGAATAGCCGGTAATTTTTTGATAGTTTCTGATCTCAGGGAAACCACACTCATCTCGTTGGTTTGTATCCCAGCGGTATTTCTTTCAATTTCTGAAGTAACCACTACCTCTTCCAGCTTATTAGCTTCTTCTTCCAGTTCCAGTTCTACCTTTATATTAGCTTCAAGCCTGATCGTTCTTACCAGTGTTTTAAAGCCCAGATAGCTTATGGTCACAGTATGAGAACCCATAGGAAGAGATAATGAGAAAAAACCATATTCATTGGTGGTAATACCTGTGTTACCAATTAATACATTAACACCAAACATGGGCTCTCCCGAGCTTTTTTCTTTTATAAAACCACTAAGGGTAAACTCTTTTTCCTGAGCAAACATCAGGGAGGTGAAGAAAAGGAACAAAATCAAAACTGTTTTTCTCATAGTTTATATTTTGTTCAAAACTATCTCTGACTCATGATGTATGATGAAAATTTATGATGAAACAGGATTTTATAAGATAAAGCCAGTAATAAAAAAGGCATATACAGGAGTTTTACATATCTTCAAAAAAAAACACATAAGCGGTTTTTTGCTTATGTGCTTTAAATAATATATGTTTAATATAAACGTAAAAGGAGATACGCTTTTTCCTAATTAACTAAAGTAATCCACTATTAAAGCTCATTATAAAAGTTTAACACCTTAACAATGTCTTCCTTCTTTCTTAGGTTCAGGCTGTTTTCTTTTATAAAACCTGATACTTTATCTTCATGATCTTTTAAAAACTTAAGAATCTTTTTTCTTTTTAGACTGGTTTTAACAGCTGGTTTATCACCTACTTTTATATAATAATTGCTGGCATCTATGTATTTGGGAGGTACATATCTGTCATAGCCTGTTTGCGGTGTTCTTCCTCTTTTTAATTTAATCTCGGGCTTAAAAAGTAACTGAACCATTCCTTCATTCTGAGGATTAAAATACGCCACTTTTACCCTGCCCTGAATATCTTTATAAGGTAGTAATTGATAAAGAGTATTTTCTATTTTTACTGAGATATAACTTCTTTTAAGTACTACTGAATATTTGGTTTCGCTTTTTGATATTTCAAGTTCTCCTTTGTATGCATTAAACCTGAATTCTCCATCCATTTGTTTTTTTCCTTTCATCAGAACAACTCCCGGTTTAAAAAGATCATCTTCAAGGAAAGGAGACCCAGTGGCTTTCACATCTGAATAATCCTTGTTCATGGTTACAAAAGAGTTAATTCCCCCTTCATCTGGTGTATTAAAGCTTATTTGTGCCGAAGCAAAAAATGAGCATATCGATAAAATCGATAAGAAAAATGTTTTTTTCATGCCTTTTTAAAATGAGTTTGGTTAAAATAAAATTTTATTCTTTTTTGCAGGGGCCTAAAATACTTAAATATTTACAGGCGCTCCTAATCAACTACACATTAATTCTCCTGATATCTATTAAATTTACATCATTAACAAGTAAATACGTATTAAATATATTGTCCTGTACATAAACACAGATTATGATTTTTGTTTGAAAAAAACATCCATATTCTTAACTACTTATAGATTAAGTACTTTTACTGTTTTTCCTAAATCAGGACAATTGATTTTTTCTATAAAATGCAAACTGGGTAATCAAAATGACTACCCAATTTGCTGAAAAATAAACACACTCAAACTAACGAACTATTGAAATAAGCCTGCTATTTTGTTTTTAAATACGATTTACCTTACTGTCCATAATTTTACACTTTATTGGCTTTATCATCTTATTTTTTTAATTCTGTGACATATACTCAAAAAGACAGTACTCAAACTCATAATTTATCAACTAGTTCCCATTTTTTTAGATAACGATTCCTTAACCATTGGTTAAGCGGCTGAGTACATCGGAAATGTAAGAGTCTGGCAAAATAATATGATCCCAAAATAACTGACACATACAATATATACGTCCAGGCTCCTGATAAACCTAGTTTCTTAAATATGCCTACAAGGCCTATAATAATAAACATATGTGTTAAATATATTTCATAGCTGAGCCTTCCCATTTTCCCAATCCCTCTAAATATCCACAGATCTTTTTCCTTACCTGATATATGTCTGTTATGCATCCAGAGCACTACCAGGCTTACTCCCAGTGAAAGTAATGTAATATTTAAACCTATACCCACAAGACCGGACCGGTACACCCACCCTCGAAAGAGAAGTACCAGAATCATACATATACTCCCTATTATTAAAAAAAGGAGTCGGTATATTTTTGAGAACCGGACTCTATGTGCCAGAATTGCTGTAATGCACCCCAGAGCTATAGAGTCTATAAATGCCAAATGGTTGCGATCACCCAGTTCATTTTCGGGAAACAGGGCAACCCGTGCCCAGGGGGAAATAAACAGAAATACAGAAACTATAGCAATAAACTGCCATTCTTTTCGAATAAAAAAGCATAGTATCGGAAAAAAGAGATAGAATGTTTCTTCAATAGAAATGGACCACAAAACATCCCAATTAGCCGGTAGATACCCTACTTCTATCTGTAACCAGTTGATATGGAAGGTAAGTACTGAAAAAACAGCTCTTCCTAATGAAGTTTGTTTGTCATTGATCACAAAACCCGGAATATCCAGGAGGTGTAAAAGAATAAGAACCAGTAACAATACAACTAAAAGTGGCATGATTCGGGCAAACCTTATCATATAAAATCCTCTCATATTTATTTGACCCAGTACATGCCACTTTTGTATAGTTGAATTAGTAATAAGATATCCCGATAGTGTAAAAAAGATCACTACCCCGTAAAATCCGCTCCAGAAAAAAAGGTTAAACCATTGTCGGGGCAAAATTGCTCCTAAAAACGTTTCCTTAAAATCCACCTGAATGTTCAGGTGCAAAAGAATAACCGCGAGAATACAGAATCCTCTGAGAACATCTATTCCCAGGTTTCGTTTAACAGATATGTTTGTATTTGTTTTCAACGGAATATACAGATCACTTTCACATATTTTGTTTTGTATTTTCAACAACCGGATAAAAAAGGAATTCTACTTTTTATTGATGTTAATGGCAATCCCTTGGGTGTTAGATTCAGCCTACTTCCATATACATCATGTACATTAAAAGCTTAAAAAAAAGTACAAAAAAGAAGAATTCCTAAAATTAATGTCATACCACTATTTACCTTTACAATCAAAAACCATTGTTCATAATTACAAAGCATTTTTAGATTTAGAAAACTACTAAGTACGATTTCGAATTGGTTTCCATGTGTTTTTAGTTTTTGAAACTGCACAAAAAACTTCTTCTCATGTTTGGAAGATGAGGGAGCAAAAATATGTTCACCTGTATATGGAAAACCCAAAACCAGGTCAAAGATATATATACGCTGAATCGATAGATTGTCAAAAAATCAATTTTTAAAATTTTCACCCTACAATTGTAAATAAGCAATTTATCATATATTCTTCTTAATTTTTTAACTTGCGTATTTTCATTTCAATACCAAAGGGGCCTGCCGTATATTTTTTTGAAAAGTTTGCTAGATGACATTGTAGCCTTACCCGTTTTAGGACGTTGCTAAATTCATAAAATGATGTTTTGATATAAAGCACCCATCTGTAGCGACAAGTTCATTTTTGGAAAAACGTAATTTGAAGATCAGCTTTTATTGCGGGGTTCAGGTGAATTTTAAAGACAAATGTTTACAAAGTTCATTACTTATTATATAAATAGACCACAATACAGAATTGATATATTGCAGCCTATTATTTTAATTCTAAGCTGATTACCGAAAACAAATTTGCAGACACTTCGTAGCGCACATTTGTCCAAAAATCATTTTTTTCAGAAATAAAACAAAGACTTTTTCAATTCAGCTTCTTTATAGTTTCTGCGTTCCTATATTTTAAAACAGAAGGAGATTCGCCATACATTTTTTTATAAAGCTTACTAAAAGAGGCTATATCAGCAAATCCAAGAGCATCAGAAACCTCTGTCACTGTTAAGCCTTTGTTTTTTAGATAATGTCTTGCCTTATTGAGCCTTACCCTGTTAATATACTGATGCGGGGTTCTCCCGTAAACACATTTAAATGAATTATAGAGATGGAATTTTGAAAGACAACATTGCCTAGATAATTCTTCCAGGTTAAAACTCCTGTTAAAATTATCGTGTATATACTCATAAGCAACTAACAGTCTTCGAAAAGTTTCCATTTTAGTAGAACTTTTAGCAACCTCTATCTTTTGCGCTTTAGAATAGGCGCGTAATTGGTCCTTACACAAAGCCTGCAAAACCTCTATAGTGATTTCCTGAGGAGAGAGGTATTGGTAATTCTTTGTACCACTCACAAAATAAATATTCTGTAGTAATTTACCGGAAGTGTAATATCTGGCACTCAACGGACATTCCAGAAAAAAAGAATCTGCCCGGTATCTTTCAAAGGGGGTGTCTAACAATTGCTTTGAAGAGGACTTCAAATAAAAATCGAATTCCTCTTTAAAACTATCACACATAACAAAGCTCAATACATCTATATAATCTCCTGACCGGTTGTGATATACCCAGCCTTCTCCGGGATTGGTAATGACAAACTTATCATCTTGTAAAAAAACTTTTTTGTCATGCCAGTGCAACTCTCCCGTTCCTTTTTTGAAATAAATAACTGTGAGGTTATTCTCTTCATAGATATAATCTGATAGTGGTGCCATAAAACGCATGAGGTAGTTCTCATTATTACTAAACTGAGGTGGCAAAATGGTACCCTTACCAGTAAAATGATTATAATACCGGTCTTTATACATCATAAGTACGTTTTAAGTTGTTTCTGCTATTAAACGCAGTATAAAAATTTATCTCTCTTCTAATTCTACATTTCAGGTGCAGCTACTAACAAAAAGTTGCTTACTTTTTTATGTGCTGCAATGCTCTTAATAATACGCTATCTGAGTTATTCTCAACGTCTGTAAGTTTATTTTCAACTTTAATATCTACCGGAACTCCAACCTTTACATGAGCATCATTTAATGGTTTTACTAATTCGACCATCATTTTAAATAGCTCTTCATCAGTAGTATTATCTGTTATTCTATCCTTATTATCATTAAAAATCGTATCCTAGTTTACATTTTTCTCTTCAGAAAATGCATAGTTTTCCTGAAACGTCATGCAAAATTCCTTAAAAACATCCATACGGGATAAGTATCCTTTTGTAGTTTGAGCCGATCCTCCCAGAATACCCAAAATATATACCGTAATGCAAAAAGCTTTTTTCATAAAAAATTTGCCTGTTGTAAATAATTAATTCTTTAACGCTTGTAATGAAACTTAAGATTAATAGATACTTACCTATTCATTTACAGAAAAAAGATTTTTCATCTCCCCAAATGCTATAGATATCTATGCAGACAGTGATAGTTAGTGAATAGATGAAATTGACACTGACAAAAGAACTAAATATTACATTTAAAAAATTGTAAAAAAGCGCAGTGGTTATATTTCAGAAAGCAGAATTACCTTTTCGTTGACAAACTGTTTTGGCGTTTTTAAGCTAAAGCTTTTGAAATCTCGTGTAAAATGAGAATGATCAGTATATCCCGCTTTTAAAGCGGTTCCCAATATATCATTACCATTTATGAGATCTCTGCCTGCTTTTCTGATCCGGATAAGACGTTGAAATTCTTTGGGAGTAATGCCCACATATTTTCGAAAATCTACCTCGAGCGAACGTATAGATTGCCTGTACACGGGAAGAATATCATGTATTTTTGCACTCCCTTCTTTTTTCTTTAATAGTTCTACGGTAGAACAGAAATTGCTCTTAACCATATAGTTTTCACCAAAGTGATCTTGAAACATCTCACAAAGTACGCTGATTAGATTGGCCTTGTTATCTTCAATTTCCCAGTTAACCGTATTTATTTTATCAATTTGCTTTAGAAATTGATAGGAAAACAGAGTTTTGGCATCTTTTACGGTATCTACTAAAAAAGATGTGTTTTTGGATATTTTAGACAAAACCCAGGGTTGAAATTTTAACCCAACCGCACTGAAAGGTTGTCGTGGTTTAAGCCATCCACAGAATCGGTTTTGCCCCCAAAAAAGACTATTCACAGGTTTTAGTACCATCCCATTTGCGTTTAATACTAAAAGCGGAGCACTTGAAAGCATAATTTCAGGGTAACCATCCGGAAGGAAAAAATGATAATCCACACTCTCACAATGCATCTTATATATACTCTTAATAAGAAGATTATCAGGCTCCTTTGCCATATATTCACTTATGGCGTATTTGCTTTCCGGAATCATTACATATTACCTTTCAGATGATTGCAAACAAATAATTATCTATAAATAACACTCCAAAGTTATCATAATAATTGAATATCGCAGGTTTTGTTCCTCAAAACCCAAATAATTATATTGTTTAAACACTAAACAATAATCTAACTAACTGCAGATATATTTTGAGAAGAATGATGAAGTCGTAACCTCAGTAAGCTTATATATCCTTCTATGTTTTTTTTAGTTTTTTGTGATTTTTGACTATAAACAGCTACTAATGTGAAAAACAGGATCCGTATGGACAAAAAAGAAAGGTTTACCAAAGTCATAAAAGAAAATGAAGGACTTATTTTTAAGGTAACTACCATTTACACCTCCAACAGAGATGACCAAAAGGATCTTTATCAGGATATTATATACCAACTATGGAAAGCTTTTGACTCTTTTAGAAATGAATCAAAAATAAGTACCTGGATCTACAGAGTAGCCCTAAACACGGCCATTACACAATTTAAAAAACAAAAGAGAAGAGGCCCTTCAGTAACCGTAAATGAACTGATACTAAAACAGGTAGAACATTGCGACCAGGTTTTTGAAGAACGTTTGAAACAAATGTATGCTGGTATTAAAACATTAAATGATCTGGAAAAGGCATTGGTACTTCTGTATCTGGAAGGCCGCAGTTATAAAGAAATTGCCGAAATATCCGGTCTAACGCTTTCTAATGTGGGAACTCGTTTATCGCGAATAAAAGAAAAACTCAAGACACGTATTATTAAAAACAAGTAAAATGGAGCTAGATGAGATGAAAAATGTATGGTCTGAAATGGCCGAACAATTGGAACAACAAAAGCAATTAACAAATGAAATGATCCTTAAAATGACTCAGTTACAATTTAAAGACCGTTTAAGCAGGATCGCTATACCCGAAGTTTTGAGCAGCATAGTTTGTTTTGTCGCAGGATTTTATTTGTTGGCAAACCTGTCAAAACTGGACACTCTTTCTTATCGCATTATGGCAATGGTCTCTATAGGCATCCTTATCATTTTGCCAATATGGTCTCTGACTACTATAAAAAGAATGAAACGGATATCGCCTTTAAAGCTCACCTATAAAGAAACCTTACTGGCATTTGCCAAAGGCAAAAAACAATTTGTTTTTGCCCAAAAGCTGAGTATGTATCTGGGTTTTGTACTTATGTTTACCCTTGCTCCCGTAATGGCAAAAATACTCCTCGGAAAAGACTTAGAGATCAATCAAAAACTACTTTGGTTCATTCCGGTGGGCATCCTGTTGTTTGTTCTTTTTACACGTTGGGTGATGAGGTGTTACCAGAATGTATTGAGAGATGCAGATGCCATATTGGAAGACTTAAAGTCAGATTAGTACATTTGAGTGTTAGCTCAGTGTATAATTGTAGCTAAAACTTTGATTTAAGTTTGTAATTTTGCAATTGCTAAAACTGTGCCATGGCTCTGATTACAAAGGATCTGAAAAAAGCAATTGCTTTTTTAAATACTAATGAACTGGTAGCCATCCCAACAGAAACGGTGTATGGGCTCGCGGCTAATGGCACGCAGGTAAAAGCGATACAAAAAATTTTTCAGGCCAAAAACAGGCCTGCCAACAACCCTTTGATCCTTCATTTCCCGGATCTGCCTTCTATGGTACCTTATACCGGGCCCTTACATGATGATGCCCTTAAACTGGCAAATGCTTTCTGGCCGGGGCCCCTTACCCTCTTAGTACCCAAGACCGGTAAAGTACCGGAAATAATAACCGCCGGAAATACCAGGGTTGCAGTTCGTATTCCTGCACACCCGCTTACCAGAGAATTACTCGAAAAAATATCATATCCGTTAGCGGCCCCCAGTGCAAACCCATCTGGTTATATAAGTCCTACCCTGCCGGAACATGTAGAAAAACAACTTGGAGAGCGTATTCCTCTTATTTTAGATGGTGGCCCTTGTGAAAAAGGTATTGAATCTACTATTTTGGGATGGGATGAGAACCAATGGCCCATAATTTACAGAGCGGGAAGTATAACGGCAGAAGAGATACAGAAAGTTTTAAACAAAAAGCCTTTAATTGCAGATGCACGGATAAAAACACTGGAAGCCCCCGGCATGCTTACTTCTCACTATTCGCCGCGAACACCTACAATCGTTACCAATGATGTGAAAGGAGCTATAGCTCACAATGCTGGCAAAAAGATCGGGATTATCTATGCGATGCATAAACCTGGAACAAAAGGAATATTTAAAGAAATCATTCTTTCTGAAACCGGTAGCCTTGAAGAGATTGCCCGAAATTTGTATAAAAGTATGCATGAAATGGATCATTCAGGAATTGACATACTTATTATCGAGAAGATACCGGAAGAAGGGGTAGGAAAGGCTATTAATGACCGACTTAACAGAGCATCAACTCTAACCTATCCCTAAGGCAGTATTTCATAACAACCTTTTTGCGTGGGGATTTACGTCTAGGCATAAACGGGTAAGGGAATGCTTTTGCATTCCTTTTTATAAAACTTCGATATCTGGTTTGAAAGTAGTTTTATACAATAAACCCAACCAATTTAATTACTGCCGCAACTACCACAAGAGATAGAAATGAAATAAGCAGAAAAACAACTAGCTTAAGGAACCACTCCAGAATACTATTGCCGCTGAAAATATTTGCCTCCATTTTATATAAAATTTAAAATTTCCTTAGTTACTCGCAAAAAAGGTGATTCAAATAAGTCGAATCGGGGCAAATTAAGACTTGAAGACTTTTAAAATTAGTAATTTTTTATTAAAAATCAGATATTTTAGCATTTTTTTATGTTTTACTACACAATATATCTGTTTTTATAAATATGTCATTCCTCTTCATTGTCTTAATTAAAAGATTTTTTTGTTATAAAAAAACAGCATCTAAGTGTTGTTGAAATTAAGAGCATAATTCGCCGGAAATATATCCTGCTGTTTACACTTTAAGCAGAACAGATGGTGATTTTTCAGGTATCAGATCTTTTTCCAAAAGTACGGGGTGATAATAATAAGTACGGTAAAAAGTTCAAGCCTTCCTAAAAGCATTAAAAAGGCACACCACCATTTTCCGGAAGCGGGCAATGCATTGTAATTATCAAGTGGCCCAAGGTCTCCCAAAGCGGGTCCTACATTTCCCAGGGAAGAAGCTGCGCCACCTACCGCAGTTTCAAAATCCAGCCCCATAAACCCTAATACAAGGGCTCCGATAATAAACATAAGCATATAGACTATAAAAAACCCTAAAACATTATAAACAATACCTCCGGAAACTGATTTTCGGTTGTACCGTACGGGAATTACCGCATTAGGGTGTAAAGTTCTTCTAAACTCAGATAGTCCATTGCGAATCATGAGCAAATGCCTTACGAATTTGACACCTCCTGAAGTAGATCCTGCAGACCCTCCAAGAAACATAAAACCAAAAAATACAACTGTAAGGAAAGGGGTCCACATTGTATAATCAGCTGAAACAAAACCGGTAGTAGTAATTACAGCGAGTGTCTGGAACAAACCGTGCCTAACGGCACTTTCCAATCTGCCCCATACCTGCGGATGATACTCAGAAACCGGAACATTTGCCTGAAAGTAAATAACCAGTGCACAAATAATGGCAAAAACGAGAATAAACCTTCCGAAAAAGGTAAATTCATCATCCATAATGACCTTACGGAACCTTCCTTTGAAAGCAAAATAGCTCAGGATGAAGTTGGTACCCGCCAGGAACATAAACAGCATAATAATATACTGTATCATAGGCTGATCATTCCAATGGGCAATACTCGCATTTTTGGTTGAAAATCCACCGGTAGATAATGTGGCCATTGAATGGTTAATGGCATCAAAAAAAGACATCCCGGCAACCATTAACAAAATAGTTTCGGCCAGGGTATATCCAAAATATATGAGCCATAAACGTTTGGCTGTATCGGTAATTCGCGGGTGTAGCTTATCGGCACTGGGGCCAGGTGCTTCGGCGGCAAACAACTGCATACCCCCAATTCCTAACAAGGGTAAAATAGCTATGGCCAGTACTATAATACCCATACCTCCTATCCAATGCGTGGTACTTCTCCAGAAAAGTATCCCTTCAGGAAGTGATTCTATATCTTTTAAAATGGAAGCACCTGTAGTGGTATAACCAGACATGGTTTCAAAAAAGGCATTCGTTAAATCTGGTATCTCTTTTGAAAACAAATAGGGTAACATGCCTGAAAGTGACATACATATCCACCCAAAGGTAACAATGAGGTATCCTTCGCGTTTTTTAAGTTCTTTATCATGCTCCCGGGTTACGAACATGAGGAGTGTTCCTGAGAATATGGTTACAATACCTGCCAGGGAAATATCTAAGGTAACTCCATCATTGTAAATACCGCTTATCAGGGCAGCGAGCAGCATAAACCCCCCGTTAAACAGGAGCAAAAGTCCCATTATATGAAAAATGATCCTGGAGTTTAGTTTTAACATAACTAGAGAAAAAGTTTTTCAACTTTAGTTATGGATCGGGGCAAGCTACAAACTACTACGCGGTCTCCCGCTTTTATAAGAAAATCTCCTAAGGCTATAATCCCTTCCCCGTCACGAATAACCCCTCCAATAATGGCAGAACGCGGAAAATCAATATCCCGTATCTGTTTTCCGGTAACTGCAGAAGAAGGCTTTACAATGAACTCCAGTATTTCTGCATTCAAATTGTTAAGTCGCGTAAGCGCCACAACTTCTCCTCTCCTGATATAGCGAAATATATTATTGGCAGCGAGCAGTTTTTTATTAATCAGCGTATCAATACCGATAGAATGTGACAACTGAAAATAATCCATATTCTCTACCAGGGCAATGGTTTTTTTAATGTTCTTTGATTTGGCTACCAGGCAGGACATAATATTGGTTTCCGAATTACCGGTAACTGATATAAACGCGTCCATCTCTTCGAGATTTTCTTCTTCCAGTAACTCTACATTTCGGCCATCGCCATTAATGATCAAAGCATTAGGGAGTTCATCTGCCAGATCAAATGCTTTATTTCTGTCCTTTTCAATAAGTTTTACCTTAAACTTATTGGAGCAAAGGTCTCTGGCTGTTTTAAATCCTATTTTACTACCCCCCAGGATCATCACATTCTTGATTTCCTCACGTGTTTTACCCGTAAGTTTATAGAGGTCATCTACGCCTTCTCTCGAAGTAATAAAATATGCCTGGTCCCCTTCTTTAAACACTGTGTCACCCCTGGGTATTAATGTGTATTGTGTTCCAAAACGCTGAATGGCTATAGGGATAAAATGAAGTTCAGGAAATATCCTGGCGGCTTCTTTTACCGATTTACCTACAAAAGGAGCGGTTCGCTGTAAAGGGGTACCTACCATGATCAGGGCCCCATCTTCAAATTCATAGCTGTCATTAAAAGCAGACTGGTCCAGCAACAACTGTATCTCTTCTGCAGCGAGCTCTTCAGGAGAGATAAGCTCATCTATACCCAGGTCTGAAAACTTGATCAGCTCTTTGTTATCAATAAACTCTGTATTTGATATTCGTGCAATAGTTCGTTTACAGCCTAATTGCTTTGCCAGTACACATAAAGTGATATTGGTGGTTTCTGATGAGGTTACTCCTATGACGAGGTCTGAAGAGGCTACTTTGGCCTCTTTAAGCATACTTATGGAAGTAGCATCTCCTTTCAATACTTTTATATCCAAATGCGTATCGGCATAGGCTAAACTGTCTTTATGAGTATCGATAAGGGTTATATCCTGTGATTCGTAGGAGAGTAATTTTGCCAAATGAAATCCAACCTCACCGGCGCCCGCAATTATTATCTTCATCTGAAATAAGCACTATTTGCATTGCAAATATACGTGAAAATTAAAACATTACTGCATAAAGAAGTTTGAGACAGATGCTATTTAAAACCGGTTTCAATATAGTATCTTTGCTCAAAATTAAGAGAATGGCCAAAAATGTTACTCCGTACAAGGATTCTGATCTGGGTAAAAAAGAACAGGTTACACAAATGTTCGATACTATTTCAGAGAATTACGATGGGCTTAACCGTGTTATATCTTTTGGTTTTGATGTAAACTGGCGCAAGAAAGTAGTGCGTATGGTTAGCGCTTCAAAACCAGAGAATATTCTGGATATTGCTACAGGTACCGGAGACCTTGCCATTCATATGGTTGCCACGGGAGCAAAGAAAATTGTGGGCCTCGATATTTCAAAGGGCATGCTGGAGGTAGGACGGCAAAAGGTAACTGATAAAAACCTGTCGGGCACGATTGACATGGTAGTGGGCGACAGTGAAGACCTGCCTTTTGATGATAAAACGTTTGATGTGGTAACCGTAGCTTTTGGAGTGAGAAATTTTGAAACTCTGGAAAAGGGTTTGTCTGAGATCTTACGCGTTCTTAAGGATAAGGGGAAATTGGTGATACTGGAAACATCTGTACCTCAAAAAACCCCATTCAAACAGGGTTATCGGCTTTATACAGGTACTGTAATGCCTCTCATTGGTAAAATGTTCTCCAGAGATAAATCTGCCTATCGTTATTTATCAGAATCTGCTTCTGTTTTTCCATGTGGGGAGGACTTCAACAATATTTTACGTAAAATCGGGTTTATAAGTGTGGAAGATCATCCTCAGACTTTTGGGGTAGCCACCATATATGTTGCATCAAAATAGCTCATGAAACGTATGCCCATGAAAAAATACTTTTTTTCAATACTTACCGCCTTTGGCCTGGTGACTTCGGTGTATAGTCAATTTAATGAAAATCCGATCCTTAATCTGGAAAACTTTGACAAACAAAGGGTACATTGGGGATATTTTCTTGGCTTCAATCAATATGATTTTAAATTTGATTACAATGAAAATACCGGAGATGTTCTGGTATCGAAAACGGTAGGATTCAATGTAGGGCTCATTGGAAACCTACGTATTAATGATTATTTTGATCTTAGGTTTGAACCGGGCCTGTATTATACTCAAAGAGATCTCGGGTTTCCAGGGTTTACAGACCAAAGAGACTTTTTCAGAGAAGTACGCTCTACCTATATTCACTTCCCTTTATTAATAAAAGCCAGTACCAAGCGGCTGGGGAACTTTAAACCTTTTATTGTGGGTGGGGTATCTACTTCCATCAACCTGGGCAGCAATGAAGACAGCCTGGATGATAATAGTAACGGAAACTTTCGTATGAAACGATCTACCTACTATTACGAATTGGGCTTCGGGATCGATTTTTACCTGTTCTACTTCAAGTTCTCACCTTCTATTCGCGGGGTGTTTGCCTTTAATGACGAACTGGTACCAGATGCAGATCCCAACAGTCCATGGACATCCAACATTAACGGTATGTTTACACGGGCCATTTTTATTAATTTCACTTTTGAATAGTACCTCTTCTAAACTCACTTAACAAAATAGCAGTTGCCATTGCTACGTTAAGGCTTTCTGTTTGTTTCATATCGCCAAAACGGGGAATAGTTAATTGATGGTCACACAAACCGGCTATTTCCGGCGAGATCCCGTTCGATTCATTTCCCATTACTATAATACCTTCATGGGGTAAACTGGCAGTATATACATTTGCTCCTTCCATAACCGCAGAAAAAACAGGAATGGAAGAGGAAGACAGGTAGCTCTCTAAAGAAGTGTACTGTACCTGAACTCTTGAAAGAGAACCCATAGTGGCCTGAACCACCTTAGGGTTGTAACAATCCACCGTGTCAAGACTACATATAAGATGATTTACACCAAACCAGTCGCACAAGCGAATAATTGTGCCTAAATTTCCCGGGTCACGCACACTATCTAGCGCTACTTGCAAACCCTGAGGTAAAGGTTTTTCAGGAACGGGTATTTCAAAAAGGCCCAGTACGGTATTGGGCGTTGAAAGAAAACTTATACTCTGAAGTTCTTTTTCGGTAATTACACATACTTCGCAGGTAACTTTTGTGTACAAATCACTCTGTGTGGTATATAATACTTTAGGTTTAATGGAGGATTTTAATAATTCTTCAATTACTTTTAATCCTTCAGCCACAAACAATCCGTATTTATTACGGTACTTTTTTTGATCCAGACTGCGTATTAGTCTGGTCTGGTTTTTGCTAACCATTCAAATAATGTATTTTTGATTCAGATTTTTTCAAAATCTCCTTAAACAACTTGACAAAACTAATTACAAAAATAGCCGTAATCTTTTTAATTGTGGGTCTTAGTGCCTGCAATACCATTAAACGGGTTCAGGACAATGAATTGTTGCTCACCCGAAACACTATTGTTATTAATGGGAATAAAGAGAAAAATGATGAAGTGGAAAATCTTCTTTATCAGCAACCCAATAATAAAGTTTTAGGGATTCCAATGCGGTTACATATTTATAACCTGGCTACTCAGCACCCTGATTCATCCTTTCAGAACTGGTTACACAGAAAACCGAAAAGAGAAAAAAGATGGAAAAGCCTTATTTCAGGTAAACAGGTAAAAGAGATGCAGCGTTCGGTAACCGGTATCAATAACTGGATCAAAAAAACAGGAGAAGCTCCGGTAATTGTGGACAGATCGAGAGCAGAGAAATCTTTAAAAAGACTTAAACTCTATTATGATGGACGCGGCTATCTGAACAGTTCTATGGAATATGAGATTGATACTGCCGGTAAGAAGGAAAAAAGAGCCGAAATTAAGTATCGTATAGAAACCGGTAAACCTTTTTTCCTGGATACTATTTCTCATAGTATTGCCTCCAAAGATCTCGACTCTCTGTACCAGTTACACAAAGCAGAATCTCTGTTAAAAAGGAGAGATCAGTTTAATCTTTTTAATTTTGAGGCAGAGCGAAACCGTCTTACACAGATCTTTGCAAATTCAGGTATTTATCGTTTTCAGCCTACCTCTATTACTTTTGATGTAAAAATTGATAGTACTCCGGGAAGTAACGATCGAAAATTGCCGGTAACTCTGCGCATAGAGAATTATCTGGAACGTGTAGATGAGTCTCTCGTAGAAACGGAATATAAAGTACACACCATAAAAGATGTTAATATTTATGCCGATTATAATTTTAACGATAATAAAGACTCTCTGAGTTATATTGAGCACGACGGGTATAAAATATATTATAAAGACAAGTTGAAGTACCGGCCAGAAGCCATTACCAATGCCGTTGCTATTACTCCAGGTGATGTTTTTAAAGAACAGAACCGCTCTTTTACCACGCAGCAGATCTCCAATTTGCGTACATTTAAATATCCTAACATTGGATATGTATATGCCGATAGTACTGATAATAAACTTAACAGTAATATTTATCTAACCGCACGGCCCCGGTTTTCGTTAGGTTTTAATACGGATGTTTCGCATTCAAACATCCAGGATTTTGGGGTGTCTTTTAGTACATCGGTTATTAGCAGGAATGTATTTAGAGGGGCAGAAACCCTTGAATTAGCTGCCCGTGGCACTTTAGGATCATCGAGAGAAGCCAACAATGCAGAAGATCGTTTTTTCAACATCTCGGAAATAGGGGGTGATATACGGCTTAATTTCCCGCGTATTTTCCTCCCTTTTAAAACAGATGGGATCATTCCAAAATATATGCTGCCTGAAACACGTATATCTGTTGGTACCAGTATCCAGACTAATATTGGTCTGGATAAACAAAGTTTTAACAACTCTTTGCGATACACATGGAACCCGACTCAAAATAAGCGTAATATACTCGAATTGCTAAATGTACAATTCATTCGAAATGTGAATATTGATAATTTTTTCAGGGTTTATGAAGACACCTATAACCAATTGAATTCCATAGCCCGGGAAGTAGATTATCCTTTGGAGGGGGATTTACAGATCCCTCAGGAAACCAATCAGTTTATTGATGACGTTATCAATAACAATGTACCCGAGATCCCTGTAGGTTCTGATAATTTCAGAAATGTGATCAATATAAGTGAACGGCAGGAAAGACTCACAGAAAACAACCTTATCCTGGCGGCCAGTTTTACCCACACCAGAAATAACCGGGTAAACTTTGAAGATAATAATTTTTCCCAATTCCGGTTAAAACTGGAATCAGCAGGAACATTACTCACCGTAGCTTCAGAAGTAATTGACTTTAATAAGGATGAAAATGGCAATAACCTGGTATTTGGTGTTCAGTATTCCGAATATTTTAAAACTGAATTTGATTATATAAAATACTGGGAAATCAGTAATAAAGAAGTGCTTGCCCTGCGTAGCTTTTTCGGTCTCGCCATTCCATTTGGCAATGCTAACAACATACCTTTTGCACAGAGTTATTTTGGGGGTGGTTCTAATGATAATCGCGCCTGGGAAGCCTACGCCCTGGGGCCGGGTACTACAAGGAACTTTAATGACTTTAATGAAGCTAATTTAAAAATTGCATTTAATCTGGAATATCGCTTCAATCTTTTTGGAAGTCTTAACGGGGCCCTGTTTGCAGATGCCGGCAATATTTGGAATGCTTTTGACAATGTAACAGACGAAGCGGCTGTTTTTGAGAACTTTTCATCCCTTAAAGAACTTGCACTGGGTACCGGCTTTGGACTACGATACGATTTTAATTTCTTTGTAATTCGTTTTGATACCGGTTTTAAAACCCATAATCCGGCAAACGAAGCAGGCAAAAGATGGTTTAGGGAATACAATTTTGCCAATGCCGTTTTTAATATTGGAATAAATTATCCTTTTTAAGCATTTTAATTTATTACTTTTGTAGCCTGTCAATTAACCCAAATACAATATGAGTCATACGATCAAGCCCGGCGTAGCTACCGGTAGAGAAGTTCAGGAAATTTTTGCTCATGCCAAAAAAGGAAAATTCGCCCTTCCCGCGGTTAATGTAGTGGGGTCTAACAGTATTAATTCCGTTTTAGAGACTACTGCCTCTTTAAATGCTCCCGTTATTATTCAATTCTCTAACGGCGGTGCCCATTTCAATGCAGGTAAAGGACTTAGTAATGAAAATCAAAAAGCAGCCATAGCCGGTGCTATAGCGGGTGCCAGACACGTACATCAGCTAGCAGAAGCGTATGGTGCAACGGTAATATTACACACAGACCATTGCGCTAAAAAATTACTGCCCTGGATAGATGGCCTTCTTGATGCCAGTGAACTTTTTTACAAACAGACCGGAAAACCGCTTTTTAGCTCTCACATGCTTGATCTTTCAGAAGAACCCATAGAAGAAAATATTTCCATCTGTAAGAACTATCTGGAGCGTATGGAAAAAATGGGAATGACTCTGGAAATAGAACTGGGTATTACCGGAGGTGAGGAAGACGGGGTTGACAATACCGATATAGACAATTCCAAACTCTATACACAACCCGAAGAAGTAGCCTATGCATATGAAGAACTTATGAAAATAAGTGATCAATTTACCGTAGCAGCCGCATTTGGAAATGTACATGGGGTATATAAACCCGGAAATGTAAAACTTACCCCAAAAATACTTAAGAATTCTCAGGAACATCTTCAACGCAAATACAATACTGCGCATAATCCTGTGGATTTTGTATTTCACGGTGGATCAGGTTCAACCCTACAGGAGATACGGGAAGCCATAGACTACGGAGTTATAAAAATGAATATAGACACTGATCTTCAATTTGCTTTTACTGAAGGTATAAGAGATTATATGTTATCAAAAAAACCATACCTCATGACCCAAATAGGGAATCCAGATGGGGCAGATGAGCCCAACAAAAAGCATTATGACCCCAGGAAATGGCTGAGAGAAGGTGAAGAAACATTTAAAAAACGTTTAAAGAAAGCCTTCGAAGATCTTAATAACGTAAATACCCTGTAAGAAAAGAGCGAATATTACTTTTTCCAAACGTTCGGACAACTTTTATTCAATTCCCCCGAATTGCCGGAAGCATAAAAACTAAATCAAGATTACATGACCTGGTTTAAGAGAAAAGAAAAAGGAATTCAAACCTCTACAGAAGAGAAAAAAGACACTCCCAAAGGATTGTGGTACAAATCCCCTACCGGTAAAATAGTAGAAGCTGAAGAGCTTGCAAGAAATTTTTATGTAAGTCCGGAAGATGATTACCATGTGCGAATTGGCAGCAAAGAGTATTTTGAGATACTTTTTGATGATAATAAATTTAAAGAACTTAATGCCGGGCTTACCTCAAAAGACCCTTTGAAGTTTACAGATACTAAAAAATATACAGACCGACTCAGGGATGCCAAAGAGAAAACCGGTTTAAAGGATGCTGTTCGTACCGCCGTAGGAAAATCAAAAGGCAAGGACCTGGTAGTAGCCTGTATGGACTTTGCATTTATTGGAGGTTCTATGGGAAGTGTTGTGGGTGAAAAAATAGCAAGGGCTATTGATCATTCACTTAAAAACAAGATTCCATTTGTTATGATCTCAAAGTCAGGAGGGGCACGTATGATGGAGGCTGCCCTTTCTTTAATGCAGTTGGCAAAAACTTCTGCAAAACTCGCCCAACTGGCCGAAGCCGGCATACCTTATATCTCGTTATGTACAGATCCCACTACAGGAGGTACTACTGCTTCCTATGCCATGCTGGGAGATATTAATATCGCCGAGCCCGGAGCACTCATAGGCTTTGCCGGCCCCAGAGTGGTAAAAGAAGCTACCGGAAAAGAATTACCGCAAGGCTTTCAACGGTCAGAATTTGTTCTGGACAAAGGGTTTCTGGATTTCATTGTACACAGAAGAGATCTTAAGAACAAAATAAATTTGTACCTCGACCTAATTCAAAACCGGCCTGTACGTGCCTAAAAACATTATATCACCAATCTAGACAAGTGCATTTCAAAATTGAAATGCATTTTTTTATCCTAATGGTATTTGATTAAAAACTTCTTATTATATCAATACAATAAAATCTTTTCTTTTTTGAAAGAAAATACCATCAATTAATTAATGTTTTTTAACATTTTTTTAATAAATTTATCTCATAACTTAATTAAACACTAATTATGAGAAAAATTAAAAGTCTATCTGTATTTTTTATGTTTTTATCGTTGGCTCTCCTGGTTTCCTGCAGCAATGAAGAAACTTTAGATCCGTTAGAAGCATCTGCTTTAGATACCATTGAAGAAACCACACTAACAGTGTATTACAAAGGGAAACAGTTTGTAATTCCCACCACTACAGATGCGAATGGTGATATGGTATTACCTGAAGTATTTCCAAAAGAGCTTGAAAACCTGGAAGCCGTGGAAAACTTAGCCACCGTAGTTTCAGGAGAATATATCTACTTTTTTGATTCGGAAGAAGAAGCCGATGCTTACTTTGCATTCAACTCCATTGATGGTATGCAACAAAAAGCAACCGCCTCAGTAGGCCGTACCTCATTTAATGTAACCCTTTTTAACCATAATGTACTGGCATATGAGCATGACCACTTTCAGGGTAAAAAACTTAACATTACCCAGGGGTATCAGTTACGTGATCTTACCCTTGTGGGTTTTAATGACATTATGAGTTCCATTGGCATTAACACATTGTATCAAAACATTTATAACAATGATGAAGTTGCACTATATGAACATAAAGATTTTAAAGGAAAAGTATTGAAGTTTAAATGTGAGTTAGAAACTCCCCATTGTAAGTATATATCCCTTCCATTTGCTAACAGTCTCAGTCATTCTTATGGTGATGAGCACCGTGGACACTGGAAATTCAGAAGCATTCCTATAGGCATTTTTAACAAGTGGGCCGACAAGGTTTCTTCTATTAATGTAAAATTCGCTACCATCTCGGTAGTTCCTCCTTATCCTTCTTCCGGCGGAGGTGGTGGCTTCGGCGGCGGCGGTGGCGGTGACCTCGGAGATCTTCCTATAGAAGGTATCCCCATTAAGTAATTTAAAAACACCTAATATTACATAAAAAAGCAGCCTGAAGGCTGCTTTTTTATGTAATTATCGGTTAAACCGCCTCAGATTAATCTCTTCAGTAGTTCCATCAACGCGGGTCAACAGTGCTTTATTATCACAGGTTCCGTCACCGTAATCCAGCATCATGCTGTTTTCGTTTCGTGACAGCCTCAGTTCGCCGCTAACTAAAAACCGGCAGGCCATCTCCCTGCGTAACGGGGTTACCACCGTTTTTTGCCAGACATTTCCCAGACGATTGGTATATACACTTGTTCCGGTTATCAGGAAAACATTGTCAGCCCAAAAACCGCTTCCGTAACCTTCTATCCATTCCCGGGTTCGCTCCAGAGCCAGAGAAGCCTCTGCTCCACTTTCCCAGGTAAGTGTAAAACTGGAAAGCACATTAGACTGCGGATTGCCACTCCCGTTGTCACGTACCCTGGTCACTGTACTTTCTCCTTCTACCTGTACTCCGTTAAAAGTAAAATCCTTTAAAACAAAAGAAAGTTCTTTACTCATAAGCTCCATATTTATAGAGTACAGAAACAGAATACTTCCACTTACCGTATTACCATTTCTCAATTCACACCCTTCTCCAAAATCTATAGTCTTTTGCCGGGTAGTCTCTGTTACCCCTGTAGTTACCGTAACACATTCGGGTAAATGATCTGATTGGTAGTTTTCCCTGGAGAGTGTCAATATTTCATCAGTAGCATAGATATCTTCAATTATCATATGTATCTCTTCGGCTATTTGTTCAGATTCATCTATAGCTACCACATCAACTTCAGAGATTGCCTGCTGAGTATCCGGGGAAAGTTCTTCATTACTACAGCCCGTGATCAGGCCTATTCCTAAAAAACATAAAAAGGCATTTCTTATTAAAAACGATTTCATAATTGTTAATTTTAAGGTTTGTGATAGTAAGACCTCCATAGTTACAGAAAGTTTAAACCAGTGGTAAATATTTATTCTATATCTTAAAATTATTTCTATCTTTGCGCCCTGATATAAATTTATCAACATACATAAAAATCATTTAAATAATATTGGCATGTATCTTACAAAAGAAATTAAAGAAGACATTTTTAAAAAGCACGGAGGTGCTGAAAATAACACCGGGTCTGCAGAAGGGCAGATAGCCCTGTTTACTTTTCGAATCAACCACCTTACAGAACACCTTAAGAACAATCGAAAAGATTTTAATACAGAGCGCTCTTTGGTAAAGCTGGTAGGTAAAAGAAGAAGCCTGCTGGACTACCTTAAGAAAAAGGATATTGAAAGATACCGTGCTATTGTTAAGGAACTGGGACTTAGAAAATAATATAAAGAGGCTTCATGCCTCTTTTTTTTTACAACATACAGCAGTACAACTGCCAAAAAAAATTGAACAGTAGTTCAATAATGAAGCGTAAGAGCTTTTGAAAAAGTTTATACTATTAGTTTTTCATTGGGATTACACAACACCGCAACACACAACACAACGCCCTTTGTTTAATTAATTAAAATATTTTATGATTCCTGAAGTAACACAAGAAATTATTGATTTGGGAGATGGAAGAACCATCTCTCTGGAAACGGGAAAACTGGCAAAGCAGGCCGATGGTTCAGTTGTAGTAAAAATGGGTGACGCCATGCTGCTGGCTACTGTAGTATCAGCAAGAGAAGCAAAACCTGACATTGATTTTTTACCTTTAACGGTAGATTATAGGGAGAAGTTTGCTGCCGCCGGAAGATTTCCGGGAGGGTTCTTTAAAAGAGAAGCAAGGCCCAGTGATTCTGAAGTATTGACCATGCGCCTGGTAGATCGCGTTTTAAGGCCTTTATTCCCGAAAGACTACCACGCCGAAACGCAGGTAATGATACAGCTTATGTCTCATGATGACGACGTGATGCCTGATGCCCTAGCAGGGCTGGCCGCTTCTACCTGTATTGCACTTTCCGATATTCCTTTTGAATATCCCATTTCGGAAGTACGGGTTGCCCGCGTAAACGGAGAGTTTATTATAAACCCGAGCAAAACCCAATTGGCAGAAGCAGATATCGATATGATGGTAGGCGCCTCTGCAGATTCTGTTGCTATGGTAGAAGGAGAAATGCACGAGATCTCTGAAAAAGAAATGGTAGAAGCAATAGCAATAGCCCACAAAGCCATTAAAGAGCAGTGCGAAGCCCAGGAACGTTTAGTAGCCAAAGTTGGCAAAAAAGCTACACGTACCTATGAAGGCGAGCTGGAAGATGAAGTTATGGAGCAGAAAATACACGATCTTGCCTATAACAAATGTTATGCTATAGCTCATGAAGATACTTCAAAGCAGGAAAGAGGAGAAAGGTTTGCAACTCTTAAAGAAGAGTGTGAAGCTCTCTTTACGGAAGAAGAACTGGAAGAAAAAAGAGATCTGGTCTCAAAATACTTCAACAAAGCACAGAAAGAAGCCGTTCGAAACCTGATTCTCGATGAAAATATACGTCTCGATGGGCGTAAAAATAACGATATACGCCCCATCTGGTGTGAAGTTGCCTATTTGCCTTCTACTCATGGCTCCTCTATTTTTACCAGAGGAGAAACCCAGGCACTGGCTACCGTTACCTTAGGTACCTCCAGAGAAGCCAATGTTATTGATTTACCAACCGATCAGGGAGAAGAGAAATTCTATTTACACTATAACTTCCCTCCTTTTTCTACAGGAGAGGCACGCCCTATTCGGGGTACCTCAAGACGTGAAATTGGACATGGAAACCTCGCCCAACGCGCCCTCAAAAACATGATACCTGAAGACTGCCCATATACCGTGAGAGTAGTTTCAGAAGTTCTGGAATCTAACGGATCTTCCTCAATGGCCACCGTATGCGCAGGAACCATGGCCTTAATGGATGCTGGTGTCCAACTAAAAAAACCCGTTTCCGGTATTGCCATGGGGCTTATAACAGATGGTGATCGTTATGCAGTTCTGTCTGACATACTGGGAGATGAAGACCACCTTGGAGATATGGATTTCAAAGTAACAGGCACATCGGAAGGGATTACAGCATGCCAGATGGATATCAAGATCAAAGGACTCTCTTATGAAATTCTGGAAAAAGCACTAAATCAGGCAAGGGACGGGCGGCTTCATATTCTTGAAAAGCTCGTGGAAACCATTGCAGAGCCCGCTTCAACAGTTAAACCTTATGCTCCCAAAATTGTTAAGGTGGAGATCCCTAAAGATTACATCGGTGCCGTTATTGGGCCGGGAGGCAAAAATATTCAGGCATTACAGGCTGATACCGAAACCACCATTGTAATAGAAGAAGAAGGAAACCTTGGTATTGTAGAGATCCTGGGAGTAAATCAGGAAGGTATTGACAAAGCTATTGCCGCAATCGATGCCTATACCTTTGAACCCACAGAAGGAGAAACATACTCCGTTAAAGTAACTAAAGTACTGGACTTTGGTGCGGTAGTAGAGTTTGTACCCGGTAAAGATTCACTTCTTCATGTTTCTGAGATTGCATGGGAACGTACCGAAAATGCTGCAGATGTTATGAAAGTTGGAGATGTGCTTGATGTGAAATATATTGGTCTGGATCCCAGAACCAAAAAACCGAAAGTTTCCAGAAAAGCTTTACTTCCCAGACCGCCCAGAAGTGAAAAGTCATATCAAGACAGACCCAAAAGGGATGATCGCGATCGCAAACCCAAAGATCACAGGGGAGGCAACAATGATAGAAGAAGAAAAGAATAACTGTATGTAAAATGTTATGTAAAAGCGCCCTGTATAAAGGCGCTTTTTTTATACTCTTTGTACAACAAAAGTTTGAATAATAGCTATTTTCGTAATAAATACACTTTTAAATGACAAAATTCATAAGTATTCTGTTCTTTTTAGCAGTAACCTTCTTATCGGCACAGGAACGCTATATAGATTCCGTATTTTCAAATATTCATGTAGAAACCATGAGTTATATACAAAAAGACGGTATCTCACTGGACCTGGATTTTTATCAACCGGTTAAAGATACTCTCTCAAAAAGACCGCTATTTGTTTTTGTACACGGGGGCGGATTTTCATCTGGAAAGCGCGATCATAAGGAGATCGTAAAACTGGCATATAGTACCGCTTCCAGAGGGTATGCCGTTGCTTCATTGTCCTACCGTCTTACCAGAAAAGGAAAAAGCTTTAGCTGTGACTGCCCGGCTTCTGAAAAAATAGAAACTTTCAGGGCCGTTACTACAGATATTCTGGATGCACTTTTGTTTTTGGTGAACCAAAAAGAGAAACTACAAATTGATGAACAACGTATCATTCTGGCCGGGAGCAGTGCCGGTGCAGAAGGTATCCTTATCGCTGCCTATAATCGTGAGGTGGTCAATGCCGATAAAAAATATGCCCATATAAAGCCTGCTGTTGTGGTGAGCCTTGCCGGGGCACTTTTAGATATACGCTATATCACCAAAGAAAATGCTGTTCCCGGTGTATTCTTTCACGGAACCGCAGACCCTCTGGTGCCTTATGATTCTGCACCTCATCATTATTGTGAACAAAATACTCCGGGATACATCATGCTGGACGGTTCGGCTACCATTGTAAAAAAACTGGAAGACCTTGATCAAAGTTTTTTGTTTTATAGTTTTAAAGGAGCAGGCCACAATATATTCAAAATACCTTTTGACAGAATGCAGGAAATTTACTTCTTTATAGATCAAGTAGTTAACTCAAAAAAACTTTCTCAAACAAGAATACTTCTGGAAAAATAAAAAACCAGCCTACAGGTAATTTTTAAAAATAATTTGGTTTTTATGTAACATTTTGGTTACACTCTACGTATAAATATATGATAGCAATTGTGATAAACATAATTTGAAGGAGAAATAATACATGAGACAACTCAAAATTACCAAGCAGGTTACCAACAGAGAAACTGCATCTTTAGATAAATATCTTCAGGAAATAGGAAAAGTTGATTTAATTACCGCAGATGAAGAAGTAGAATTAGCACAAAAGATAAAAGCCGGAGACCAAAGAGCACTGGAAAAACTTACCAAGGCTAATTTACGATTTGTAGTTTCTGTAGCCAAGCAATACCAAAATCAAGGCTTAACCCTGCCTGATCTTATTAATGAAGGCAACCTGGGCCTTATCAAAGCAGCACAAAGGTTTGATGAGACACGTGGTTTTAAATTCATTTCGTATGCCGTATGGTGGATACGTCAATCCATTCTTCAGGCACTGGCAGAACAATCAAGGATAGTACGTCTTCCCCTTAATAAAATTGGTTCTATTAACAAGATCAATAAAACCTACGCCTTTCTTGAGCAGGCGCATGAGCGTGTTCCCTCTGCAGAGGAGATTGCGAAAGAACTGGATATGACCGTAAACGACGTAAAAGAATCTATGAAAAACTCCGGGCGTCATGTTTCTATGGATGCACCTTTGGTAGAAGGAGAAGATTCTAACCTTTACGATGTTTTAAGAAGTGGTGAATCGCCAAATCCAGATAGGGAATTGTTACACGAATCACTTAGAACTGAAATAGAAAGAGCACTGGAAACACTTACGCCCAGAGAGGCAGATGTGATACGGCTCTATTTTGGTCTGGGAGATCAACACCCTATGACACTGGAAGAAATAGGAGAAACTTTTGACCTTACGCGTGAACGTGTAAGGCAGATTAAAGAAAAAGCCATTAGAAGGTTAAAACACACTTCAAGAAGTAAAATACTGAAAACATACCTCGGATAATTTTATCCAGATTACGTAATATGAACTATTTTTCGTATTTTGCGAAAGTCATTTTTGCATGAAATATATCTTAACAATATTTACAACTACAACAGTTTATCATAACTGTTCGTTTTTTGATTGATGAATGAACCCCGGCTGATTACCGGGGTTTTTCACATATTGTATTTAAAAATCTAATTGCCAGCCATTTAATTTACTTTTTACGTTCTGCTCCGGCTTTCCTATCTTTGCAGGGCAATTGTCAACTCCTCAAAAATGGATTCTAAAATTATAGCACCTTCTATTCTTGCTGCCGATTTTGCAAATCTGCAACGGGATATTGAAATGATAAACCACAGCCAGGCAGACTGGTTTCACATTGATATTATGGACGGAGTTTTTGTACCCAATATATCATTTGGCATGCCCGTACTGGAAGCCATTACCAAACACGCACAAAAAACCATTGATGTGCATTTAATGATTGTAGATCCTGATCGTTATATCAATACATTTGCCAGTTTAGGAGCTAACATCTTGACTGTGCATTACGAAGCCTGCCCCCACCTGCACCGTACCCTGCAAGCTATTAAAAAAGCCGGAATGAAGGCTGGAGTGGCGTTAAACCCCCATACCAGCGCACATCTTTTAGAAGACATTATAAACGATATTGACCTGGTATGTGTAATGAGCGTTAATCCCGGGTTTGGAGGACAGTCTTTTATAGAAAATACCTATAACAAAGTAACCCGGTTACGAGAAATAATAAGAGCGAAAAAAGCAAATACACTTATCGAGATCGATGGAGGTGTCACCTCTGCCAATGCAGAAGCTCTGGCAGAAAAAGGCGCTGATGTTCTGGTGGCCGGAAGTTTTGTTTTTAAAAGTGAATATCCTGATAAAACCATAGCAGAGCTTAAAAGCCTGATTTCCCCATGAGGGTATTTGATGTGATCATTATAGGTGGTGGCCCTATTGGTATTGCCTGTGCCCTGGAGGCTCAAAAAAAAGGGCTCAATACAGTGATCATCGAAAAAGGATGTATTGTAAATTCCCTTTTTAACTACCCGTCCAATATGCAATTCTTTTCAACTTCAGAGAAGTTGGAAATAGACCATATCCCATTTATTAGTAAAGAAAATAAGCCTAGAAGAGCAGAAGCTCTCGAGTATTACCGCAGGATTGTCAGCGATCACAAAATACATGTCAGGCTTTTTGAAAAAGTCATATCTGTTACTAAAAAAGAACAACTCTTCGAAGTATGCACCCATAAAGATTCTTATAAGGCACGCAACGTTATCATAGCCACAGGCTTTTATGATATTCCCAACACACTTAATATACCTGGAGAAGAGCTTCCTAAAGTATCGCACTACTATAAAGATCCTCATTACTATGCTCATAGTAAACTGGTCGTTATAGGCGCCAGTAATTCTGCCGTAGATGCTGCTTTAGAATGTTATAGAAAAGGAGCACAGGTAACAATGGTAGTGCGGGCAGAGGGTATTGGGGATCGGGTAAAATATTGGGTGAAGCCCGATATTGAAAACCGTATTGCCGAAGGGAGCATTAAAGTGTTCTTTAAAAGCCACGTAACACATATAGCAACTGATAAAGTACATATTCAGTCTCCGGAAGGAAATACGGTACTTGAAAATGATTTTGTACTGGCTCTTACAGGGTACAGGCCGGATTTCAGTTTTCTTGAAAACACGGGCATACATCTGTCAAACGATGGAAAGAAATATCCCCACTATAACCCTGAAACTATGGAAACCAATATAGAAAATATGTATCTTGCAGGAGTGATCTGTGGAGGTATGGATACACATAAATGGTTCATTGAAAATTCAAGAATACATGCCGGTTTGATTATCAATGACATAGGCAAAAAACTGATGCTCAAATAAAAAATCAGGACATCCGTAATTACACGAATGCCCTGAAGTATCAGCCCCATCGGAAAGCTCGAAAACCGATAGGACCTAGGATCGTAAACATTTCCTATTCATTTGTAAAACCGGCATATTTTTCTGCATAACGTCCGGATGTATTTACCGGCAGCGATAACTGGTAATCCACTAGACAGTGTACATTATAAATATAAGGAAGTATAGGGTTCAAATATAAACCCTTTTATAAGCCCCCAAGCATTTTATGAACACTGAAACAGAATGTAAAGTGTAGAGGTCACGTTTATTTCTGTTAATGTGTATTTAAGTCCGCTTTACCTTATTTCAAAGCTAAATTATTGGCCATTTTTTTCCTACTTTAAAAACAGCTTTTTTGGTATTAGTGTGATTTATACGGGAAAACCTCATCAAAAGGCTTAAAATGGAATACCAAATTACGGAAAACCTCATATTTTACTATTTTTTTGTTAAAATTTAAGTATGTAGCAAAACGTGATAACCATAATTATTTTATTGTAAACCCTGATATTACAAATAATGTTATACTGAAAAATGTGGTTTTTCAAACTTATAATTAAGCATTTCATGCAGAATTCTGTAAAGTTCCGGGTATTGTTGGTGAAAATCGTAGGGTGTTTCAATAAAATGTTCCAGGGCTACTGCAAAGAATTCATATTTATTTACACGTGCATAAGGTCTTAGGTATGATGATCGTTCTAAACGTGATATAAAGGCATTATTTTTAAGCAACATATCAATTTTATATAAACCGTCAGCAAACAACACTGCGCTTATATGGTTTAGTCTTAAACTTTCATAACTAAGTGCATGGGCCATTTCATGAATGCCCAAATTAAGATTGTCATGGGCTACTTTATGCCCGTTCATAAAATCCCGCCACGAAAAAGCAATTGTTTTTAATCCCGGGTTGAATTCTCCCAAATGCTCTGCACGGCTTATAACGGATTCATATTGCGATGGATAGATCACAAATCTTTTAACCGAGGGCATACTGTACTTTCGCATACCAAAAGTGAGCATTATGGCCGTACCGCCAATAAGCAACTTCATTTCTCGTGTTATAGGCACCCCTCCTCTACTTATAAACTCTTTACTCTTGATAAACCTCACCAGCCGGTGTCCAAAAATTTTTTGTTTCCGTGGTGATAGCTTCTCATAAAAGGGAAAGTTTTTGTGAATAAATTCAATGTCACTGGTAAGTGGCGTTTGTAAAAAAATATGGGTATATGTTAAAAAAGGTTTCCTCCATATTTTAGCATATACTGCTTCCAGAAAAAAGAACAAAAAAATACCTGACAAGAACAGACTTAGCAGTATGACCATGATTATCAGGAGCATTTTTTTATGGTCAATATACGTAAAAACGTTTTAAAAGTACATATATATCTATTGTAAGCACCTTTCCAACTCTAACTATACCTTTATGAAGAAATTCTTATTTTTTTAGCAAAAAAAAGAAAATACATTAATCTTTTTAATCAAAAGCTAAATTATTTACATTAAAAACAAAAGTACTCTGTTTGAATTAAAAAAAAATTAACAATTTTACAGCTACGTAAGCCGTATATTTATACTATGAAAAAATTTGCTGTTATTTTCTTTCTTATCTTCATTACATGTTTTGGGGTATATGGCCAACAAAACTTCGATAAGGAAAAGATCATAGAACCCTTAACCAGTTTTTTTAAACTCCCCAGAGAAACTATTTTTTTGCACCTTAATAAAAGTACCTATGTTACCGGAGAAGATCTTTGGTTTAAAGGTTACATCTACAATCGCAGAAAAGATACTGTTTTTTATGAGACTTCCAACGTGTACGTGGGGCTTTATGACAGCCTGGGCATACAAATCGATAAAAAACTCTTTCTCGCCAAAAATGGCTATGTAAAAGGTAGTTTTGCCTTAGACTCAACGCTTACCAGCGGAGACTACTATATGAAAGCTTCCACCAACTGGATGAAAAATTTCAATGAGGAAGGAGCATTTATTCAGAAAATAACCATATTAAATGAATCTCCCTTACCTTCTGCCAACAATAAGGTGACCCAATATGATGTACAGTTTATGCCGGAAGGAGGAAATTTTATAGCAGGAACTCAAAATACCCTAGCCGTTAAGGTGCTTAATAACCTGGGACAGGGGGTAAACATAAACAAGGGTATTATTAAAAATAACAAAGGAGATGTTATTACCGATTTCGTCACTTCACCCTATGGCCATGGCAAATTTGATTTGACTTCTGAAACCAATACCCGGTATTATGCTACCCTTACATTTAACGATGGAAAAGAAAAAACCTATCCCCTACCGTTACCACAGGCAGAAGGTATTACCATCAATATCGCTTATACGGGTGAAGATACCGATGATATGTTTGTTACCTTCCGTACCAATGCAGCTACCTATGCCAAAATAGAGAATAAACCTTTTTATCTCATTATACACAGAGATGGACTGGCACGAAAGATTGATGTTGTTTTTGAAAAGGGCAAACTGGAAAGCTCCTATCTCATTGCTAAAGACCTCTTACACAAAGGCATGAATATTTTTACCTTACTTGATGAGAATGGTGCGCCGATACTGGAAAGGCTCTTTTTCAATGCCCGTTCCGTTAATTTTAAACAGGTAGATATAAACATTGCATCGGTAAACAAAGATACTCTCTGGTTTTCAGCAAGAATACCGGGAGCTCCTAAAGTACTACAAAATCTTAGTATATCCGTATTACCTGAAACTACGATCTCCTATCAGCATCGCGATAATATCTACAGTACCTTTCACCTGAAACCTTACGTAAAAGGAGTAATTGAAAATGCAGTATATTATTTTAGGAATATCACTCCAAAAAAACTATATGAACTCGATCTGCTGTTACTAACACAGGGTTGGAGTAAGTATGACTGGAATGTAATTACCACCAGCCCCCCCAAACAAAAATATATTTTTGAAAGAGGTATCTTTCTAAAAGGCGGTATGAATATGGAAATAGGTGCCAAATCTCAGGTACTCATGCATGCTACTAAAAATCACTCCTCTCAGACGGTTGACCTTTCTGTTCCCAATAATACATTTTCCATAAAGGACTTTTTTCCCGAAAATGGAGAAAAGTTAACGTTCTCCATTTCCAAAAAGAATGGAGATCTCGTACGGCCCAATATGTACTTAAATCTGACATCTGAAAATCAAAAAGACCGATTAAAAAATACATGGGCATATTCAGGACTGTACAGCAATCCCGTAACAAAGGCCGGTGAAAAAAAGGAAACGATACCTACATTTATTTTACCGGATAATACCATAGCCCTGGAAGAAGTAGTAATTACCAAAGATGAGTGGCAGAAAAAACCCGAAGATGATGTTTTTGTTCCGAAAATTTACAGAAACCGGCTCTTAAGGGTTACAAAAAATGTAGCTTTTCAATATCCGTTAGTAACAGATCTTATTCAATCTCGTGGTTATGAAGTATTTATTGGCCCGTTGGGTGTAGATATATTGAACAGGCTCACCCAATCATTTAGCCTGGGAGCTGAAAATTCTGGAAGAGCCCGACCTATTATTTATTTTGATGATATGCGGTTAATTGGGCAGGAAGAATTCTCTAATTTTTTATATAATCTACCCACTTCACAAATACACAGCATTTTTATTGACAAATCAGGATCTTCTGAAGGTGTAAGAGGTGCCGGCGGAGTTATTAGAATATATACTAACCGCGATGAGATCCTTCCTTTTGCGCATGATGGCGAGAAGAAAGAACCTGTATTTACTTATGAAGTAAAAAACGGGTTTGAGCAAAACAAAAAATATTATGTTCCCAAATATACGAGTTATCAGAGTCGTGTTTTTGAAGAGTATGGGGTAATATACTGGTTGCCCGAAGTGCTCATTAATAAAAAAGGGGAAGCCTCTTTTACCATTCCTAATATTGGTATTAAAAACATGACCTTTTTTATAGAAGGTATGGGAGATGACGGAAGTCTCTATTCAACCGTGAAAACACTTAGTGTTTCATCCGGAAATATGATTCCTTAGAGAAAGTTTATACTGTTAAGGTACTTTTTTCATATCTAAAATTGGGGTTAAGGCGATTTCTGTTCTTTAATAAAACCCCTTGTATAAAACTGAAAACAGGGAAAGAGGAAATTTAATGAATTAAGATTCTTTTTTTGCATTATGAAAAAAATTGCTATTACACTTTTTTTTACTTTCATTACGTGTCTTGGAATATCCGGCCAACAGAACTTCGATCAGGAAAAGATCATAGAACCCTTAACTAACTTCTTTAAACTTCCCAGGGAAACTATCTTTTTGCATCTTAATAAAAGTACTTACCTTTCCGGA